>JAEYGD010000004.1 GCA_023402505.1 Actinomycetes bacterium
GCGGAGGAGGCCACCCTGCCGCCGGTGTCCGGATTCGCCAACCTGGAAGGGCTGGGCGTACGCGGCTCGGTGGACGGCCGGGAGGTGCTCGTCGGGCGGCCGAGGCTGCTGCGGGAGCGGGGTCTGGCCGTACCGGAGGAGGTCGCCGAGGCCGTGACCACCGCGGAGGCCGGCGGCCGGACGGCGGTCCTGGCCGGCTGGGACGGGCGGGCGCGCGGCGTCCTCGCGGTCGCCGACGCGGTCAAGCCGACCAGCGCGGCGGCGGTCACCCGGCTGCGGGAACTGGGCCTGTCGCCGGTGCTGCTCACCGGTGACAACACCACCGTCGCCCGGGCGGTCGCGGCCGAGGTCGGGATCGACGAGGTGATCGCCGAGGTGCTGCCGGCGGACAAGGTCGCGGTGGTCGAGCGGCTCCAGGGCGAGGGCAAGGTCGTGGCGATGGTCGGCGACGGGATCAACGACGCCGCCGCGCTGGCCCAGGCCGACCTCGGGCTGGCCATGGGCACCGGTACGGACGTGGCGATCGAGGCCTCCGACCTGACCCTGGTGCGGGGCGACCTGACCGCCGCCGTGGACGCGATCCGGCTCTCCCGCCGCACCCTGACGATCATCAAGGGCAACCTGTTCTGGGCGTTCGCGTACAACGTGGCGGCCCTGCCGCTCGCGGCGGCCGGCCTGCTCAACCCGATGATCGCCGGCGCCGCGATGGCCTTCTCCTCGGTCTTCGTGGTCGCCAACAGCCTCCGGCTGCGGGGCTTTCGACCAGTGGCCTGAGCCACGCTTGGACGTCGGTCTCCGGGGTACTTCGGGAGGTGACGTACCCCCGACGACCCTGGAGGCCGACATGGGCATCGAAGACAAGGTCAACAACACCGCCGAGAACACCACCGGCAAGATCAAGGAGGGCGCGGGGCGCGCCACCGACAACGAGCGCCTCGAGGCGGAGGGCCGCAACGACCAGGCCAGCGCCAACCTCAAGCAGGCCGGCGAGAAGATCAAGGACGTCTTCAAGAGCTGACAACCGGTGTACGCGTCCCGCCGGGCCGGCCCCGCCGCCCGGCGGTGACGTGTCCCGCCGACGAGTCCACTCGTTGCCAGGACGACGCCGCGGGCGGCGTCACCGGCGTCCACTCCGGACGCCACGGTGCGGAACGGGGGTGAACCGGTGTCCCGGTCGGTCGTGATCGCGCGGCGCGCCGCCGCCGCGGCGGCACTGGTCGTGCTGGTCCTGACCGGCCACGGCGACCACCGCGGCGAGGCGGCACCCCCGCCACCCCCACCGACCGTCGGCCACCGCTGACCCGTGGCCGGCGCGCGCCCCGTGCCGCGCGCCGGCCCGCACAGCGCACGGCCAGTGGCTCGTCACCATGCTCATGTCGAGGTAGACGAACGGGACGCGGAAAAGTCACCGGTGCCGGGGCCGGCCACCGCGTACCGGCCGGGCCGGCCGGCCGGCGGCCAGCGACGCCGCATCGGCGGCGGCCGTCCCCGACGACCACCCCTCGGCGTCCCGGACGGTCAGCCGGGCCCGGGTGACGCCGGGAAAGAGCGTGTCGAGGCGTTCCCGCACCGCCTCCGAACGCGCGGCGAGCACCGGCAGCAGGCGGTCCGCCCCGGCGGACTCGGTGACCGCCCCGGCCGCCGACCGCAGGCGTTCCCCGATCCGCAGGGCGAACGCGTTCAGGAACGACTCGTCGTACCCGCGGGTCCGCCGTCCACCCGCCGTCCGCCGCCGGTCGCGGCCCCGCAGCATGCCCGCGGTGGCCTGCACCAGCAGCGACGTGTACAGCAACTCGACCGCCTCAAGATCGGCCGGCCAGCCCAGCACGGTGCTGAAGCCCAGGTCGTCGGACCACACCGCCTCGCACCGGTTCGCCGCCGCGACCTCCTGCACCAGCAGCGCCTTCGCGCCCGCGTACGGCGCCTCGGTGCCCAGCCGCACCCCGGTGGGCACCTCGCCCGACCCGGGCGCGGCCAGCAGCGCCGATTCGATGCTGTGCCGCGCCATCAGCTCCTGCGCCTTGGCGGTCAGCGCCTCCGCCTCGGCGGGGAAGGTGGTCGACTCGGCCTTCGCCAGCAGTGCCCGGACCCGGTCGAGCATCCGGGACCCGCCACCCCGTCCGCCGCCCGGCACGGCGACCGGTGATCCGGGCGGCGGCCGGAGCACCGCCACCGGAGGCAGCCCGTCGAGCAACGCCACCGCCTCCACGGCGGCGCGCAGGGCGGTGTACCGGTCCACCCCGGCGCGCGCCGACCAGGCGGTGAGGTGGCGGTCGTCCGCGTCCCACCACGCCGACGCGTCCAGCTCGCGCAGCTGTGCGTCCCACCACTCGGGGACGGGGGCGGCCAGGTCCCGGCGGTGCGCGGCGAGGGCGTCCAGCACCAGCGCGGCGTCGCGCGGCCCGAGCCGGCGGGCCGCGATCCGGGACAGGTCCACCGGTTGCCAACCGCGCGACACGAGCCGCCCGACGCCGCGTACGAGCCGGCCCAGCAGCGCCGCGTCAACCTGCTGAAAGCCCGCCGGGCCGCCGGGCCCGATCATCAACCGGTCCAGTTGGCGCTCCGCGACGCGTACGTCGGTGCCGCGCGCCGCCGCCACGGCGTCGCCCACCAACTCCTCCGCGCCCGGCACCACCGCTGTCCCTCCGGTCGTCGAGAATCCTGCGCCCGGCCGACCGTACCTCCGGACCCGCCGGGTGGACCGGCGGTCGTGACCGGTGCCACCGCCGGCACCGACAAGGCGCACCGACCTCCGGGCCGGCGTTTCGCCCTCGCCGGAGTGGGCACACCGCGGAGCGGACATCTACCCACGTGGTGAAGGTGGACGACATGGTCAACAGGTCCGGCACCAACACCGGGAAGCACCCGGTGCGTACCGCCGCGCAGGTCTTCGGCGTGGTCTTCCTGCTGGTCGGGATCCTCGGCTTCATTCCGGGCATCACCACCGAATACGACACGATGAAGTTCGCCGGGCACGAGTCGGAGGCGAAGCTGCTCGGCCTCTTCCAGGTGTCGATCCTGCACAACCTGGTGCACCTCGCGTTCGGTGTGGCCGGACTGGCGCTGTCCCGGACGGTCTCCGGGGCGCGCGCGTTCCTCATCGGCGGCGGCGCGATCTACCTGGTCCTCTGGCTGTACGGCCTGGTCGTCGACCACGACAGCGCGGCGAACTTCGTGCCGCTGAACACCGCGGACAACTGGCTGCACCTCTTCCTCACCGTGAGCATGATCGGCCTGGGGCTCGCCCTCCCCCGGCGCCCCGCCGCCCGTCGCTGATCCGGTCGGCGCCCCGCCGGCCGCTCAGCGCGCCGTGTACGGCGAACCCGCGGTCAGCCGGAGGGTGAAGCCGTCGGGGCCGCAGTGCCGGCTGACGTGGTTGCACGACTGGTAGGTGATCCACAGGCCCAGGCCGCCCGGAGCGCCGTCGCCGACGGGGAGCAGCCCGGCGAACGGGTCGGACGGGCCCGTACCGGCGTCGTTGACCGTGGCCACGATGCGGCCGGGCGCCGTCCACAGGCGCAGCCGCACCGGGAGCTTCCCGTGCCGCAGCGCGTTGGTGACCGTCTCGCTGACCGCCACCACCAGGTCCTCGACGTCGTCCAACGGCAACCGGCCCGCGTCGACCCGGTAGACGGCGGCACGGGCCTCGGCCGCGGTCGGGTCGTGCAGCTCGATCGCCGGCCGGGTCGCCTGGACCGGGTCCGGCGTGACCGGCAGATCCTGACGGAGGAACTCCTCCGGGCAGGTCCACGTGGGGCTGGGCACGTGCCGCCCGTCCGGCGTGGCGAACCGGGGGTGCGTGCGGGCCACGTCGACCAGCACCTCCGGGCGACAGATCCGGGTGTCGTACGCGCACATGCTCCACAGCGGGAACTCGTCGTACGCGTGGTTGATGGTCGACTCGTAGCGGGCCCACCAGTCCCACAGCGCACCGAGCGCCACCTCCGGCACCTCACCGATGATCCGGATCTGCCGGGCCCCGGCGGCGACCTGGTCGGCGAGGAGCTGGCGGTAGAAGCGGATCGCGGCGGCCGGCCGTGCGTACAGGTC
>JAEYGD010000005.1 GCA_023402505.1 Actinomycetes bacterium
CCCGGGCTCCGGGACGCGGGGCAGCGCGTCCAGCGCGGAGCCGGCCCGGTCGGCGACCGCGCGCGCCTCGGCGTGCAGCCCCTCCAGGTCGTCGGTGCGGTCGGCGACCAGCGTGAGCAGCGCGCCCCGGCCGGCCGGGTAGGTGACGACCGTGCCGGTGGCGGTGCGGACCACGGCCTCCCGGAACGCGCCCCGGCGCACGGTGGCCGCGACCTGGCTCGCCACGCCGAAGCCGGCGGCGGCGAGCGCCGCCAGGTGGACCGCGTCCGTGCCCGGCAGGTCACTGCCGATGACCATGCCGTCGGTGCCGGCCAGCACCGCGCCGGCCACCTCCGGACGGCGGTGCCGCAGGCGCAGCAACTCCGAATCCACCATCGTGTCCACGTCCACGAGCATCCTCTCCGTCGGTGACCGTCCGCGTCGGAGACGTTACCGGCGGCCCACCGTGGCAGGCGATCCCGTGACCGTCGGCGATCGGTCCACAACTCCTATCTGAACGGGGGTTGCGGGCCGATTCCGCGGGCTGTCGCCGGCGCGCCGTGGAACGGGTTCCGGCGTAACCTGTCGGGATGAGCAGCGCCTGGGAGAGCCTGACCGTCGATGCCCGTGACCCGTCGCGGCTGGCCCACTGGTGGGCCGAGGCGCTGGGTTACCAGGTCGTGACGGAGAAGCCGGACGAGGTGGAGATCCGGCAGGCACCCGACCGGTTGCCCGGCATCGTCTTCGTGCCGGTGACGGGCGGCAAGGACGGCAAGAACCGCCTGCACATCGACCTGCGCCCGGAGGACCAGGAGGCGGAGGTCGAGCGGCTGGTGGACATGGGTGCCCGGCACGTCGACGTCGGTCAGGGCGAGGTCGGGTGGACGGTGCTCGCGGACCCGGAGGGCAACGAGTTCTGCGTCCTGCGGCAGCGTTCCGGGTGACCCGACCGGATCTCGACGAGCGACGGTGGGTGGACGAGCCCCCGAAGGACAGCGGCCACGGCCGGTCGGCGTACGAGCGGGACCGGGCCCGGGTGCTGCACTCGGCGGCGTTCCGGCGGCTCGCCGCGAAGACCCAGGTGCACACCGCCGGCACCGACGACTTCCTGCGGACCCGGCTGACGCACTCCCTGGAGGTCGCCCAGATCGCCCGCGAGATGGGGGCGCGGCTCGGCTGCGATCCGGACGTGGTGGACACGGCCGGGCTCGCGCACGACCTGGGGCACCCGCCGTTCGGGCACAACGGCGAGGACGCGCTGGACGCCCTCGCCGCGCCGTGCGGCGGCTTCGAGGGCAATGCGCAGACGCTGCGCGTCCTCACCCGCCTGGAGGCGAAGGTCATCGGGCCGGACGGCGCGTCCGCCGGGTTGAACCTCACCCGGGCCGCCCTCGACGCGGTCAGCAAGTACCCGTGGCCCCGGCGGCCGGGGGAGCGCAAGTTCGGCGTGTACGCCGACGACCGCCCGGTCTTCGACTGGCTCCGGGCCGGCGCCCCGGACGGGCGGCGCTGCCTGGAGGCGCAGGTGATGGACTGGGCGGACGACGTCGCGTACTCGGTGCACGACGTCGAGGACGGCATCCACGGCGGGTACGTGACGCTGCGCCCGCTGCTGGTGGACGCCGACGAGCGGGCCGCGCTCTGCGCCGACGTTGCGGCGACGTACTCGGGGGAGTCCCCGGCGGATCTCGCGGAGGTGCTGGTCGACCTGCTCGCCGACCCGGTGCTCGCACCCCTGGCCGGGTACGACGGCAGCCACCGGGCGCAGGCCGCCCTCAAGGCGACGACCAGCGTGCTGACCGGCCGTTTCGTGTCGGCGGCGGTGGCGGCGACCCAGGCGGGCTTCGGTCCCGGCCCGCACCGCCGGTACGCCGCCGACCTGGTCGTGCCGCGCGAGGTCCGGGCCCGGTGCGCCCTGCTGAAGGGGATCGCCCTGCGGTACGTGATGCGGCGTCCCGGCTCCGCCGGTCGCTACCAGCGGCAGCGGGGGATCCTCGCCGACCTGGTCGCCGCCCTGACCGACCGGGCGCCCGACGGGCTGGACGCGGTCTTCGCCCCGCTGTGGCGGGCCGCTCCCGACGACGTGGCCCGGCTGCGGGTGGTCGTCGACCAGGTCGCGTCGCTGACCGATCCGGGAGCGGTGGACTGGCATGCCCGCTTGGTGGGTGCGGGCCGGGCGGTGAATGCCGGGCCGGCGGTGAAGGCGGGCAAGGCGGTGAATGCTGGCCCGGCGGTGGGCGGTGGCCCGGCGGTGGGCGGTGGCCCGGCGGTGGGCGGTGGCCCGGCGGTGGGCGGTGGCCCGGCGGTGGGCGGTGGCCCGGCGGTGGGCGGTGCCGGCAACTTAGGTTAGCCTAAGCACATGACGGAGCGCCCCAAGAAGGTCACGTCCGCGCGGGTCGTCCGGACCGGGCGGCCCACCCCGCACGTCGTCCGGTTGGTGCTCGGCGGTGACGACCTGATCGGCCTGCCGGTGGGTGAGTTCACCGACCACTACATCAAGATCCTCTTCCCGGTGCCGGGTGTGACCTACCCCGAGCCGATGGACCTGGCGGAGATCCGTCGTGACCTGCCCGCCGAGCAGTGGCCGCGGCTGCGCGCGTACACCGTGCGGGCGTTCGACCCGCGCACGGCCGAGCTGACCGTCGACGTGGTGCACCACGGCGACGAAGGGCTGGCCGGGCCGTGGGCGGCGGCGCTGCGTCCCGGCGACCCGGTGCGCTTCGTCGGCCCCGGTGGCGCGTACGCTCCGAGCCCGGACGCCGACTGGCACCTGCTGGTCGGCGACGAGAGCGCGCTGCCGGCGATCGCCGCCGCGCTCGAACGGCTCCCGTCCGGTGCGCCGGCCACGGTGCTGGTGGAGACCAGCGGCCCGGCCGAGGAGCAGCCCCTGCCCAGCCCGGGTGACGTGAAGCTGACCTGGCTGCACCGCCGTGACCGGCCGGTCGGCGAGGGGCTCGTCGCGGCGGTTCGGGCCCTCGACTTCCCGGCCGGCGACGTGCACGCCTTCGTCCACGGCGAGGCGACCTTCGTCAAGGAACTGCGCCGGCTGCTGCGCGTCGAGCGCGGCATCCCCCGCGAGCGGCTCTCGATCTCGGGTTACTGGCGTCGCGGCATGGACGACGAGGGCTGGCGGGCCAGCAAGCCGGCCTGGAACCGCCAGGTCGAGGTCGAGGAGACCACCGCGCTCGCGGCCTGAGCACGCCCGCCGGATCGGTGCCCGACTTCTCGCGGCAGCCCTCAAGAGATCGGTCTTGAGGATCGGCAAGAACTGACATAGACATCAGTGCATGACACAGCGAACGCGCCGGACCGGCGTCGTGGCCGCCACCCTCGTCCTCGCTCTCCTCGCCGGTGTGCCCGGCGCCGCCGCCGAGCCGCCCGCACCGGCCGAGCCCGAGGCGGTCGCCGCCGCCGAGCCGGCCGAGCCCGAGGCGGTCGCCGACAGCCTCGCCCCGGCCAGCTTCGCGGCCTACACCCGGTTCAACGTACCGAGCGAGGACGCCACCCGGGACCGGGCGATCGAGGACGAGATCGTCGCGCTGACCGACGCCGTCCCCTCCGGGTCGTACATCCGGGGGGCCATGTTCAGCTGGACCTCCCCGGTGGTGGCCGAGGCGCTGGCCCGGGCGGCGGCGCGCGGCGTCGTCGTACGGGTCGTGGTCGACCGGGAGGGCGCCGAGAACGTCAACCTCGACCCGGCCAACGCCGCGATCTCCACCCTGCGCTCAGCGGGCCTCGACGACCTGGTGTTCTGCGGCAGCTCCGCGGCGTCGGTGGCCGGGTCGAGCGCCTGTGTCGCCAACAAGCGGTCCACCTCGATCAACCACAACAAGTTCTTCACCTTCTCCACCTCGGGCAGCCGCAAGCGGGTGGTCCTGGTCACCTCGCAGAACCTGACGTTCTCCCAGAACAACCAGTTCAACAACGCCGTGGTGGTGCACGAGGACTACGACCTGTACGACCACTTCACCCGGTACTTCAACGAACTGCGGGCCGAGCGGAAGAACAACGACTTCTACTCCGCGCCGGACGGCTACTACAAGTCGCCGACCACCGCGGTGACCGTCTACCACTCGCCTCGGGCCAGCGGTGACACGGCGCGCAACGTGCTCAGCTACGTCACCAGGTACGAGAGCGGCTGCTCGGTGGAGGTGGCCCAGGCGATGTTCACCGACCCGCGTACCGCCGTCGCCGACGAGCTGTTGCGGATCGCCCGGCTGGGCTGCCAGGTGCGGGTCGTGTACGGGTCGATGGGCGACGAGGTGCGGGCGATCCTGACCCGCTCGGCGAACGTGTCGATGAAGAAGTACCACGACGCCGAGACCGGCAACCACGACGGCCGGGTGGTGACGGTGCACTCGAAGTACCTGGTGGTGAAGGGCAACTACAACGGCACGGCCGGACGCACGATCGTCTTCACCGGCTCGCACAACCTGACCGGGCCGTCGCTGGTCGACCACGACGAGACGTTCGTCAAGATCGAGCATCCGACGGTGTCGGCCGACTTCCGCGCGAACTTCGCCACCCTGTGGAGCCGCGCCAAGTGCGTCAATCCGGACAACGGTAGCTGCGTCCTCTGACCCGGCGGCCCGCACCACAGCCAGTCCCCCCGCCGCCGGGACGTCGGTCGGGCAGGGCAGGATGTAGGCCGAGGAGGTGGCGGCCATGGCGGGGCGGATCCGGGACGAGGACATCGCGCTGGTCCGCGAACGCACCTCGATCGCGGACGTCATCTCCGAGACGGTCACCCTGCGGTCGGCCGGCGGCGGCAACCTCAAGGGTCTCTGCCCGTTCCACGACGAGAAGAGCCCGTCGTTCAACGTCTCGCCGGCCCGCAACGTCTGGTACTGCTTCGGCTGCGGCGCGGGCGGCGACGCCATCAAGTTCCTGATGGACGCCGAGCACCTGAGCTTCGTGGAGTCCGTCGAGCGGCTCGCCGCCCGCGCCGGCCTGCAACTGCGGTACGTGGAGAGCGACCACTCCGCGCCGCGTGCCCGCCCGCAGCAGGGGCAGAAGCAGCGCCTGGTCGCCGCGCACGCGGCGGCCGTCGAGTTCTACCGGGCGCAGCTCACCACGCCCGGCGCCCGGCCGGCCCGCGAGTTCCTGGCCCGGCGCGGCTTCGACCGGGCGGCCGCCGAGCGGTACGGCTGCGGGTTCGCCCCCGACGCGTGGGACCTGCTCACGAAGCACCTGCGCCAGCAGGGCTTCACCCACGACGAGCTGGTCACCGCCGGGCTGTCCCGGCCGGCCCGCTCCGGCAGCCTGATCGACCGGTTCCGCCGCCGGCTGCTGTGGCCCATCCGGGACCTGACCGGCGACGTCATCGGCTTCGGCGCCCGCAAGCTCTTCGACGACGACGACGGCCCGAAGTACCTGAACACCCCCGAGACGCCGATCTACAAGAAGTCGCACGTCCTCTACGGCATCGACCAGGCCAAGCGGGAGATCGCCAAGCAGGGCAAGGTGGTCGTCGTGGAGGGCTACACCGACGTGATGGCCTGCCACCTGGCCGGGGTGCCGACCGCCGTGGCGACTTGCGGCACCGCGTTCGGGGCCGACCACATCGTCGTCCTGCGCCGGCTGCTGCTCGACACCGACGCGGTCGCCGGGGAGGTCATCTTCACCTTCGACGGGGACGCCGCCGGGCAGAAGGCGGCACTGCGGGCCTTCGACGACGACCAGCGCTTCGTCGGGCGCACGTTCATCGCGGTCAGCCCCGACAACATGGATCCGTGCGAACTGCGGCTGGCCAAGGGCGACCTGGCGGTGCGCGACCTGGTCGCCCGCCGCGAGCCGCTGGTCGACTTCGCGCTGCGACACGTCATCGGCCGGTACGACCTGGACACCGTCGACGGCCGGGTGGAGGCGATGCGCCGGGCGGCGCCGCTGGTCGCCAAGATCAAGGACCGGGAGAAGCGCCCGGAGTACGTCCGCAAGCTCGCCGGTGACCTCGGCATGGAGATCGAGCCGGTGCAGCGGGCCGTGCTGGCCGCCGCCAACGCCCCGCCCGCGAGCCGGGCGGCCGGTGCCGCGGCGCGTTCCGCCCCGGCCGAGCCACAGGTGGACAGCCCGCAGTCGATGGTGGAGCGGGAGGCGTTGAAGCTGGCCCTGCAGGTGCCGGTGCTCGCCGGGCCGATGTTCGACGCGGTCGAGACCGGCGAGTACCGCCACCCGGTGCACGCCGCCGTCCGGGCGGCGGTGGCGGCGGCCGGTGGCGCGGCGGCGGCCACCGGGGGCGCGGTGTGGATCGAGTCGGTCCGGGACGCCAGCGACGACCTGGCCGCCAAGGCTCTCGTCGGCGAACTGGCCGTCGAGCCGCTGCGCATCGACGGGGAACCGGATCCCCGCTACGTCTCGGTGACGATGGCCCGCCTCCAGTGGGGGTCGGTGACCGGCCGCATCCGGGACCTGAAGTCGAAGATCCAGCGGATCAACCCGGTCAGCAACAAGGACGAGTACTTCGCCGCCTTCGGCGAGCTGCTGTCGCTGGAGCAGCACGCCCGGGCGTTGCGCGAGCAGGCCGCGGGAGGGCTGTAGAGGATGGGACTGTTCCGTCGCCGGCCGAAGCTACCGCCGGCCGACCGCCCGCCGCTCGCCGCCGACGAGCGGGTGCTCGCCTGGGCCGCGGCCGGCAACGGCGAGGGCGACGGTGTGCTGGTCGCCACCAACCTCGGCCTCTGGCTGCCCGGCCGGGCACACCGGCTCGGGTGGCACGACATCATCAAGGCGGTCTGGTCCGGCCGCGAGCTGACCGTCACCCCCGCCGACATCGTCGCAGAGCGGGACGGCTACCGCGTGGTCGCCGACTGTCCGGCCGAGACGTACCTGCTGCTCGACCCGGGAGACCTGCCGCACCAGGTGCGTGCCCGGGTGACCCGCTCGGTGGCGTACACCCAGGCCCACCCGGTGCCCGGCGGCTCCGGCCGGATCGCCGCCCGGCGGGTGGCCGGCGTCGACGGGCTGACCTGGACGGTGCGCTACGACCCGGGCACACCGGCCGACGACGAGGCGGTGGCCGCCGAGACCGACCGCCTGGTCGCCGCGGCGCGGGCCGCCACCGCGCCCGCCGACGTCTGACGTCACGGGTCGGCTCCCACCGACCGCACCGGCGCCCGCCGTCGGCTCGGCCACCGACCTGCCGTACCTGCCTTCCGCCCGGCCCGGACCTCGGCCGGGACGAGTCACCGCCCCGTGCCGGCGGACGAGCGCGGACGACGCTTGTCCGCCGGCCGGGGCGGCGGGAGAGCCGGTGTTCCGCGCCGGAGGCGAAGCTCCGACGCCGGACGCTAACCGACGGTGAGGGTCGGGCCGCCGGCGGGCATCCCCTCTCCGGCCGCGTTGACCGAGCACACGGCCACGGTGTAGGAATGGCCGCTGACCAGGCCGGACAACCGGATCGACCGGCCGGCGGTGGAGACTGTCGAGACGATGGCGCCCGGTTGCGAGTTGTCCAGGTAGTAGACGGTGTACCCGCGCACGGTTTCGCTGTACGGCCCGGTCGCGGCGCCCCAGCTCACGTCGATGTAGCCCGTCCCCGCCGACGCGACGATGTTCGGCGGGCCGGCCGCGGTCTCCAGGTTGGCGACCGTCGTGGCGGCGATCGGCGATGCCGTGGGAGCCTCCGTGTTGCCGCGGGTGGCCACGACGAAGAACTCGTACCGGTGGCCCGGTAGCACCCAGCTGACGTTCCACGACTCGCCCGGGATCTGCAACGGCAGCCGCTGGAACCCTTGACCGGCGGTCACGTCGCGTTGATAGAGCCAGTAGCCACCGGCACCGAAGGAGTGCTGCCATTCCAGCCTGATCCCGCTGGCGTTGGAGGTGGCTCGCATCCACTGGGGCGAGCTGGGCACCAGTTGCGGAATGCTCCCCGACGGGATGTTGTAGGAGGCGCCGACCTGGAACTGGCTCCACAGGACGTTGGCGAACGCCTTCGCGATCTTGTGTTCGCCCTGCGGGTTCGGGTGCAGACCGTCGTAGGCGTCGGCGTACGGGTCGTAGCCGGTGGTGATGTCCACCAACCGCACCGGGGACGTGGTGTTGTTCAACGCCTGCACCGCGGGCCCCAGTTTGGCGTTGTACGCGCTGATCCGGGTGCCCAGGTCCGGTTGCACGTCCAGTGGTGTGCGTTGCGGGACGGTCGCGACCAGGATGCGGATGTTGGGCTTGCTGGCCCGGGCGTTGGCGATCAGGGTACGCATGTCGGCGATCAGCCCGTCCGGGTCGGACACGCCCCAGCCCAGGTCGTTGAAGCCCAGCTCCACCAGGAGGTATTTCGGCTGGTACTGGCTCACCCGGGCCCGGATGTCGTCCTTGGCCTGGTGTGCCTGGCGTCCCCACTGGGCGAAGTGGTCGCTGTCGAAGGTGAGCCCGTCACGGTAGACGCCGTTGAAGTACGGCGGCGCCGACTCGTCCGGGAAGGTGGCCGGCAGGGTCCTCGGCAGCCGCGTGGTCCCGCGGTAGGGGCCGACGAAGGTGACGTCGCGCCCGGCGGCCTTCAGGTGTTGGGCGAGCCGGTACCGCCAGGTGTAGTCGCCCTCGAGGCCCTGGCTGATCGAGTCGCCGACCACCATGATCGAGTCGACGGTCGGTCCGGTGGCCGACGGTATGCTCACCGTGGCCCACATCTGGTCGTGGTCGGAGTGCGGCGACCGGATCTGTTCGGTGTAGTAGACCGTCGCCGCCGGCGGTACGAACATGTAGTCGTACTTGTTGAACTCGATGGGTCCCAGCCCCTGGTGGGTGGGTCGGCCGCCCCGGCAGTAGGGGACAGACCCGTCAGGTAGCGTCGTCTCGACCTTCATCTCGTTGCCGCAGGGGCTGAACGCCTCCTTGAACGCGCCGTGCGCCGCATGGCTCGGGGCGGCTCCGTAGTTGCGGTGGTAGAGGTTGCTGAGCGCGGCGGACGCGGGGACGTCGTTGAGGTCGCCACCGAGAAAGACGCTGTAACCGGCGTAGTCGGTCGCGAGCACCCGCTTGACCTCGGCCGCCTCCCGCTTGCGCTGCTCGACGTTCTCGGCCGAGGCGACGAGGTGCGCGGTGCAGACCACCAGCATGCGGGCGGCGGACCGCAGGCACAGCATCTCGCGCTTCTCGGCGCCTTCCTGCGCGCGCAGGTCGTGTGCCACCGGCTGCGGGTCGGGCAGAACGCTCTGCCGGTAGATGATGGCGTTGCCGAACGGCGACTCGTGCTTGCAGTTCGCCACGGCACCGCTGCCGCTGCGGATCGGGTCGAAACGCAGCGTGTACGTGTCGGGCAGTTGTGCCTCCACCCGCTCCAGCCAGTCCAGGCAGCCTTCGTTGATGGTCAGGAACGCGAGCCTGGGTGCCCGGCTGTTGATGTCTCCGGCCAGCGCGTCGGCCACCTCGTTGCCCTTGACGCCGTGCTTCGCGTGACCACCGGCCATGTTGAACTGCCCGATGATCGGATCGGTCGGGCTCGCGGCACGCACGGGCGGCTGCGAGGCGGAGGATGACGCCGGGGCCACCGCCGGCGGCGGGGCGGAGGGCGGCGCCGCCGTCGCCGCCGAAGCGCCGACCAGGCATGCGGCCGCGGTGAGCAGCGCGACGATCAGCGGTCTGGATCTCATCGGTCCCCCAAAAGCGCAGGGGACGCAAGCACGGCGAGTGCGCCCCCGTGCACGTCGTGTGGCTGATCATCCTCACCTATGTGATGTGCTAATCGCAATAGGTGGCGGTGCATATCGCTGGTGTGATCTGGCGCATCCGCCCGCCCCCGGGGCGGACCGGCGTTCCTCTTCGGACGCGTCGGGCATAACTCGGTGGGGAGTGTCGGACCGGGTGGCTAGGGTCAGGGCGTGACCACGGCTCAACCACTCATCCAGGCACGGGGGCTGGTGAAGCGGTTCGGCGACTTCACCGCCGTCGACGGCATCGACGTGGAGGTCCGCGCCGGTGAGGCGTTCGGCTTCCTCGGGCCCAACGGCGCCGGCAAGTCGTCCACCATGCGGATGGTGGGCTGCATCTCGCCGCCCAGCGGCGGGGAGCTGCGCATCCTCGGCATGGATCCGGTCCGCGACGGGCCGGCCATCCGGGCCCGGCTCGGCGTCTGCCCCCAGCTCGACAACCTCGACCCGGAGCTGACCGTCCGGGAGAACCTGACGACCTACGCGCGCTACTTTGGCATCCCCCGCCGGGTGGCCCGGGCGCGCGCCGCCGAGCTGCTCGACTTCGTGCAGCTCGCCGAGCGGGCCGACAGCAAGGTCGAGCCGCTCTCCGGCGGCATGAAGCGCCGGTTGACGATCGCGCGCGCGCTCGTCAACGAGCCGGACATCGTCCTGCTCGACGAGCCGACCACCGGCCTGGACCCGCAGGCCCGGCACCTGGTGTGGGAGCGGCTGTTCCGGCTCAAGCAGCAGGGCGTCACCCTGGTGCTCACCACGCACTACATGGACGAGGCCGAGCAGCTCTGCGACCGCCTGGTGGTGATGGACGGCGGGCGGATCGTCGCCGAGGGCTCGCCCCGCGCGCTGATCGAGCAGCACTCCACCCGTGAGGTGGTCGAGCTGCGCTTCGCCGCCGAGTCCCAGGAGCCGTTCGCCGGCAAACTCGACGGTCTCGGTGAGCGGGTCGAGGTGCTGCCCGACCGCATCCTGCTCTACGTGGCCGACGGCGACGCGGCGGTGGCCGAGGTCGCCGGGATCGGCCTGTACCCGGTCAACGTACTGGTCCGTCGCAGCAGCCTGGAGGACGTCTTCCTGCACCTCACCGGGCGCACCCTGGTCGACTGAGCGGCGGACGGCGCCAGTGGTGCCCGCTGGCGCCGGGCGGCTCGGACGTGGCGGTCGAGCTTCGCGAGCGTGCGTCCGGTTGTCGTACCGGTGTGTGAGGCTTCGGGGCATGGCGACGTTCGTACTGGTCCATGGCGGTGGGGGCAGCGCGTGGGACTGGCATCGTCTGGTCCCCGAGCTGGCCGGCCGGGGGCACGACGTGGTGGTGCCGGAGCTGCCGATCGAGGACAGCTCGGCGGGGTTCGCCGAGTTCCGCGAGACGGTCGTCGACGCGATCGGCGACCGGAGCGACCTGGTGGTCGTCGGCCACTCCTACGGGGCGTTCACCGCGCCGCTGGTCGCCGGCAGGCTGCCGGTGCGGCTGGTCGTCCTGCTGACGCCGATGATCCCGCTACCCGGCGAGAGCCCCGGGGACTGGTGGGACAACACCGGTCACCGCACCCCGGAAGGGCTCAGCGCGGAGCAGCAGTTCTACAACGGCGTGCCGGCCGAGATCGTCGCGGCGGCCGCGGCGCACGGCCGGGACCAGGCCAGCGCGGAGTGGAGCCAGCCGTGGCCCCTGGACACCTGGCCGGCCGTGCCGACGAAGGTGCTCATCGCCCGTGACGACCGGTTCTTCCCGGCGGATTTCCAGCGCCGGGTGGCCGCCGACCGGCTCGGCGTCACTCCGGACGAGATGGACGGTTGTCACGCGGTGGCGCTCAGCCACCCGAAGCAGCTCGCCGACCGGTTGACCGCGTACCTGGGTTGACGGCGCCGCAGCCGGCCCTGCCGGTCGTCGTCCGACGGCTGCGCCGCCCAAGGGCCCGCCTTCTGGCGGACCGCCCGCCGCACCACCGTGGGCGTTAATGAGGGGCCCCTCGCTCCGGCAGGTCGTAGGGTGGGCGCGGCTGTCGTACCGGTGCGGTAGGAAGGCCCGGTGAACGGGGGGAGCAGCATGACGCAACTCGCGCGAGATCGGGCCCGCCCGGCGCCGCCCCGGGTGCCGGCGCTGGCGGTCTTCGAGTACTACCTGGTCGGCTACCGGCGCACCTGGCGGGCCGGGGCCTTCTCGTCGTTCCTGCTGCCCACGTTGACCGTGCTCGGGTTCGGCGTGGGCGTCGGGGCGTACATCGACCAGGGCGTCGGCGGCGTGTCCTACCTGGAGTGGATCGTCGGCGGGCTGATCGCCTCGACGGCGATGCAGGTGGCGATCGCGGAGTCCACCTGGCCGGTGTTCGGCAACCTGCAATGGACCAAGATCTATTTCGCGCAGAGCGCGGCGCCACTGCGGGTCGCCGACGTCCTCGGCGGTCACCTGACCTTCGTCCTGTTCCGGGTGCTCACCTCCATCGCCGCGTTCCTCCTGGTGACCGGCGTGCTCGGAGCCCTGCGGTCGCCGTGGGCGGTGCTGGCGGTGCCGGTGGCGGCGCTGCTCGGGCTGGCCGTGGCCGGGCCCACGTTCGCGTACGCGGCGGCCGTCGACAGCGACAGCTGGCTCGCGATGCTGTTCCGGTTCGCGGTGATCCCGATGACGCTCTTCGCCGGGGTGTTCTTCCCGGTCGAGTCCCTGCCGGTCGGGCTGCGCTGGCTCGCGTACGCCACGCCGCTCTGGCACGCCGTCGACCTGAGCCGGGCGGCGACGCTCGGGGTCGCACCGCAGTGGTCCGCCGCCGGCCATCTGCTCTACCTCGCCGCCTGGGCCGTCGGCGGCTGGCTGCTCGCCCGCCGCGCCCTCGGCCGCAAGCTCGTCGTCTAGGGGAAGGCAAGTCATGGTCAGTCTGGTCCTGCCCCGGCTGGTCGACGTCTCCGCCGCGTCGCGGCGGTCGGCCTCGGTGACCGAACGCAACGTCGCGGCCCTGAAGTCGGTCTACTGGCTGCTGCTCGTCTCCGGGTTCGTCGAGCCGCTGCTCTACCTGCTCTCGATCGGCGTCGGCGTGGGCGCGCTGGTCGGCGACCTCACACTGCCCGGCGGCACGGTCGTGACGTACGCGGCGTTCGTCGCCCCGGCGATGCTCGCGTCCTCGGCGATGACCGGCGCGCTCGCCGAAACCACCTTCAACTTCTTCGGCAAGATGAAGTACATGAAGCTGTACGACGGGGTGATCGCCACCCCGGTGCAGCCGTTCGAGATCGCTCTCGGTGAGCTGGCCTGGGCGATGCTGCGGGGCAGCGCGTACTCGGCCGCGTTCCTGGTGGTGATGACCGTGATGGACCTGACCACCCCGGCGCGGGCGCTGGCCGCCTTCCCGGCGGCGGTGCTGGTCGGCTTCGCCTTCGGGGCGCTCGGCATGGCGATCTCCACGTTCATGCGCAGCTGGCAGGATTTCGACCTGATGGGGTCGGCGCAGTTCGTGCTCTTCCTCTTCTCCGGCACGTTCGTCCCCGCGCAGGCGTACCCGACGGTGCTGCGGTGGCTGATCGAGGTGACCCCGCTCTACCGGGCGGTGCACCTGATCCGCGGGGTGACGGTCGGCACCGGGGGCTGGGGTTGGCTGCTCGACGTCCTCTACCTGCTGGTGGCGCTGGCTGTGGGCCTGCTGGTCGCGTCCCGCCGGATGGGCCGGCTGCTCTACAAGTAGGTGGTTAATCGGCCACGCCGCCGGGGCATGTCGGAGGGGCACACCGCCGACGTGAGGGAGGGGCGATGGCCTCCGACGAGACCGCCCGTGACGGGCACGAGTTCCGGAGCGGGCCGGCCGGCCCGGACGACGGCCCGGACAGCCCGACGGACCTGCCCGGCACCGGCTGGAAGGCGGCGCTGAAGCGCACCGTCCGGGAGTTCCGGGACGACAGCCTCACCGACTGGGCGGCGGCGCTCACCTACTACGGGGTGCTCTCGATCTTCCCGGGCCTGCTGGTCCTGATCTCCCTGCTCGGCCTCCTCGGCAAGCGCGCGACGGAGGGGGTCCAGGACACGGTCAACCAGGCGGTGCCCCAGGAGAACATCCGGGACATCATCAACACGGCGATCGAGCAGGCCCAGGCCAACGGCGGGCTGGCGAGCATCGCGGCGGTCGTCGGTCTGCTGGCCGCCTTCTGGTCCGCCTCCGGCTACATCGCCGCCTTCATGCGCGCCTCGAACACCATCTACGACGTGCCGGAGGGCCGGCCGATCTGGAAGACGCTGCCGATCCGGGTCGGCGTCACCGCGGTGATCGGCGTGATGCTGCTGGCGAGCGCCGTCATCGTGGTCTTCACCGGCGGCCTGGCCGAGGCGGTGGGGGACGTCGTCGGGCTCGGGTCGACGGCCGTGACGGTGTGGAACATCGTCAAGTGGCCGGTGCTGCTGGTGCTGGTCAGCCTGATGTTCGCGATCCTCTACTGGGCGTCGCCGAACGCGCGGCACGGCGGTTTCCGCTGGGTCAGCCCCGGTGGGGTGCTCGCCGTCGTGATCTGGCTGGTGATCTCCGGCCTGTTCGCGTTGTACGTCAGCAACTTCGGCTCGTACAACAAGACGTACGGGGCGCTCGCCGGCGTGATCATCTTCCTGGTGTGGCTCTGGCTGAGCAACATCGCCATCCTGCTGGGCGCCGAGTTCGACGCCGAACTGGAGCGCAGCCGCGCCATCGAGGCGGGCCTGCGACCGCAGGACAAGGAGCCGTACGTGGAGCTGCGCGACGACCGCAAGCTCCGCAAGAACCGCAAATCCCCCCGCGCCTGACCCACCCCCGCCCCCTGCCCCGCCGCCGCCCCGCCTGCCGCCCCGCCGCCCCGCCGTCCGCCCGGACGGCGGGGCGTTCCCCTGCGCGCCACCCCACCGGGGTGACGAGCAACTGCGGGGAAGTTGCTGCCTCCGGGCACGGCGTGGCAGCACCTTCCCCGATGTTGCTGTCGGGCTCGAGGGCCGGACCGCGGACAAGCGGCGCCCGTCGCGCGCTTTTCCGATGCTTTTGTTCAGATGGACAGAAGTTGGCGGTGGATTGGCCGAAGGTCTGGACAGGCGGTGCGGAAGGCTCCTACTGTGTCGGACACAACACATCGGCACTGCGCCGGGGTGAACGACCCGACAAAGAGGTGAGTCCGGGTGCGGACCATCGATCCCCTGCACGTACGCCTCCTGCGGCTGCTCCGTGACGAGGGTGCGATCTCCCGGGCCGAGCTGGCCGACCGGCTCCAGATGCCCCGCCCGCGCCTGCTGGCCGAGCTCCAGCGCTTGGTCGGGCTCGGATATGTCGCCGAGGCGGGGCTTGCGGCCTCCCGGGGCGGGCGCCGCTCCACCCTGGTCGAGCTGAGCCCGGACCTGCGCTTCGCCGCCGTCGACCTGGGTGCCAGCTCCATCGACGTCGAGGTGGTCAACGGCCGGCTGGAGCCGGTGGCCGCGTACACCGAGCCGGCCGACATCCGCAACGGTCCGAAGGTGACCCTCCACCGGGTGAACGAACTCCTGCACAAGGCCCGGGTGGACGGTGCGTACGAGCGGCTCGACGCGGTGGGCATCGGCGTGCCGGGCCCGGTCAGCTTCCGCGACGGCGTACCGGTCTCCCCGCCGATCATGCCCGGCTGGGACCGGTTCCCCGTGCGGGAGCTGCTCACCCGCGAGCACGGCTGCCCGGCGGTGGTCGACAACGACGTCAACATCATGGCGATCGGTGAGCGCCACGGCGGGGTTGCCCACTCGGTCGACGACTTCCTCTTCGTCAAGATCGGCACCGGGATCGGGTGCGGCATCTACCTCAGCGGCGAGGTCTACCGGGGCACCGACGGCTGTGCCGGCGACATCGGCCACATCCAGGTCGACTCGCACGGTCCGATGTGCTCCTGCGGCAACGTCGGCTGCCTGGAGGCGCTGTTCAGCGGCGCCGCCCTGGCCAAGGACGCGACGGTCGCCGCCCGCAACGGCACGTCGCCGGCCCTGGCCGAGCGGCTCGCCGCGCGGGGCCAGCTCACCGCCCTGGACGTCGCGGAGGGCGCGGTGGAGGGGGACGTCACCTGCATCCAGTTGATCCGCGACGGAGGCCGGCGCGTCGGCGGGGTCCTGGCCGGGCTGGTCAGCTTCACCAACCCGTCCATGATCGTGATCGGTGGCGGGCTCGCCCAGCTCGGTCACATCCTGCTGGCCGAGATCCGCAGCGTGGTCTACCGCCGGTCGCTGCCGCTGGCCACCGGCAACCTCCCGGTTGTCCTGTCCGAGCTGGGGTCGCGGGCCGGTGCCGCCGGCGCCGCCGTCCTCGCCAGCGACCTGGCCTTCGCGGAGGCGGCATGAGCAAGCGCAGCGGAGGGCCGGCATGAGCAAGCGCAGCGGAGGGCCGGCATGAACAGGCGCAGCGGAGGGCCGGCATGAGCAAGCGCAGCGAGCAGCAGCCCGAGGAGGTGGCCGTGACCGGTGCTCCGCTGGTCGAGGCGCCCGCCGACACCGTGACCGGCGAGGTGGTCCTGCGCCTGACCGACGTGGTGAAGACGTTTCCCGGCGTCCGCGCCCTCGACGGCGTGCAACTGGAGGTACGCGCCGGTGAGGTGCACTGCCTGCTCGGGCAGAACGGTGCCGGCAAGTCCACGCTGATCAAGGTCCTCGCCGGGGTGCACCGTCCGGACTCCGGGACGGTCGAGTGGCGCGGCGAGCCGGCGACCTTCGCCAACCCGCAGGCGGCCATGCGCGCCGGCATCGCCACCATCTACCAGGAGCTGGACCTGGTCGAGGACCTGTCGGTGGCGGAGAACGCGTTCCTCGGCCACGAGCCGCGCCGGCTCGGCTTCGTCCGGCGCGGCCACATGGCCCGGCACGCGCGGCAGATCCTCGGCCGGCTCGGGCACGCCGAGATCCCGCCGAACCGGATGGTCCGGTCCCTGCCGGCCGCCGCCAAGCAGGTGGTCAGCATGGCCCGCGCGCTGTCCCACGAGGCCCGGCTGATCATCATGGACGAGCCGAGCGCGGTGCTGGCGCACGACGAGGTCGGCAACCTGTTCCGGATCATCCGGGAGCTGACCGCGCAGGGCATCGCGGTCATCTACATCTCCCACCGGCTGGAGGAGATCCGCGAGATCGGCGACCGGGTCACCGTACTCAAGGACGGCCGGACCACGGCGGCGAACCTGTCGGCCCGCGACACCCCGACGCGGGACCTGGTCTCCCGGATGACCGGCCGGACCATCGAGTACGTCTTCCCGGACCGTCCCGCCGAGGCGCCGCCCGGCGAGGAACTGCTCCGCGTGGACGGGCTGACCCGGGCCGGTGAGTTCGCCGACGTGTCGCTTTCCGTGCGGGCCGGCGAGATCGTCGGTATCGCCGGGCTGGTCGGTTCCGGCCGCTCGGAGCTGCTGGAGACCATCTACGGCGCCCGTCGCGCGGAGGCCGGCACGGTCATGATGGCGGGCCGGAGGCTGCGTCCGGGCAGCGTCGGTGCCGCCGTCCGGGCGGGCCTCGGCATGGCCCCGGAGGAGCGCAAGAGCCAGGCCCTGCTGCTCGGCGAGCCGATCTATCGCAACGTCACGCTGGCCACCTTCGGCCGGTACGCGAGGGCGGGCTTCACCGACACCGGAAAGGAGCGCGTGGCGGCGGACCGGATCGCGGAGAGCCTGGACCTGCGCCCGCGTGACGTCCGCCGACCGGTGCGTACGCTCTCCGGCGGCAACCAGCAGAAGGTCGTGGTCGGGCGGTGGCTGCTCGGTGACACGAAGCTGCTGCTGCTGGACGAGCCGACCCGGGGCGTGGACGTCGGCGCCCGGGCCGAGCTGTACCAGGTGGTCCGCGCCCTCGCCGCCCGTGGCGTCGGGGTGCTGCTGGTCTCCAGCGAGGTGCCGGAGGTGCTCGGCCTCGCCGACCGCGTACTGGTGATGCGGGAGGGCCGGGTCGTCCGCGAGGCCCCGGCCGCCGAACTCGACGAGAACACCGTGCTCGACCTCGTCATGGCGGGGTCCCTGATGGAAGGCGCCCCGGCATGAGCGAGCCCACCTCCACCGCCGCGCCGGAGCGCGGCGTGCAGCTTCCGGCGCAGTCGCCGCCGGTCGACCCGGCGGAGACCGCCCTGGCCAAGGAGAAGGCCGCCGGCCGGCTCTCCTGGTGGCACGGCGACGCCGGTGAGGGCGCCCGCCGCAACCTCGCCCTGATCGGGGTGCTGGTCGCGCTGATCATCATCGGCGCGGTCACCCGCTCCGACCTCTACTCCAATCCGGACTGGGTCTGGGACAACGTGCTCAGCATCCTGAAGCTCGCGTCGGTGGTCGGCGTGGTCACCGTCGGCATGACCTTCGTGATCATCGGTGGCGGGATCGACCTGTCGGTCGGGGCGATCGTCGCCCTGGCCGGGGTCTGGTGCACCACGGTCGCGACGCAGAGCTACGGCGCCGGCGGCATGATCTTCAGCGCCCTGACCGTCGGGCTCGCGGTGGGCCTCGTCAACGGCCTGCTGATCTCGTACGGGCGCCTGGTTCCCTTCATCGCGACGCTGGCGATGCTGGTGGCGGCCCGGGGACTGGCCGCCGAGATCTCCGACAAGCAGACGCAGGTCTCGGACAACGGCTTCATCAACGGCCTGGCCAGCAACAACCTGCTCGGCATCCCGCTGCTGGTCTACATCCTCGCCGCTGTCGTGGCGGCCGGTTGGGTGCTGCTCAACCGCACCACGTTCGGTCGGCGCACCGTCGCGGTCGGCGGCAACCCGGAGGCGGCCCGGCTGGCCGGCATCGACGTCAAGCGGCACACCCTGCTGCTCTACGCGCTCTCCGGTCTGTGCTGCGGCATCGCGGCCATCATGCTCACCGCCCAGGCGAACTCGGCCCAGGCGGCGATGGCCAACCTCTACGAGCTGGACGCGATCGCCGCCGCGATCATCGGCGGCACGCTGCTCAGCGGCGGGCGGGGAACCATCATCGGCTCCCTGCTCGGGGTGATCATCTTCGCGACGATCACCAACCTCTTCGCCATCAACGGCCTCACCACGGAGGCCCAGAACATGGTCAAGGGCGGCATCATCGTCGCGGCCGTCCTGATCCAGCAGGTGCAGTTCCGCAGCGTCACCCAGTTCCTGAACCGCAACCGGCTCACCACCACCTGATCCGACCCCCGACCAACCCGGGCCACCCGAGCAGACGACGGTGGCCGGACCTCGCGCACCCGCACATCCCCCACACCGTGACAATCAGGAGGTCGTCATGACCCAGCACAGCCGCGACCTGTCGCGCCGCCGGCTGCTCTTCGGCGGGGCCGCCGTCGGCACCGGAGTCCTGCTCGCCGGCTGCACCAGCAACGAGGAGCAGCCCACCGAGGCGCAGACCAAGGCCGCCGGTGCGCCCGGCGGCAACGCCGAGCCCGGCAAGCGGGTGACGATCGGCTTCTCCGCGCCCGCCGCCGACCACGGCTGGATCGCCGCCATCACCCACAACGCCAAGGCGCAGGCCGGGACGTTCTCCGACGTGGAGTTCAAGACGGTCGAGGCCGGCGCGGACGCGGCGGCCCAGCGGGCGGCGCTGTCCACGCTGATCTCGCAGAAGCCGGACGTGATCGTGCTGCTGCCGCACGACGGCAAGGAGCTCAACGCCTTCGGCCTGGAGGCGATGCAGGCCGGCATCCCGGTGGTCAACCTGGACCGGGCCTTCCCGGACGCGAAGGCGTACCGGCTGCAGATCAAGGGCGACAACTACGGCATGGGCGTGGCCGCCGCCACGTACCTCATCGCGCAGCTCAAGGCCAAGAGCGTCAGCAATCCGGTGATCGCCGAGATCGCCGGCATGGACGAGCTGGAGCTGACCCAGGAACGCTCCAAGGGCTTCACCGACACCCTCGCCCAGGCCGGGCTGAAGGTCGCCAACCGGCGGGCTGCCCGGTTCACCGCCGACTCGGGCCAGCAGGAGGCCTCCCAACTGCTCCAGGCGCTCCCGAAGATCGACGCGCTCTGGAACCACGACGACGACCAGGGCATCGGCGTGCTGGCCGCCATCAACCAGGCCAACCGCAAGGAGTTCATCATGGTCGGCGGCGCCGGCTCGAAGAAGGCCATCGAGGACATCCAAGCCGACAACACGCCGCTGAAGGCCACGGTGACCTACAGCCCGTCGATGGCCTCCTCGGCCATCTCGCTGGCCCGCCTGATCGCCCAGGGGCGGGGCATGTCCGACCTGGTGGAGCTCCAGGTCCCCAAGGAGATCATCCTCGCCTCCGAGACGATCACCAAGGAGAACGCGGGCGACTACATCAAGCTCGGGTTCTGACACACGGGGGGAGACCCACCTTGTCCACGACAGACATGCAACTGCGGGTCGGCATGGTCGGCTACGCGTTCATGGGCGCCGCGCACTCCCAGGCGTGGCGCACCGTGAACCGCGTGTACGACCTGCCCGCGCGCGCCCGGATGGCGCTGATCTGCGGCCGGGACGCCGGACGGGTGTCCGAGGCCGCGGACCGGCTCGGCTGGGACGCGTACACCACCGACTGGCGTGAGCTGGTCGCCCGGGACGACATCGACGTGGTCGACGTCTGCACACCGGGGGACAGCCACGCCGAGATCGCGCTCGCCGCACTGGCCGCCGGCAAACACGTGCTGTGCGAGAAGCCGTTGGCCAACACGGTGTCCGAGGCCCGCGCGATGGCCGCCGCGGCGGCCACCGCACAGGCCGCCGGGGTGCGGTCGATGTGCGGGTTCAACTACCGCCGGGTGCCCGCGGTCACGATGATGCGACAGCTGGTCGCCGAGGGGCGGCTCGGGGTGGTCCGGCACGTCCGGGCGACCTACCTGCAGGACTGGATCGTCGATCCGCAGTTCCCGCTGGTCTGGCGCCTCCAAAAGGACAGGGCGGGCTCCGGCGCGCTGGGCGACATCGGCGCGCACATCATCGACCTGACCCAGTACGTCACCGGCCAGCTCGTCACCGGGGTCAGCGCGATCACCGAGACGTTCGTCAAGGAGCGGCCGCTGCCGGCCGGGTCGAGCGGCCTCGCGGCCACGGTGGACGGTGACGGTCCGGCCACCGGCCCGGTGACCGTCGACGACGCCGCGCTGTTCGTCGCCCGGCTGGACGGCGGCGCGCTCGCGACGTACGAGGCGAGCCGGTTCGCCACCGGCCGCAAGAACGCCCTCCGGGTGGAGATCAACGGGTCGCTCGGCTCGGTGGTCTTCGACCTGGAACGCCTCAACGAGCTGGAGTTCTACGACGCGACGCGACCCGCCGCCGAGCAGGGCTTCAGCCGGATCCTGGTGACCGAGGGCGAGCACCCGTACATGTCGGCCTGGTGGCCGCCGGGCCACATCATCGGGTACGAGCACTCCTTCACCCACCAGATGCGGGACTTCATCGAGGCGGTGGCGACCGGCGTCGACCCGGCACCCTCGTTCGCCGACGCGTTGCAGGTCCAACTGGTGCTGGACGCGGTGAGCCGGTCGGCCGAGCTGGGGTCCTCGTGGACCGACGTGGAGCCGGCGCTGCAGACGGTCGCCGCCTGAGTCACCTCCGGGACCGACCGGCGAGGGCCGGCCGCGGTTGCGCCCCGCGGCCGGAGACGGGTCGGTACCGGAGTACGCGCCAGCGGGCCGCCCGGTCCGCCGGCGCGGGCAACACGGTCGTCCGGTGCGGTCGGACCGGGATTCCCCGGCCGCACCGGAGGACCGCCACCACCCGGCGGCCCACCTGGACCGCCACCACCACCCCGGCGGCCCACCCGGACCGCCAGCCGTCCGGCCTCCGGCCGGTTGGTTCCCCACCACGCCCCACCCCGATCGGGCGGATGCGGGGGAGGCAGGGGCGAGACGCCGACCGTCCCTGCCTGCCAGCCCCGTCCGTCCGCATCCGCGCCGGGTGCCGGTCCGGCGCCGTCGCCGCCGACTTCGGCGCCGGCCGGTTACCTCCCGGAGCGGGCGGCGGACGGGGCCCATCCACACAAAGGGTATCTTTCCGAAGGTTCTTCTGATATCTATGTAGTTCTATGCAAGGCCGATTCCTCCGACCGGGAAGGAGCGCCATGCGTACGGGTGTCTGGCTGGTGGGGGCGCGCGGTTCGGTCGCGACCACCAGCATCGTCGGGGCCCTCGCGCTGCGGGCCGGGCTGACCGGCCCGACCGGGTGCGTCACCGAGCTGCCCGAGGTGCGCGGACCCGCCCTTCCGGCCTTCACCGACCTGGTCCTCGGCGGGCACGACGTGGTCGCCACCCCGCTCGCCAAGCGCGCCGACGCCCTCGCCGCCGCGGGTGTGCTGCCCGGCCGCCTGGTCGCCGCGCTGTCCGAGGAGGTGGCCGCCGTCGAGCGGGACCTGCGTCCCGCGCCCGCCGACGGCACCCAGGCCGACCGGGCCGCCACCATCACCCGCGACCTCACCGAATTCCGTGACCGGCACGGGCTGGCCCGCGTGGTGGTGGTCAACGTCTCCGCCACCGAGCCGGCGCCCCGCCCGCACCCCGCACACGCCGACCCGGCCGCGCTGCCGGCCGCCCTCGCCGCGCCCGGCGAGGTGCTGCCGCCCAGCTCGCTGTACGCGTACGCGGCGGTGACGGCCGGCTTCCCGTACGTCGACTTCACCCCGTCCACGGGCCTGCGGCTGCCCGCGCTGACGGCGCTGGCCGACGCGCACCGGGTGCCGTACGCGGGGCACGACGGCAAGACCGGGGAGACCCTGCTCAAGTCGGTGCTCGCCCCGATGTTCGCGATGCGGCACCTCGCCGTCCGGTCCTGGTCCGGCATCAACCTGCTGGGCGGCGGCGACGGCGCCACCCTCGCCGACCCGGACGCCAACGCGGCCAAGGTGCGCAGCAAGCAACGGGTGCTCGGCGAGACCCTCGGCTACCTCCCGCAGGGCGACACCCGGATCGAGTACGTCGAGGAACTCGGCGACTTCAAGACCGCCTGGGACCTGGTCACCTTCGCCGGGTTCCTGGGCACCGGGATGCGGCTGGAGTTCACCTGGCACGGCTGCGACTCCGCGCTCGCCGCGCCACTGGTGCTCGACCTGGCCCGGCTCACCGCCGCCGCGCACGCCGCCGGCCTCAGCGGCCCGCTGACCGACCTGGCCTTCTTCTTCAAGGACCCGCTCGGCACCCCGGCGCACGCGCTCGCCGACCAGTGGGCCCGGCTGTGCGACCTCGCCCGCCGGCTGCACGGGGGCTCCGGTGCCCCGCCCCGCTGACCCCCGGCCCGGCTCGACGGGAGCCAGGCTCGGTGCCCTCGCCGAGCTGGTCCGGGCGCCGGCCGCGCTCTCGGTACCCGGTGACGTGGTCGCCGGCGCCGCCGCGGCGGGCGCGCTCGGCCGGCGTACGCCGGCTCTGGCCGCCGCGTCGGTCCTGCTGTACTGGGCCGGCATGGCCGCGAACGACTGGGCCGACCGGCGGCTCGACGCCGTCGAACGCCCGGAGCGGCCGATCCCCAGTGGACGGGTGACGCCCGGCCTGGCGGTCGGTCTCGCCGCCGGGCTCACCGTGGCCGGGGTCGGACTGGCCACCGCCGCCGGGGGCCGGCGGGCCGCCGCCGTCGCGCTCCCGCTGGCCGCCGCCGTCTGGGCGTACGACCTGGCGGCCAAGAACACCGCCGCCGGGCCGGCCGTGATGGCCACCTGCCGGGGGC
>JAEYGD010000224.1 GCA_023402505.1 Actinomycetes bacterium
GCCCCGTGGGGCGCCCCGACCGCGATCGTCGACCTCCCCGTGCCGCGTCAGCGGGGACCAGGGGATGTGGCGCCGCGTCAGCGGGGACCGGGGACGTGGCGCCTAGACCCGGGTGACCCGGACGGCGTCGGCCACGACGTAGCCGGCGGCGCTGGTCCACCGGCTCACCGCGACCAGGTTCCGGTCGCCGGCGGCGAGCGCGAAGGTGCCGAGCGAACGCCAGACGCCGCCGTTGGAGCGCTGGTCCAGGTTGACGGTCTGGTTGCCGGCGGCGGTGACCACGACGTGCGGCGCGGAACTGCTGTAACCCGGGTCGGCCGGGTGCCGTACCTCGATCCGGTAGTTCCCGGCGGCGGGGATGTCGACCTTGAACCAGGCGGCGTCGCTGGCGGGGGTGGGGCTGGCGAAGCGGTAGTCGGCGCCGTAACGCTGGCTGGAGTACGTGGAGGTGCCCCAGTTGGTGCTCGCGGTGAACCGCCCGGCGGTGGCGTTGTCGACGATGGCGCTGAAGGTGGGCGGCGGGTTGGTGCTGCCCAACCCCAGGTAGCTGGCGATGCCCTGGGCGTGCCCCCGGGCGGTCGCGGTGATGAAGTCGGCGCGCTTGAGCAGGTTCGCGTCGGCCAGGGTGTCGATGAAGAGGTTCTCGGTGAGCACCGCGGGCATGTTCGTCTCGCGCAGCACGTGGAAGTTGGCGGTCTTCAACCCGCGGTCGGTGACCGAGCCGATGGACCGCATGCCGGCGAGCACCCTCGGGTGCAACGCGTTGTGCAGGTTGACCGACCCGGCGCTCGCCGTCGGGTACCGGTAGCTCTCGAAGCCGGTGCCGCCCCCGGAGTTGATGTGCACACTCACGAAGAGGTCGGCACCCCAGGCGTTGGCGTCGTCGGTGCGGTACGCCAGGCTGCGGGTGATGTCGGTGGTGCGGGACATGCGGACGTCGACGGCCCAGCCGGCCAGCAGGATGCTGCGCAGTTGCAGGGAGATGTCGAGCGTCAGGGCCTTCTCCTGCAGGCCGTTGCCGACCGCTCCGGGGTCGGTGCCGCCGTGGCCCGGGTCGATGTAGACCTTGGGCAGGGCGGCGCGGGCGGGGCCACCGACGATGGGGACGGCCGCGGCGCCGACGATGGCCGCCAGCAGGGTACGCCGGCGCAGCGCCGAGTCGTTCAACATGTGCACCTCTCAAAAGACCGAAGGTCGACGTTGGCGGAAATATAGTCGAGTATCGATTAATATGAAAGATGTCTACGTACTTCAATCTAGTGCCTGAAGATTTCCGTCTCGTCACCCGTCCGGTCCGTCGGTTCAGCTGGGCCGACGCTCGGGAGGATCGGCGCGCGGGTGGCCGTCCGGCGATCTCGGGTACCACCGCCCGGCCGCGGCGCCGCTAGGCTACGACCCTGACGCGGTGCGGCTTACAGGGGAATCAGACGCGGTGCGGCTTACAGGGGAGATGAACGTGTCACAGGACCGGGCCGAGCGGCCGGCGGAAGAGCTGACCACCAAGTTGGACACCTCCGTGCCGCATTCGGCGCGGGTGTGGAACTACTGGTTGGGCGGCAAGGACAACTTCGCCCCGGACCGGGCGGTCGGCGACCAGGTCCGGGCGGTCTTCCCGGAGATCGTCGAGGCGGCGCGCTACTCGCGGGCGTTCCTGCGCCGAGCCGTGACGTTCCTCGCCGCCGAGGCGGGCATCCGCCAGTTCCTCGACGTCGGCACCGGCCTGCCGACCGCCGACAACACCCACCAGGTCGCCCAGCGTGTCGTGCCGCAGGCCCGCATCGTCTACGTCGACAACGACCCGATGGTGCTCGCGCACGCCCGGGTGCTGCTGACCAGCAGCGAGGAGGGCGCCACCCAGTACGTCGACGCCGACCTGCGCGACCCGGAGAAGATCGTGCGCGACGCCGGCGCGACGTTGGACTTCGACGAGCCCGTCGCCCTGATGATGCTGGGGGTCATGGGGCACGTCGAGGACCCGGCCGAGGCGCGCGGCATCGTCGGCGCCCTGGTGGCGACCCTGCCGCCGGGCAGCTACCTCGCCATGTCCGACGGCACGGCCACCAGCGAGCGGGTGATCGAGTCGCACCGGCAGTACAACGAGAGCGGCGCGGTGCCCTACCACCTGCGTGAGGTCGCCGACTTCACGGCGTTCTTCGACGGTCTCGACCTCGTCGAGCCGGGTGTGGTGCCGTTGGGCCACTGGCGCCCCGAGGATCGGCCGTCGGCCACGGTGGACGGCTACTGCGGGATCGCCCGTAAGCACTGAGCACGCCCGGCCGGGCGGGCGCGGCGCGCCCGCGGCGCTGCGCGTGGTGGCGTCCACCGTCACCGGCCGGCGGTCGGGCGCGGGTCGTCGGTGGACGCCGCCTGGCCGCGGGTGGCCACGAGGCTCCAGCCGATGGAGACGGCGAGGGTGGCGACGATGACGCCGAGGGTGAGCGGGATGGGCAGTTTCCCGACCGGCGTCTCGGAGAGGACGAGCTTGACGCCGGCGAAGGCGAGCAGGAACGCCAGGCCGTAGTGCAGGTGCACGAAGCGGCGCAGCAGCCCGGCCAGGCAGAAGTAGAGGCTGCGCAGGCCGAGGACGGCGAAGGCGTTGGCGGTCCAGACGACGAAGGTGCTGGTGGTGATCGCCAGGATCGCGGCGACGGAGTCGATGGCGAAGACCAGGTCGCTGGCCTCGACGGCGACGAGGACGACGAACAGCAGGGTCGCGAGACGCCGGCCGTCGACGCGTACGAAGAACCGGTCGCCGTGGTAGCGGGCGTCGGTGGGGACGACCCGGCGGACGAGGCGGACGACGACGTTGCGGTCCGGGTGCGTCTCGGCGTCGTGCCGGAAGGCCATCTTCCAGCCGGTGTAGACGAGGAAGGCGCCGAAGAGGTACGCGGTCCAGAAGAAGGTCTCGAGTAGTTCCGCGCCGACGAAGATGAAGATGAGGCGGAAGGCGAGGGCGCCGAGGACGCCCCAGAACAGCACCTTGTGCTGGTACGCGGCCGGGACCGCGAAGTACGTGAAGATCAGCGCGAAGACGAAGACGTTGTCGACGGACAGCGCCTTCTCGATGAGGTACCCGGCGTAGTAGGCGCCGGCGACCTCGTCGCCCTGCCAGGCCCACAGCAGCACGCCGAAGGCCAGGCCGGCGGCGATCCAGATGCCGGACCAGACGGCGGCCTCGCCGAAGCCGATGACGTGGTTGTCGCGGTGCAGGAACAGGTCGACCGCCAGCATGGCGGCGATCGCGGCGGTCAGGGCCAGCCAGGCCCACCACGGCACGGACATCGGGAGCACCCCGCCTCTCGACCGGGCCGACGCCCGGTGCGCCGGCCTGCTGGTCGAAGGTCTCCCCGGACCGCCTCCGGCGGCGGTCCCGCGTGGCCGGGACCCGGCTGGGCCCGTACTGACGACCGACGCGTCCCTCGGGTGGGTACTCCCCCTCGAACTACGCACAAGTATTCAGGAAGTCTGCTTCGCATGTCAAGCGCGGGTGCTTCGGCGACCGCGTCTAGAAGGCGTACCGGATCCGGCAGTACGGCGTACGCGCCGCGACGAGGTCGGTCAGCGCCGCCACGTAGCGGCCCTTCTGCCCGGTGCGGTAACGCACGTTCCAGCCACCGGTCTGGGAGCGCTTGGGTTGCTGGAGGTCCGGGCGCCAGAGCACCTCCTCGGCCTTCGGGTGCCAGCCGAGGTTGACCTCGTGCAGCCGGTCGTTGTGGGTGAGGAAGACGACCTCGGCGGCGAGCTGGGCCCGCGCCCGGGGCCCGATCCCGGCATCGAGCTGGTCGAGCAGGTCCGCCCAGTCGTCGAGCCAACGGTCGCGGACCACCACCGGGCTGAAGTTGACATGCACCTCGTAGCCGGCCGCGACGAAATCGTCGATGGCCGCGATCCGCTCGGCGACCGGCGTGGTGCGGATGTCGAGCAGCTTGGCGTCCCGGGCCGGCATCAGCGAGAACCGGATCCGGGTACGCCCGCGCGGGTCCCAGTCGAGCAGGTCCCGGTTGACGTGCTTGGTGGCGAAGCTGGCCTTGGCGGTGGGCAGGTCGCGGAAGCAAACGACCAGGTCCCGGACGTTGTCGCTGACCCGGGCGTCGAGGGAACAGTCGGAATTCTCGCCGATGTCGTAGACCCACGCGTGCGGGTCGCACTGGTTCGGGGTGGCCTTCACGCCCTGCCGCGCCACGTGCCGGGACAGGTAGCCGGTGATCCGCTCGATGTTGGCGAACACCGTGACCGGGTTGCTGTAGCCCTTGCGCCGCGGCACGTAACAGTAGGCGCACGCCATGGCGCAGCCGTTGGCGGTGGACGGGGCGATGAAGTCGGCGGAGCGGCCGTTGGGCCGGGCGGTCAGCGACTTCTTCACCCCGAGCACGAGGGTCTCGGTCTTGATCCGCACCCAGCGGGACACGTTCGTCTCGTCGCCGTACAGCTCGGGAACGCGGGTGTGGCTGTCGATCTCGATCCGCTCGGCGTCGGGGAACCGGGCCAGCACCTGCCGGCCGCGGGGGAGCGCGGCGGCCTCCGGCTCCACGAAGATCCGCCGGATGTCGAGCAGCCGCGACGGCGGGACGACGTCGGTCACAAACCAGTACAACTACGGCGCGACTGCCCTTCTTCCCGCCGGTGAGCCAGGTTTCCACGCCGGCCCGCCGGGTATCCGCCGCCGTGCCCGCCGTGTCCCGTCCAAGGCCACCGACGTGCCCGAAGGACACCTGATCCACCGGTACGCCCGCGAGCAGCACGCCGCGCTCGCCGGGCGGGTGCTGGCCGTCTCCAGCCCGCAGGGACGCTTCGACGCCGGCCCGTACGACGGGCGCCGGCTGCGCGCCGTGGAGGCGTACGGCAAGCACCTGCTCTACCACCTGGACGGCGCCCCGGCCCTGCACGTGCACCTCGGCATGCGGGGGCTGTTCCTGCGGCACGACACCCCGGCACCCGCCCCGCGCGCCGGGGTGCGGCTGCGACTGGCCGGCCCCGAGGCCGCGTACGACCTGATCGCGCCGATTAGGTGCGAGCCGCTCCCCGGCGACGCCGAGCGGGCGCTGCGCGACTCCCTCGGACCGGACCCGTTGCGCGCCGACGCCGACCCGGCGGAGGCGGTGCGCCGGCTCACCGCCGCCCGGGGCGCGGTCGGCGCCGCCGTGCTCGACCAGGGCGTGTGGGCCGGCGTCGGCAACGCCTGGCGGGCCGAACTGCTCTTCCTCGCCGGCCTCGACCCGGGCACGCGGGGCGTCGGGCCGCGGACGGCGCGGCGGCTGTGGGACCTCGCGGTGCGCCACCTCACCCTCGGCCGGGACGCCGGCCAGGTGGTCAGCGACCCGGCGGCGCCCGACGAGCGGTGGGTGTACAAGCGGCAGGCGTGCCGGCGCTGCGGCGCGCCCGTGCGGGTGTGGGAGCTGGGCGGCCGATCGGCCTACGCCTGCCCGGTGGACCAACCGCCCGCCGGAGGACCGTAGCGGGGATTGTCCGCACGGGCCTTCCCGTCCGGGGCGCCATCGGAGATCCTTTCGCGATGAGCGACACCCTGAAGGTCACCGTCTGCCAGCTCGACACCCGCGCCCAGCACCGTCCGGCGGCGCTGGCGGCCCTGGCCGAGCACGTGCGCCACGCCGGGTCCGACCTGGTCGTCCTGCCGGAGATGCCGTACTCCGACTGGCTCGCCGCCGAGCCCGTCGCGGACCCGGCGCGCTGGCGGCGCAGCGTCGCCGAGCACGAGTCCGGCATCGCCCGGCTGACCGAACTCGGCGCCACCTGCGTCATCTCCTCCCGGCCCACCGTCGAGGCGACGGGCAGCAGACGTAACCAGGCGTTCGTGTGGACCGAGCGGACCGGCGCGGCGCGGATCCGCGACAAGTACTACCTGCCCGACGAGCCCGGCTTCTGGGAGGCGTCCTGGTACGACCGGGGCGAGCCGACCTTCGACACCTGCCGGGTCGGCGCGGCGCGGGTCGGGGTGCTCCTCTGCACGGACCTGTGGTTCCTGGAGTGGGCGCGGCACTACGCCCGCAGCGGCGTCGAACTGCTGTGCGTGCCCCGCGCGACCCCACGCGACTCGCTGGCCAAGTGGGTGGCCGGCGGGCAGGCGGCCGCCGTCTGTTCGGGCGCCTACTGTGTGTCGTCGAACCACTGGATCCCGTCCGGCTCGGGCCTGGACTGCGGCGGCCTCGGCTGGGTGACCGACCCGGACGGCACGGTGCTGGCCACCACCACCCCCGACGAACCCTTCGCCACCGTCGAGATCGACCTCCGGACCGCGCGGGCGGCGAAGAAGACCTATCCCCGGTACGTGCGGGAGTGACCGCCGGTCAGGGCCGGCCGAGCATCCGGCGGGCGCCCTCACCCATCGGGTCGTCACGGGTGGGCAGCTGCTGGATGGTCGGCAGCACCTCCGCCCGGAAGACGCCGAGCAGCCGGCGCAACTCCCGCGCCGGATGTTCGGCGTCGTCCACGCGCACGTCCCAGAGCGGGTACGGCTGGTCGCCGGTCACCGTCACGGACGCCGACCGGGCGCCCTGCCGGTCACCGCCGGTCTCCTCGCCGGCCACGACGGCCAGCACGAGCCGCTCCGCCAGGTCGAGTTCCCCGCTGTCCTCGAACACCCGGACGATCTCCGCGAGGGCCTCCGGACCCACCAGGCGGTTGCCCTGCGCCGCGTAGCCCGACCCGACGTGGTGGCCCGCCCAGTCCAGGGTCCGGGAGCCGGTGAAGGCGTACGCGCGGCCCCGGCGGTCGACCATGCCGACCTGCCGCACCTCCCGGCCCGGGTCCCGGGCCAGCAGGTCGGTCAGGACGTCGCGGGGGGAGCGCCCCTCGGCCAGCAGCGGCAGGCCGTCGTAGGCCAGGAACGGGTTCGCGGTCGCCTGGGTCGCCACCGCACCGGTCCCCGGGTGGACGTGCGCGACGAGCTTGCCGACCGCGGGCCTGGCGGTCAGGGCTCCCACCCCGAGCTGGCCGGTGCGGGGGCACCGCGCGGCGATCGAGAACGTCACGGTCGGCAGGTACCCGGACGGAGGTTCGACATGCCCGGCCGGCGGCGTCAGCGCCGGCGGCGCCGGGCGATCCGCCGGAGGGCGACGTAGGCGAGCCCTCCGGCCAGCGCCCACGGCGCCGCGACCACGATCGGGTCGAGCGGGTGGTGTGCGACGTCCGCCCGACCGCGCCGGACCCGGGACGCCCGGCCGTGATGGGAGAACTCGGTCCGCACGCCGGTCCCGGTGAGGGGGTTGTCCGGACGGCCGGTCAGGAACGACCGCAGGACGCTCTCCACCACCTCCACCCGGTCCGCGGCCAGCAGGAGCAGCCAGTGCGCGGCGCGCGCCTCGCTGTACCTGCGGTACGCCTGGCGGCGCATCACCCCGGAAAGTCCCCTCGGCGGGCAGGACGTGCCGAACACCGGGGTGAGGAACTCGTGTTCGATCGACCGCTCCCGTGGCCACCGCTCGGGCTGCCGCTCGGGGAACCGCCAGTGCGCCCCGTTCAGGTCCGGGTCGAACCGCTCCTTCGGGACCGCGGGCCGGTCCTTCGGGTCGAGGTCGACCCCCCAGCCGGGGATGAGGGCACGAAGCTCGTCGCTGGATCGGGCCGGTTTCGGCTTGTCCGGTGTGTAGGGCATCGGATCTCCGGTCTGGTCTAGGCGTCGGTCACGACGATCAGCGGCTTGATGCAGCCGTCGAGCTTGGCGGAGAAGATGTGGTAGGCGTCGGCGATGTGCTCCAGCGGGACGCGGTGGGTCACGATCTCACTGGGCTTGAGGTGGCCGTTGCGGATGTGCTCGAACAGGCGCGGCCACTGCCGCTTGACCGGGCACTGGTTCATCCGCAGGGTGAGCCCCTTGTTCAGGGCGTCACCGAACTTGACGGCGCTGAACATCGGCCCGTAGGCGCCCATCACCGAGATCGTGCCGCCCTTGCGTACCGAGTCGATCGCCCAGTTGAGCGCGACCGGGGAGCCGCCCTGCAACTTCAGCTTCGCGGCGGTCACGTGCTGGAGGAGGTTGCCGTCCGCCTCGGCGCCCACCGCGTCGATGGCCACGTCCGCGCCGAGATGATCGGTGATCTTCTTCAGGTGTACGACGATGTCGTCGTACTCGGCGAAGTTGTAGGTCTCGGCGTGGGCGAACGACGCCGCCTTCGCCAACCGGTAGTCGAGGTGGTCGATGACGATGACCCGGCCGGCGCCCATCAGCCAGGACGACTTCGCCGCGTAGAGGCCGACCGGTCCGGCGCCGAAGACCACCACCACGTCACCCTCGGCGATGTCGCCGAGCTGCGCCCCGAAGTAGCCGGTGGCGACCGCGTCGGTCAGCAGGACCGCGTCCTCGTCGTCCAGCCACCCGGGGATGACGCTCGGGCCGACGTCGGCGAACGGCACGCGCACGAACTCGGCCTGGCCGCCGTCGTACCCGCCGCAGGTGTGCGAGTAGCCGTAGATGCCGCCGACGGCGGTGGCGTTGGGGTTGACGTTGTGGCAGTTGCTGAACAGGCCCCGGGCGCAGTAGAAGCACGACCCGCAGTAGACGTTGAAGGGGACCATCACCCGGTCGCCGGGCTTCAGGTTCCGTACTGACGGGCCGACCTCGTCGACCACGCCGATGAACTCGTGGCCGAACGTCATCCCGACCCGCGTGTCGGGCATCATCCCGTGGTAGAGGTGGAGGTCCGACCCGCAGATCGCGGCCCGCGTCACCCGGACGATCGCGTCGTTCGGGTGCTCGACGGAGGGCCGGTCCTTCTCCTCCACCCGCACCCGGTACGGACCGCGGTAGACCATTGCTCGCATCGGCTGCCTCCCGGGCGACGTGCGCACTGACGGACGGTTCGCCCCGGACCGTCCGAAGCAGTGCAGGTCCTACCCGGGTGATCGGCTGACAAACGGCGGCCCGACCTGAACAATGGGCCGCCGCCCGTTGCGGACGGTTGCCCTCGTTGCTCAGGACGAACCGGGTGGCCCCCGGCCCCCGCGCTCCAGCAGGGAAACCCCGCTGCGCCAGACCGTGCCGGCGTCACGGAGCAATGAGGACTCGGTGGCGCCGCGGCGGGATCAACGAGTGGCTGAGGCCGGTGTCGACGCAGGAGCCGGAGGTGGTGGCGGGTCGGCCCGGGGATCGGTGACGACGTGCAGCATGGCATCGGGCACGGCCTCGTCGAGGCCGGTCGCCGACGTGTCGTCGGCCGCGCGCCGGTAACGCTTGGACGCCGCGAGACCGGCTATCGCGATCAGGGTCATCGCGCCCAGCAGTGGCCAACGCCGTCCCGGCCGCCTCGACCGTGTCCGCCATCTGGAGCGTTTCCTGGTTCTCATGCCCCGATCGTCGCGCACCGCTTCCCGCTCCGTGGCGGGGGAGCGTCACGGCAACCCTTCCGGGGGCGCCGCCACCGGGTGTCGGTGGGAGCCGGCCAGTCGCGGGGGACCCGGCCCTCGGTGGGGGGGGTGATCGCCCGGGCGTGTGTACACATCGCCGGCGGGGGT
>JAEYGD010000232.1 GCA_023402505.1 Actinomycetes bacterium
CCGTCCCGTGGACGACCGGCGGGGACGGGCTCACCGGGTTTCGGCCGTCGTCCACCGGGCGGACGCGTTGGTGACCGGGACGGTGTCGCCGACCAGCGTGGTCAGCGCCTGGGCGTCGCGCCGTGCGCTCGTACCGACCCAGAGCTCGACGTCGCCGGGCTCCACCACCCGGGTGAGCGTGCGGTCGGAGAAGGCCAGGCGGGTCGTGGGCACCGTCAGCTCGACCGTGACCGACTGGCCCGGCCGCAGGTACACCCGCCGGTACCCGAGGAGCTGCGCCACCGGTCGGGTCACCGAGGCCACCAGATCGCGGCCGTACAGCTGGACCACCTCGTCGCCGGCGACGGCGCCGGTGTTCGTCACGGACACGGTCACCCGCAGCGCACCGTCCGTCGGCACCGTGGCGGGCACGGCCAGGTCGGCGTACTCGAAGGTGGTGTACGACAGTCCGTGACCGAACGGCGCGGCGGGCGTCGCCGACAGGTTGGTCACCTCGCTTCCCTCGCCGAGCGTGGGGTGCAGGTACGAGTACGGCTGCGCCCCCGCCGACGCGGGCATGCTGACCGGCAGCCGGCCGGACGGGTTGACCCGTCCGGAGAGCACGCCGGCGATCGCCGCGGAGCCCTCCTCACCGGGGAAGAACGCCTGGACCACCGCCGCGCACCGCGCCAGCGCCCAGTCGACCGCGTACGGCCGGCCGGTGACCAGCACCAGGACGACCGGCGTGCCGGTCGCGAGCACCGCCTCGACGAGTTCGCGCTGGACGCCGGGCAGCTCCAGGTCGTCCCGGTCGCAGCCTTCGCCGACCGTGCCACGCCCGAAGAGCCCGGCGTGATCGCCGACGACCAGGACGGCGACGTCGGCGGCGGACGCGGTGGCGACGGCCGCCTCGAAGCCCGACCGGTCGTCGCCGTCCACCTCGCAGCCCGCCGCCCAGGTCACGAGATCCGCACCGAACTCGGCACGCATCCCGTCGAGGACCGTCGGCACCTCGATGCCGGTCTCCACGTCGGGATGCTGCACGAGCACGTGGTTCAGGAACGAGTAGCACCCGAAGAGCGCGCCCTGCCGGTCCGCGTTCGGCCCGATGACCGCCACCCGGCGGCCCGGGGCCAGCGGAAGGACGTCCCGGTTGGCGACCAGGACGACCGACTCCTCCGCGAGGCGGCGGGCGATCGACCGGTGCTCGGGCGAGTCGAGGTCGACCGCACGGGGCGGCTCGTCGGCGAAGGTGGCGTCGAGCAGCCCGAGTTCCAGCTTCTGGCGCAGGACCCGCAGCACCGCGCGGTCGATGATCGCCTCGTCGAGCTTGCCGACCCGCACCGACTCCGGCAGCGTCAGGTACGCGTCGCCGGTGGGGAGTTCGACGTCGACACCGGCCGTCAGCGCCTGCACGGCCGCCTCCGCGTGGTCGCCCGCCACGTGGTGGAGCAGGTTCAGGAAGGCGACTCCGTAGTAGTCGGCCACCACCGTGCCGTCGAAGCCCCACCTGTCGCGCAGCACTCCGGTGAGCATCGCCGGATCGGCGGCGACCGGCACCCCGTCGATCTCCGTGTACGAGTGCATGACGGAACGCGCGTCACCGTCGAGGATCGCCATCTCGAACGGAAGGAACAGCACGTCGGCGAGTTCCCGCGGGCCGGCGTGCACCGGGGCGAAGTTGCGCCCGGCCCGGGAGGCGGAGTAGCCGGCGAAGTGCTTCAGGGTGGCGTGCACCCCCTGCGACTGGAGCCCGCGCACGTACGACGTGCCGATGGTCCCGACCAGGTAGGGGTCCTCGGAGATGCACTCGTCGACGCGGCCCCAGCGCGGATCCCGGATCACGTCGAGCACCGGGGCGAGACCCTGGTGGACGCCCAGCTCCCGCATCGACGCCCCGATCGCCGCGGCCATCTCGGTGACCAGTTCGGGGTCGAACGCGGCGCCCCAGGCCAGCGGGGTGGGGAAGGTCGCCGCCTTCCACGCCGACAGCCCGGTGAGGCACTCCTCGTGGACGATCGCCGGGATGCCGAGCCGGGTGCCGGTCACCAGGTCCCGCTGGAACTGCCACAGCCAGGCCGCGCGGGCCGCGGCGTCGACGGGGCGGGTCCCGTAGGCCCGGGTGAGGTGGCCCAGCCCGTGCCGGGAGAAGTCCTCCAGCTTGGTGGTGTCGGCGAACTCGCCCTGCAGCGGTGCGACCGCCTCGCCGTCCTCCTTCTCCCAGAACCCGACGAGCTGCGCGAGCTTCTCCTCGATCGTCATCCGGCCGAGCAGCTCACGTACGCGCGCCTCACCGGCGTGCCCGTCGGGCCGGTCGTGGTCAGGAGTCGCCTGGGCCGGTGCCGGCCCGTCCACCACCGCATGGACCTCTGTCATGTTGTGCCTTTCCATTGGTTGTGCCCGTACGCGACCGCTCAGCCCTTGACCGCGCCCTGCAGGCCACCGACGATCTGCTTCTCGGCGAGCGTGAAGAAGAGCAGCGCCGGCAGCATCGCCAGCGACGTGAACGCGAGAACACCGGCGGTGTCGGTGGAGAACTGGCTCGAGAAGTTCTGCACGCCCAGCGGCAGGGTGTGCAGGCCGACGTCGCCGAGGACGAGCAGCGGCAGGAGGAACGCGTTCCAACTGGCCACGAACGCGAGGACCCCGACGGTGACGAGCGCGGGCCGCGCCAGTGGCAACGCGATCCGCCAGAGGAAGCCGAGCCGGCCCGCGCCGTCGATCGCCGCCGCGTCCTCCAACTCCCGGGGGATGGCGGACAGGAAGGGCCGCAGGATCACGATCGTCAACGGCAGCTGAAAGGCGACCTGCGGGAGGATCACCGCGTAGTAGGAGTTGACCAGGCCCAGGTCGCGGAGCATGAGGTAGAGCGGCAGGATCGCCGCCCCGGCCGGGAAGAGCAGGCCGAGGGTGAAGAAGGTGTAGAGCGCCTCGCGCCCGCGGAAGGTGTACCGGGCGAGCACGAACGCGGCGGACAGGCCGAGCACCACGACGCCGAGCGTGGTGCCGAGGGCGATCACTCCGCTGTTGAACGCCTGCAGCCAGAAGTTGCTCTGTGTCAGCACCCGGGCGTAGTTGTCGAAGACCCACGGGTCGGGCAGGCCGGCCGGGTCGGCGACGATCTGCGGCGTGGTGCGGAATCCGCCGACGACGACGTAGAGGATCGGGACGATCGACACGGCCGCGACGGCGAGCGCCAGGGCGTACGTGAGCGGGGTGCCCCAGGACACCGGCCGGCGGCCGGCCGAGGGATGAACGGGGTTCATGGCCACGGTCAGTTCGCCCTTCTGGTGATGGCGCCCTCGATGTCCCGGCGGAGGAGGAACCGCTGGAACAGCAGCGCCGCGACGAACGAGACGACGAACAGGATCACGGCCACCGCGTTGCCGTAGCCCCACAGCCGGGCGAAGAAGCCGTTGTCCACCATGTACGTCGCCATGGTGGCCGAGGCGCCGAGCGACCGTACGGCCGGCACCGACGTCACCCAGATGACGTCGAAGACCTGCAGCGAACCGATCATCGACAGGAACATCCAGATCCGGATCGTCGGGCCGAGCAGCGGGAGCGTGACGTGGCGCTGGACCTGCCACCAACCCGCGCCGTCGATCGCCGCCGCCTCGGTCAGCTCGTGTGGCACGTTGGACAGGCCGGCGAGCAGCAGGATGATGGCGAAGCCGACGTATTTCCAGGTGAGGACGAACAGCAGCGTCCAGATGACGACGTCCGTGTCGGCGAGCCACGCCTGCACCAGGCTGCCCAGCCCGAGAGACCGCAGCACCGCGTCGACGGTGCCGTTGTCGGTCAGGAGCAGCTTCCACATGATGCCGACGGTGACCTCGGCGAGCACGTAGGGGACGAACACCAGCAGGCGGAACAGGGCACGCCCGCGGAAGCGACGGTTGAGCAGGAGGGCGATGCCCAGGGCGATCGGGCCCTGCACCAGCAGCGACCCGAGGACGATGATGGCGTTGTTGCGCAGCGCGTCGAGGAAGATCGGGTCCTGGAACGCGAGCGTGTAGTTCCGGAAACCGACGAACTCGGTGGGGGGCCCGACCCCGCGCCACCGGAACAGGCTGTAGTAGACGGCGAAGCCCATCGGCACCAGCACGAACATCGCGTAGACGACGAGCGCCGGCGTCGTGAGTCCGACGATCTCATACCACTTGCGGCGGGTCTCGGCCCGGCGGGACGACGGGCGCCCGGCCGGCCGGCGGCCCCCCGCCCGG
>JAEYGD010000501.1 GCA_023402505.1 Actinomycetes bacterium
GCCCCGGTGACCGGCCCGCTGTGCGACGCGCTGCCGGCGGGCAGCGACCCCGGCAACCCGGCAGCCCTGGCCAGCCAGCCTCCCACCGTGGCCCTGCAGTGGATTCCCGTGCTCACCACGTTCGAGGCGGCCGTCCGCGCCGCCGGGCTGGACGACCTGGACGCCGGGTCCGGCATCACCGTCCTGGCGCCGACCGACGACGCCTTCGCGGCCAAGTTCTCCGGCGCGAACCTGGACCGCCTGCTCCTCACCGACAAGGAGACGCTGCGCGGCCTGCTCCGCGAACACCTCGTGGCCGGATCGCTCTCCCTGGCCGACCTGCGTGCCGCCGGCCAGGTCACCACCCTCGCCGGCCGCACGCTGCCGGTGACCGGCGGCGCGACCGGCGTCCGGCTCGCCGACCAGGCCGACACCGTGTGCGCCGACTACCGGGCGGCCGGCGCACGCATCCACATCATCAACCGGGTGCTCGGCGACCTGCCGACCACCGCCGGCGAGGACGACCACCCGGCGCACTGACCGCGCCCTTGACCGCGCAAAACGGCAGAACCTAGGGTTCGATCAATCTGTCTCGATCTGTCCGTCGTGAAGAGAGGCAACCCGATGCGCCTGCCGAAACGCCCGCCCGGGGCGGTCCGCTCCCGACGAACAGCCGCCGCCACCGCGCTGCTCCTGCTGGCCGGCGTCGCGCCGGTGCTCGGCGGCACCCCGGCCACCGCCACCGGAGGGTGCAGCACCGACCCCGCCGCCCGGCTGTCCACCGTGCCCAGCCCGGAGGCCGCCCTGGGCTTCCCGCTGGGCGCCGGCCAGGACCGGGTCGTCACCAACGACGAGGTACGCGGCTACCTGCGCGCCGTCGACGCCGCCTCGGACCGCGTGGTCACCGGCGTCATGGCCACCAGCGTGCTCGGCCAGCCGCTGCCGTACGCGGTGGTCTCCCACGAACGGCACGTCCGCCCGCACGCCCTGCGGCAGATCGCCGACGACCTGCGCGACCTGCGGGACCCGCGCCGCGTCACGCCGCGCCGGGCCGACCGGATCGCCGCCGACCGCCCGGCCATCGTGTGGGTCACCGCAAACGTGCACGGCGGCGAGAAGAGCGGCACGGACGCCGCCCTCAAGACCCTCTACGAGCTGGCCGCCGGCCTGTCCTGCGCGGTCGCCGAACGTAACGACAACCTGGTCACCGTCATCGTGCCGACGCAGAACCCGGACGGCCGCGACGCCAGCCGGCGGCAGAACGAGTACGGCTTCGACATGAACCGGGACTGGTTCGCCCGTACGCAGCCGGAGACCGACGGCAAGATCGAGCTGCTGCGGCGGTACCCGGCGCAGGTGTTCGTCGACGCGCACGAGATGGGCGGCCGGCAGTACTTCTTCCCGCCCAACGCCGACCCGATCCACCACGAGATCCCCGGCGAGGTCGTCGACTGGATCAACCGGATCGGCACCGCCAACAAGGCCGGCTTCGGCTTCAACGGCGCGTGCGACGAGACGGTCACCACCGAGTGCTACTTCAACTACGCCACCTACGACCTGTTCTTCATGGGCTACGGCGACACCGTCCCGGCGACCGGTTTCGGCGCCGCCGGCATGACCTTCGAGAAGGGCAGCGCGTCGGCCGTCGCCGACCGGGTCCAGCAGCAGTTCAACACCCAGTGGGCGACCCTCGGCTGGGCCGCCGCCAACCGGCGCGAGGTGCTGACCGGGTACGCCCGGATCTGGCGCGACGCGCTCGCCGAGGGCCGTGCCGGCGCGCTCCAGCCCAACGAGGTCGTCGAGCCGACCAACACCGTCCAGTTCCCCGTGCCCGACCTGCGGATCCGGTCGTACTTCCTGCTGCCGGGGCGGCAGCTGGCCGACGTGCGCCAGTTGGTGCAGCGGCTGCGCCGGATGGACGTCGAGGTGTACGAGGTGACCAGGCCGACCCGGGTGCCCACCGCCCGGATCTTCGGCGGGCGCACCGCCCGTGACGTCACCGTCCCGGCGGGGGCGTACTGGATCCCGATGGACCAGCCGCAGAAGCACTGGATCCAGGCCGTCATGGGCGAGGACCCGTACGTGCCGTTCCCGTACTTCTACGACGTGTCGTCCTGGAGCAACCCGCTGCTGATGGGCGTGGACGCCCTGTACACCGGCGACGACGTGCGGCCCCGCGCCCGCCTGGTCCGGGACATCTCCGGCGGCCGCGGCGCCGCCGCCCCGGCCACGGGCTCGTACGCCTACCCGCTGGACTCGGCGGCGGCGGCCGAGTTCACCTTCCGGCTGCTCGACCGGGGCGTACCCCTCGTCCGGGACCTCGACACCGGCGTGGTCGCGCTGCCCGCGCGGAGCCTGACCCGGGAGTACGACCGGCTCGCCCGGTCGCTCGGGGTGACGCTGACCCCGAAGCGCACCGCGCCGCGCGGCACGGCGGTGACGTCGCCGGACGTCGGGCTGTTCCAGGGCGCCGGGGTCGCCACCACCGCCGGCTCGCACGGCGAGGCCCGGTACGTGCTCGGCAAGCGGTGGGGGCTCGACCTCACGCCGGTCACCACCGCCGACATCAACGACAACACCCCGGCGTTCACCGAACGCACGGTGCTGCTGGTGCCCGACGGCAGCAACCCCACCGGCGGGCTCACCGCCGCCGGCCAGGCCAACCTGCGCGCCTGGATCGCGCAGGGCCACACCTACGTGGGGCTGCGCAACCAGGGCACCCGGATGGCCCGGGCCGCCGGACTGACCTCGACCACCGAGGCGCCGAAACCGACCGGCTACCAGGTCATCGGCTCGCACCTGCGGGTCGACGTCGACCGCAGCAGCCCGGTCGCGGCCGGCCGGCCGGCGGAGGACTTCGAGTTCAACAACAACGACTCGATCCTCACCCCGAGCACCACCGGCACCAACGTGCTCCGCTACCCGTCGGGCGACACCTTCTGGGCCAACGGCTACACCGTGCACGCCGACGCGCTCAAGGGAACCGTCGCGCTGGTCGACGAGCCCACCGGCGCCGGGCGGGCGGTGCTGTTCGCGTTCAACCCGCTGTTCCGGGCGTACAACGAGAACGGCCTGCACCTGGTGGCCAACGCACTGCTCTACCCGACCGGCGGGGCGGCGCGGGCCGACGTGCGGGATGTCGACCCGGCCCGGGCGACCGCCGCGGCCCGGTCGGTGACCGAGGACCTGGGCGGCGGGTGGCGGCCGATCACCGTCGAGGTGGCCGTGGCCGACCGGGCGCGCGCCGAGGCGGTCGTCGAGCGCTACACCGGCACCGCCCGGGTCGCCGTGGCGGACGGGTCGGCGTACCTGGTCATCCCGAACCCCGACGGCCTGACCGCCGACGAGCACCCGTTCCTGCGGGAGCTGGCCGGCGCGCTGCGCGACGCGCGGATCCCGCTGCGCTCACTGGTGGGCTGACGACGGCGACGGCCGCCGACCCTCGTGGGTCGGCGGCCGTCGTCGCTTACGCGCCTTGGGGGTCCTCGCCGGGCTCAGCGGTCGGCGAAGTCGACGTAGTCGCGCTGAGCGGCACCGGTGTAGACCTGCCGCGGGCGGCCGATCTTGGTCTCCGGATCGTTGATCATCTCGCGCCACTGGGCGATCCAGCCGGGCAGCCGGCCCAGGGCGAACAGCACCGTGAACATCTTCGTCGGGAAGCCCATGGCCTTGTAGATCAGGCCGGTGTAGAAGTCCACGTTCGGATAGAGCTTGCGGGAGACGAAGAAGTCGTCGGCGAGCGCGATCTCCTCGAGCTGCATCGCGATGTCCAGCAGCGGGTCCGGCTTCGCCATCCGGCCGAGCACGTCCTGGGCGGCCTTCTTCACGATCGCGGCGCGCGGGTCGTAGTTCTTGTAGACCCGGTGCCCGAAGCCCATCAGCTTGACGCCGGCCTGCTTGTCCTTGACCTTCTGCACGAACGAGCGGACGTCGCCGCCCTCGGCCTGGATCTTCTCCAGCATCTCCAGCACCGCCTGGTTCGCGCCGCCGTGCAGCGGGCCGAACAGGGCGTTCACCCCGGCCGAGACCGAGGCGAACAGGTTGGCGTTGCTGGAGCCGACCAGCCGGACGGTCGAGGTGGAGCAGTTCTGCTCGTGGTCGGCGTGCAGGACGAACAGCATGTCCAGCACCCGGGCCATCACCGGGTCGACCTCGTACGGCTCGGCGGGCACGCCGAAGGTCATGCGGAGGAAGTTCTCCACGTACCCGAGGGAGTTGTCCGGGTACAGCAGCGGCTGGCCGATCGACTTCTTGTAGGCGTACGACGCGATGGTCGGCACCTTCGCCATCAGCCGGACCGTCGACATCTCCACGTGCGTGGCGTCGAACGGGTCCAGGCTGTCCTGGTAGAAGGTCGAGATCGCGCTGACCGCCGAGGACAGCACCGCCATCGGGTGCGCGTCCCGGGGGAAGCCGTCGAAGAACCGCCGCATCTCCTCGTGCAGCAGCGAGTGCCGCCGGATCCGCTCGGTGAACTCGGTGAGCTGCTGCTGGGTGGGCAGCTCGCCGTAGATCAGCAGGTAGGAGACCTCCAGGAAGGAGGACTTCTCGGCCAGCTGCTCGATCGGGTACCCGCGGTAGCGCAGGATCCCCGCGTCGCCGTCGATGTAGGTGATGGCGGACGAACAGGCTGCCGTGTTCACGAAACCGGGGTCGTACGTCGTCATCCCGGTGTCCTTGAGCAGCTTGCTCACGCCGATGCCGGCAGGGCCCTCGACCGCGGCGTGCACCGGCATCGACAGCTGCCCACCGGGGTGATCGAGCTTGACTTCCGTCATGTGGTTCCTCGCTTCGCCGGCAGATCTTCGTTGAATTGCCTTCGCTTCTACCGTATTCGCGGTTGCGGGGACACCGCCCGCGGTGGTTCTTCGGTGAGGTATGCGTCACCCGATTCCCGACCAGCCGGCTGGGAAACCCCATCGGTCGCGACCACGCGCAACCGGCGCGGCCCGCCGGTCAGGACAGCGCGAGGCGGGTGAGCGTGCCGTCGGCGGCGACGAGGAGCAGGTCGAGGCGGTTCGCCCCGGCCTGGAAGATCCGGTCGTCGGCGAGCAGGGCGGCGAACCGGCGGCCCCCGGCGTCGCGCGGCACGACCGGCACCACGGCGGCCACCCGGCCGTTGACGGCGACGGCCAGCGATGTGCCGTCGCGCACACCGTCGGGCAGGTCGCCCCAGACCATCGCCGGCAGCCGGCCCGTGTCCGGATCCACGTCGCGGAAGGCGGCGAGGTTGCCGACCCGGGCCGACCCGGTCGCCGGCCGGTCCGGAACCGCAGTGCCCACCAGCGGGTGCGGCGCGGCCGACGGCACGGCGGCCGGCACCCCGCCGCTGATCGGAGTCGGCTGCGCGGGCCGGTCGTAGAAGACCTTGCCCGCCTCGGCCCGGGGCGCCTGCCGGGCGGACCGCCCGTCGACCGGCCCGGGCAGCCGGATCGCGGCCTCGTCGGCGACGGTGGGCAGCAGGTCGACGTGCTGCCAGTTGCGGTCGTCGACGCGACCGGCGCGCTGGCCGGGAGACTTCACGAACAGCGGCACCCAGGCCACCTCGTCGGCGGCGACCCGGATCGCGCCCATCCCCCGCCCCTGCCCGCCCTTGGTGAAGCTCACACCGTGATCGGCGGTCACCACCAGCAGGGCCTGGTCGTACAGGCCGGTGGCGCGCAGCGTACGCAGCGTCTCCCCGATCAGCCGATCGGTGTAGCCGAGCTGCGCCAGGTGCCGCTGCCGGGCCAGCTCCACCCAGCCGTCCCCCTCGTTCGGGAAGTCCTCGGGGGCCTCGTAGCGCACCCCCGACGGCAGGTACGCCCACGGCGAGTGCGGCATCAGCAGGTGCAGGAAGTGCAGCGTGGGCCGGGACGACGGCTTCAGCCCGGCGAGGAAGCTGGTGAACCGGGCCGGCTGGTTGGCGTTCAGCCGGTCCCAGCGGAACTTCGGGTCCCCGGGGGCCGGTTCGGCGGCGTCGATGCCCGCCTCGGCGGCGGTCCGCTCCCGGTACGAGTCCTCCGGGTCGACCCGGCTGTCCACCGGCGCGGCGAGACGGGCCAGCAGCTTCGCGCTCTCCCGCACCAGCACCCCGGTGCCCTGCTCCGGGCGCACCGGCGTCTCGCAGCGACTGGGCGGGCAGAGGCGGGTGATGCTCTCCTCCGCGCGGATGTCGTACAGGCCGCCGAAGGCGGTGAACAGGTTGTCGGGGTGCTGCGAGTAGTGCGGCGCCGCCCCGGTGGCCGGGTAGCGGCCAGTCAGCATCGCTGGCAGCGCGTACGGCGTCCAGCCGCTGACCCCGGTGGCGTTGCGGTACCAGGTCGAACCGGCGGCCAGTTCCGCGAAGTGCGGGAACCGGGCCGCGTCGATCCGCCCGTCCGGGCCGAGCAGGGAGACCAGCGGCAGCTCGTCGAGGATCAGCATGACCACCGGCGGGTGACCGCCGGCGCGCGCCACCCCGGCGGCGCCGCCGTCCGAGCGGGGCAGGACCACCGCCGAGGTCGGCGAGGCGAGCAGGAACAGCGCGACGAACACCGGGGGCC
>JAEYGD010000304.1 GCA_023402505.1 Actinomycetes bacterium
GTCTAGAGCTGCCCCACGGCGGTGACCCGCACGACCGCGGCGCCCGCCTCGTCGGACGCCGCCAGGTCCACCTCGGCGCTGATGCCCCAGTCGTGGTCGCCTTCGGGGTCGTCGAGTATCTGCCGTACGGTCCAGGTCGAGCCGCCCTGCTTGATCATCAGCAGCGCCGGTCCGCGCGCGTCCGGGCCGGTGCCGATCTCCCCGTACGCCTCGAAGTACGGCTCCAGCGCCTCGGCCCACGCGTCGGCGTCCCACCCGTCGCCGGCGTCGAGTTCGCCGAGGAGGTCCCAGCGGCGCAGGGCGGCCAGCTCCACCCGGCGGAACAGCGCGTTGCGCACCAGTACCCGGAACGCGCGGGTGTTGCGGGTCACCGCGGCCGGCCGGTCGTCCAGCGCGGCGGCGACCTCCTCGACGTCGGACGGGTTGCGCAGCCGCTCCCACTCGTCGATGAGGCTGGAGTCGACCTGGCGGACCAGCTCGCCGAGCCACTCGATGAGGTCGACCAGTTCCTCGGTCTTGGCGTCCTCGGGGACGGTCTGCCGCAGCGTCTTGTACGCGTCGGCGAGGTACCGCAGGACCAGGCCCTCGGAGCGGGACAGGCCGTAGAACTGGACGTACTCGGTGAAGGTCATCGCCCGCTCGTACATGTCCCGGACGACGGACTTTGGGGAGAGCTGGTGGTCGGCCACCCAGGGGTGCCCCTGCCGGTACATCTCGTACGCGCTGTCCAGCAGTTCCGCGAGCGGCTTCGGCCAGGTCACCTCGTCGAGCAGCTCCAGCCGCGCCTCGTACTCGATGCCCTCGGCCTTCATCGCGGCGACCGCCTCGCCGCGGGCCTTGAACTGCTGCGCGGACAGCACCTGGCGGGGGTCGTCGAGGATCGACTCGATGACGCTGAGCACGTCCAGCGGGTAGGACGGGGACTCCCGGTCCAGCAGTTCGACGGCGGCGAGGGCGAGCGGTGACAGCGGCTGGTTGAGCGCGAAGTCGAGCTGGAGGTCGACGGTGAGCCGGACGCGGCGCCCGGTCTCGTCCGGTTCGGGCAGTTCCTCGACGACGCCCCCGGCGCGCAGCGCCCGGTAGATCGCGATGGCCCGGCGGATGTGCCGGCGCTGGGCGGCGCGGTCCTCGTGGTTGTCGGTCAGCAGGTGCCGCATGGCCGCGAACGCGTCGCCGGGCCGGCCGATGACGTTGAGCAGCATCGAGTGGCTGACCTGGAAGCTGGAGGTCAGCGGCTCCGGTTCGGCCTCGACCAGGCGCTCGAAGGTGGGTTTGCCCCAGCCGATCGAGCCCTCCGGCGGCTTCTTGCGGACCACCTTGCGGCGCTTCTTCGGGTCGTCACCGGCCTTGGCGAGGGCCTTCTCGTTCTCGATGACGTGTTCCGGCGCCTGGACGACGACCCGGCCGAGGGTGTCGAAGCCGGCCCGCCCCGCGCGCCCGGCGATCTGGTGGAACTCCCGTGCCTTGAGCAGCCGGGTACGCACCCCGTCGTACTTCGACAGGCCGGTGAACAGGACGGTGCGGATCGGCACGTTGATGCCGACGCCGAGCGTGTCCGTACCGCAGATGACCTTGAGCAGCCCGGCCTGGGCGAGCGTCTCCACCAGGCGGCGGTACTTGGGCAGCATGCCCGCGTGGTGCACGCCGATGCCGTGCCGGACCAGCCGCGACAGCGTCTTGCCGAAGCCCGAGGTGAACCGGAAGTTGCCGATGGCCGCCGCGATCATGTCCTTCTCGGCCCGGGTGCAGACGTTGACGCTCATCAGCGCCTGCGCGCGTTCCAGCGCGGCGGCCTGGGTGAAGTGCACGACGTACACCGGGGCCTGCTTGGTCTCCAGCAGCTCCTCCAGGGTCTCGTGCAGGGGCGTCATCGCGTACGAGAAGAGGAGCGGGACCGGCCGCTCGGCGGTGCGGACGACGGCGGTCGGCCGGCCGGTACGTCGGGTGAGGTCGTCGACGAAGCGGGTGGTGTCACCGAGCGTCGCGGACATCAGGACGAACTGCGCCTGCGGCAGCTCGATCAGCGGCACCTGCCAGGCCCAGCCGCGGTCCGGCTCGCTGTAGAAGTGGAACTCATCCATGATCACCTGGCCGACGTCGGCGCGGGCGCCCTCGCGCAGCGCCAGGTTGGCGAGGATCTCGGCGGTGCAGCAGATGACCGGGGCGTCCGGGTTGACGCTGGCGTCGCCGGTGAGCATGCCGACGTTGTCGGCGCCGAACACCTCGCAGAGCGCGAAGAACTTCTCCGACACCAGGGCCTTGATCGGCGCGGTGTAGAAGGTCGTCCGGTCGTCGGCCAGCGCGGCGAAGTGCGCCGCGATCGCGACCAGGCTCTTGCCCGAGCCGGTCGGCGTGTTCATGATCACGTTCGCGCCGGAGACGATCTCGATGACCGCCTCCTCCTGGTGGGGATAGAGGTCGAGGCCGCGCGCCGACGCCCAGCCGGCGAACGCGTCGTAGAGGGCGTCGGGGTCGGCGCTGGCCGGCAGCGCGGCGGTGAGTGTCATGGCGCGTCCATGGTGCCCGGACCAAGACCGTTCGCGCCAACCGGGGTCACGCGCCCGGCACCCGCCGGGGGAGGGGTCAGCGGCGGCGGTAGATCAGATCGGCGACCGGGCGGCCGGCGGTCAGGGCGCGGCGCTCGAACTTCGTGACCGGGCGGTGCGCGGGGCGCGGGGCGAAGCCGTCGTGGACGTTCACCAGCCCCGGGTCGGCGTCGAGGGTCGTCCGCATCGCCTCGGCGTACTCGGCCCAGTCCGTCGCGCAGTGCAACGTCCCGCCGGGGGCCAACCGCGAGCGCAGCAGGGCGACGTGGGCCGGCTGGATGATCCGCCGCTTGTGGTGCCGGGCCTTCGGCCACGGGTCGGGGAAGAACACGTGCACCGCGTCCAGATACGCCTCGGGCAGGCCGCTGACCAGGTCCAACGCGTCGCCCTGAGCCACCCGGACGTTGCCCAGACCGTGCCGGTCCACCAGGTCGAGGAGGTTGGCGATTCCGGGCGTGTGCACCTCGACCGCCAGATAGTCTCGATCCGGGTCGGCGGCTGCCATCGCGGCGGTGGTGTCGCCCATCCCGGAACCGATCTCCAGCACCAGCGGGGCGCGGCGGGGGAACAGACCGGCCGGGTCGACGGGCGTGCCGGGCAGGTCCGCGACGGTCAGGCCGTACCGCGGCCAGAGCCGCTCCAGCGCCGCGGTCTGGCGGGCGGTCATCCGGCCGCGGCGCGGGTGGAAGGTGCGGATGCTCCGCGCGGTCGCGGTCGCGGTGGCGTGGGAGTCGGTGGCGGTCACAGCGATCCGAGCGTACGCGAGGACCGCGCCGGATCGGATGTGATGTGCGACGGGGGATGGGAGAATCCACCCGTACGGCAGGCCGGGCGTCTGTGGTGCCCGGCTCGGCGCGCCGGGAGGGGGTTGTGATGGCGGTGACCCGCGGTTCCCTCGCGCTGTCGGTCGCGGCCGCGATCGCCGGCCCGCTGTTCGCCGTCGCGCCCGCGCTGGCCGCGCCCGCACCGTCGGGTGCGCCGCAGCCGCAGCCGCAGAACGTCTTCGTCGAGGTGAGCCCGAGCACCGTCGAGCCCGGCTTCCTGGTCGGCATCCGCGCGAGCTGCCGGGACAACTCCGTCCCGGCCGTCGTGTGGTCCGACGCGTTCGGGCGGGTCCAGGTACGGCCGCAGAACGGGCTGCTGACCGCGGCGCCGATGGTGCGGGAGCGCACCCTGGCCGGCAACTACCGGGTCAAGCTGGAGTGCCGGGGCGGGGAGAGCGCGTCGACGATGCTCCAGGTCGTCAAGTCGGTCCGGCCCAGCCGGGGACCGGCCACCGGGTTCGGTGGCGCGGCCGGCGACATGGCCGGCGGGCTGCTGGTGCCGGGCGGGGTCGCGTTGACCGTGACCGGCCTGGTGGTGTGGATCGTGTCCGTCCGCCGGCCCCGTGGCGCCGCCCGCCGCTGACCCGACGATGGCCCCCTCCCGCGCTTCCCAGCCGACCGCCCGAGCGGCGGGGCGCCGCCCGTGGTCGATCCCCCTCGCGGTGGTGCTGGTGCTGGTCGGGGTCTTCGCCACCGGCGCCGGGCTGGGCCGGACCGTCGGCCCGCTGGACTGGGCGACCACCGGCGCGGACCGGCCGGCCCAGGAGCGGGCGGGGCTGACCGCCAGCCGTCCGGTCCGCCTCGCCGTACCGGCCATCGAGATCTCCGCGCCGGTGGAGCCGGTGGGCCAGGCCCGGGACGGGACGATCGCCGTACCGCCGCTGGAGCGCGCCGACGAGACCGGCTGGTACGACCGCGGCCCGACGCCCGGCGAGCCGGGTGCCGCCGTCATCGTCGGGCACGTCGACACCAAGCGCGGGCCCTCGGTCTTCTACGACCTGCACAAGCTGCGCCCGGGCGACCCGATCGAGGTGACCCGCGCCGACGGGTCGGTGGTGGAGTTCCGGGTCGACTCGGTGGAGAACTTCCCCAAGGACCGGCTCCCCGCCGACCGGGTGTACGGCGACGACGGCAAGCCCACGCTGGCCCTCATCACCTGCGGCGGTGACTGGGTGGGTGGCCGCACCGGTTACGCCGACAACGTCATCGCCTTCGCCACGATGACCACCTCCCGCAAAACCTGACCCCCGGCCCCCGGCCCCTCCGCCCTGACCCCTCCGGCGCGACCCCTGGCCCTCCGCGCGATCATGAAGTTGGCGGGTCAGGAACGGACGAAACGACCCGCCAACTTCATGATCAGCGCGACGGGGTGACGGACTGGATCACCTCGAACTCGAGCAGGGTGGCGCCGGACGCCACCGGCTTGCGGGGCTGCTCGCCCGGGGCGGTGGCGTGGGCGGCGCGGGACGGGCCGGCGGCCCAGGCCTGGTACGCCTCTTCGCTCTCCCAGCGGGTGTACACGAAGTAGCGGTTCTCACCGGCGACCGGGCGCAGCAGCTCGAAGCCGAGGAAACCGGGGGACTTCTCCACCGCGCCGGCCCGGGCCGCGAACCGCTTCTCCAGTTCCTCGCCCGCACCGGGTGGGACGTCGATCGCGTTGATCTTCACGACTGCCATGACTCCACCCTAGTCACGCCGCGCGGAGCCGCCCGCTCGGATTGGTGGGGCCTGGTCGCCCTACTCCGCTTCGTTGACGAACACGCCCTGGCCCTGTTGTCCGTAGATGAGGTTGCGGGCGTGAAGCTCCTTCACCGCCCGGTAGGCCGTCGACCGCGCGACGTTGTACAGCTCGCCGATCTCCGAGACCGACGGGAGTTGCTGGCCCGGCGCGTACTCGCCGGAACGGATCTTGTGCTCGATGTCGTCTGCGACGCGGCGGTAGTGGGGTGGTCTCGTGGGCATGATCGGCTCTCCTGGACTTCAGCAGCGATCATGCTTCCAGTCCGAACCTGACCGGGACAAGCCGACATCCGTGCAAAGCCGAGACAGTGAGAACTTGACTACACTGAGACAGTAGATACAGTGAGACAGTGATCGGATGCTCCTGGACTTCAGCACTCCTGAGCTATCCGGTCGGCCGCTCAGGGGGAGCACGACGCAGGGACTCTGCCCCCTTGGGCGGTGCCTGCTCATGTCGTTCGGAGGTCGCCTACCGTGCCGATCGATGAACCGGTATCCACCGCAGACATCCTGTTCGCCGCGCACCGAATCCTGGAGGTCCACTGGACGCGGGCACTCGACAGTCCCTGGCGAGCAGGGGGATGCCTGCAATGCCGAGGGCGGAACGGCTGCCGTCAGCTGGACTGGGCGCTGGAAATCGTGGCGGATGCCGTATCGGTCATGTTCCAGAAGTAGCGTCCGCTCGTGGATCGTCGGTCGACGACCGTCACCGGCGCCGTACAGCCCGAAGCCCGCGTCTACGGCCTGCTCAGAACGACTCGACGGTCGGGACCAGGTCGGCGTCGACGACGATCGGGGCGTGGTCGGAAGGGCCCTTGCCCTTGCGTGCCTCCCGGTCGACGTACGCGGAGCGGACCGCGCGGGCGAACGGTGCCGAGGCGTACACCAGGTCGATCCGCATGCCCTTGTTCTGGTGGAACATCCCGGCCCGGTAGTCCCAGTAGGTGAACGGGTGGGGGCCCTTCATGGGGGTCGGCACCACGTCGGACAGGCCCAGGTCGCGCAGCGCGGCGAGCGCGGCCCGCTCGGCGGGCGTGACGTGGGTGGAGTGGGTGAACAGCGCCGGGTCCCACACGTCCGCGTCGGTGGGGGCCACGTTGAAGTCACCGCACACCGCGAGCGGCAGCCCGCCGGTCAGCTCGACCTCCAACGCGTCCCGCAGGGCCGCGAACCAGGCCAGCTTGTACGCGTAGTGCGGGTCGTCCGGTGTCCGGCCGTTGGGCACGTACACCGACCAGACCCGCAGCCCGTCGCAGGTGGCGGAGATGGCGCGGGCCTCCGGGTCGGGAAAGCCGGGCTCGCCCGGGAAGCCGACCGTCACGTCGGACAGCCCCACCCGGGACAGGATGGCGACCCCGTTCCACCGGCCGTCGCTGTGGCTGGCGACGGTGTAGCCCAGCGCGCCGACCTCGGTGACCGGGAAGGCCCCGTCCGGGCACTTCGTTTCCGGGAGGCAGACGACGTCCGGCTTGGTGCCCTCCAGCCAGTCGAGCAGCCGGGGCAGGCGGGCCTTCACGGAGTTGACGTTCCACGTCGCCAGGCGCATGCCTCCACCCTGCCTGATCCGCCGCCAACCCGCCGTCCAGGGGCGCGGCGCGTGTCGCGCGCTCGCCCGGCCCGGCGCCCCCAGGCCCGCGCGCCGTCCCCGCTGATCATGAAGTTAGCGGGGCGACACGCCGATGACGACCCCGCTAACTTCATGATCAACGAGGGAACGGGTCAACGAGGTTGGGGGCGCGGGTCAGCCGAGTGGAGGGGGTCCGTCCTTTACGGGGTGTCGTTGGGGCGGGTCTGCTCGGCCAGGAAACGCTCCAGCTCGGCGCCGAGTTCCTCGGCGGTCGGCAGCGAGCCGCTGTCGGGGGCGAGCAGGTTCTTCTCGCCCCGTCCCCGGGCGAAGGCGTCGTACTGCTCCTCCAGCGCCTGGACCAGCGCGGCGGCGTCCTCCGTCTGGGCGACCTGCCGGTCGATCTCCACGCGTACGACCTCGGCGGCGGCCCGCAGGCCGTCGCGGGGCAGGAGCAGCCCGGTGCTGCGGGAGACGGAGGCGAGCAGCATCTCGGCGGCGGCCGGGTACTCGGTCTGGGCGACGTAGTGCGGCACGTGCGCGGCGAAGCCCAGCGCGTCGCGGCCCTGCTCGCCGAGGCGGTACTCGAGCAGGTGCCCGACGCTGCCCGGCACCTGCACCCGCTGCAGCCACGGCTCGTACCCGGCGATGAGGTCGCGCCGGGTGGCGTGCGCGGTGACGCCGGTGGGACGGGTGTGCGGCACCGCCATCGGGATGGCGTTCAGCCCGACGGTCAGCCGGACGTCCAGCCGCGCGGCGAGCCCGGCGACCGCCGCGACGAAACGCTCCCACTGCAGGTCCGGTTCGGGGCCGGTGAGCAGCAGGAACGGGGTTTCGTCGTCGTCGTGGAGCAGGTGCAGCTCCAGCGCCGGGGCGTCGTACGACTCCCAGTGGTCCTCGACGAAGGTCATCACCGGCCGGCGTGACCGGTAGTCGAAGAGCTGGTCCAGGTCGAACCGGGCGACCGGCCGTGCCTCCAGCGAGGTGAGCAACTGCTCGCGGGCCAGCCGGGTGGCGTTGCCGGCGTCGACGAAGCCGGACAGCGCCTGGATCAGGACCGGCTGACCGAGGTCGGGCAGATCGTCGGCGAGTTCGTAGAGCTCGTGTGGGTCGAGCACCGGTGCGGACCTCCCTGGGATGTGCCTACGGGTCGCCGCGCGGACGGCACCCGGTTGAGGGAACGTACCCGTAATCCTGATGCATTCCTGCGCGCCCCGTTGCGGGGACCGGTGGCGCCGGATTGTCCGGACGGATGACTGGGCAATCCCCCGAAAGGGTAGCAACCGGGGGTGGGGTAACCTCCCGCCGGCCACAGTGGACGGTTGCTCGCCCGGCATCCGGGGTACAGACGTTGTCGCTGCGCGGTACACATGGATACAGGCAGCACGACAGGAGGACGAGATGTCGCTCATGCACCGGATCAGTGCGTTCCTGCGTTCGCCCAAGGGGCAGCAGCTGATCGACCGGGGTCGCCGGGAGTTGGCCAAGCCGTCCAACCAGCAGAAGCTGAAGGGCCTGGCCGCCAAGTTCCAGCACCGCCGCTGACGCCCGTTCCCCCACCTCAGGCCACCCCGGAGACCTTCGTGACCGATGCCGTGCCCACCGACGGCCAGCCCGTCGCCCTCCCGCCGCAGTCTTCGGCGGGAGTCCCGGCGCCACCGCCCCCGGTCCCGCCGAAGGCGCCACCGGGGGCGCCCGAAACGCCACCGGCCGGGCTCTGGGACCGGATGCGGGACGACCCGCAGTACGCCCCGGAGCACCTCGCCCTGGAGGCGGTGCGCCGGCTCGGGCCGGAGGCGGCGCAGTGGGCCGGGCGGATCCGGGCCGAACAGCCCGGCATCTCCGCCGAGATGCTCGCCGAGCAGGCGGTCCGCAAGTTCGTCAACCACGCCCGGCTCTCCGGCGCGGTGTCCGGCGCCGCCGGGCTGCCCGGCGCGGTGATCGACGTGGGGGTGCTCGCCTGGACGCAGGCCCGGATGGTGCTGCACGTCGCCGCCGCGTACGGGGTGGACGCCACCCACGCCGACCGGGCCACCGACCTGCTCGTGCTGCAGAAGGTGCACAAGGCCGCGCAGAGCGCCCGGCTCGCGCTCGGGGTGGCCGCCGGCCGGGAGCGCGCCGGCGCGCTCTTCGGCTCCAGCAGCCAGGCCCCGCTGGGCCGGGTGATGCTCCGGCTCGGCGTGCGGCTGGCCCAGATGGCCGGCGTACGCGCGGCGAAGCGGGTCTTCGCGAAGGTCGTGCCCGGCGCCGCCATCATCCTGGGCACCTGGGCCAACTCCTCGGCCACGAAGGACCTGGCCGTGCGGTCCCGCGCGCTCTACCGGCAGCACGGTGGCGGCCTGCCGGAGCAGCGGCACGCCTGAGCCGTCCGGTCAGGTCGCCCGCCCCCAGGCGCGCCAGGTGACCTCGGCGATCCGGTCCTGCCCGGCGGCGTTGGGGTGGAACCAGTCGATCGGGTTGACCAGGTCCAGCGTGAACCGCACCCGGTGCACGGCCCCGCTGTCGTAGCGGCAGCGGGAGCCGTACGCCTTGCAGGCGGCGGCGAGTTGGGTGTTGTAGTCCTTGACGCGTTCGCGTACGGCCGTCCGGCGGGCCCGGTCCAGCGGGTCCGTCGAGGTCGGGTCCTTCAGCAGCGCCGGGCAGATGCCCCGGTTCCAGGCCCGTACGGCCCGCCCGTCGGTGTGCCCGACCTCCCACAGCCGGTACAGGTCCGGGAGGCTCACCACCAGCACCCGCGCCTTCGGCCGCTTCTTGCGCAGCACCCGCAGCCCGCGGTCCACCTGGCTGCGGAACGTCGTCACCGGCGTCATCGACTCGACCCCGCCGCGGCAGGCGTCGTTCGCGCCGATGAGCACCGTCACCCGGTCGGGCCGGTCCTGGACCGCCCGCTCCGCCTGGGCGGCGAGGTCGCCGGCCCGGGCGCCCACCCGGGCGTGGTTGACGGCCCGGCCGCGCGCCACCTGCTCCTGGTCGAGCAGCCGCCGGTAGTGGCTGTCCACCCGCAGGCCGTCGCCAGTCGACCAGGAGTTGCGCTGGCAGGACGTGAGGACCAGGCAGGAGCCGAAGCCGGCGGTGATCGAGTCGCCGAGGGCGGCGATCCCGCCCGTCCCGGGCGCCGGCGACTCCCGGGTGGGCCGGGGTGACGCCTCACCGCCGCTCTCGCAGGCGAGCGCGACGAGCGCGAGCAGGCAGGCGACGGCGGTGACCCAGCGTCGAGGCATGACTCTTCCCCAGTCGGCCAAGCGGAGAGCGACAGCTCGGTAACTCTATGCGCGCACCGGTGGGGCCGGCCGTTGCTGTCGGGTATGCGGCAGAGACCTGTCGTCGCCCGGGCCGGCGTGGTAATCCCCGGGTGCCTTCCGAACCGGTGGTCCGCGCGGTCGATCGCGGTTAAGCGAGCGGCGGGTGGGTAGGTCGGGGTGATGACGAGATCGCAGCCCCGGCGCGCCCGTGGCACGGTCGGCCACGCCTACAGCGCGCTCAACCTCCGCCTCGTGCTCGCCACGTTCGGCCTGGTGACCATGACCATCTTCGCCGTGCTCGCCTTCGGCGCCGACCTGGCCTGGCTGGGCGTGCTCTGTGCCGTCCTCGCGGTGGTCGCCGTCGTCGACCTGGTGATCATCCAGCGCCGCCGTGCCGCGCGCCGCCGGGAGGAACCGGGCGCACGGCACTCGCTGTTCGAGTGACAGGAGTACGACATGGCCATCGCCACCATCAACCCCGCCACCGGACAGACCCTCAAGACGTACGAGGCGATGTCGGCCGAGCAGGTCGGCGACGCCATCGGCCGGGCGGACCTCGCGTACCGGCAGTTGCGTGACACCACCGTCGAGCAGCGCGGGCGCTGGCTGACCGCCGCCGCGGACCTGCTCGAGGCCGAGCGCGACGACACCGCGCGGCTGATGACCACGGAGATGGGCAAGACGTACGCAGCCGCCCGGGCCGAGGTGACCAAGTGCGCCGCCGCCTGCCGGTTCTACGCGGCGAAGGCGCCCGGATTCCTCGCCGACGAGCCCGCCGACGCCGGCGCCGTCAACGCCGCCCGGGCGTTCGTCCGCTACCAGCCGATCGGGCCGGTGCTCGCGGTGATGCCCTGGAACTTCCCGCTCTGGCAGGTGCTGCGCTTCGCCGCCCCGGCGTTGATGGCCGGCAACACCGGCCTGCTCAAGCACGCCTCCAACGTCCCGCAGACCGCCCTGTACCTGGAGGACCTGTTCCGCCGGGCAGGCTTCCCGGAAGGGGCGTTCACCACCCTGCTGGTCGGCTCTGACGCGGTCGACGCCGTCCTCAGCGACCCCCGGGTCCGGGCCGCCACGCTGACCGGCAGCGAACGCGCCGGGCGCTCCATCGCCCAGATCGCCGGCCGGGAGCTGAAGAAGACGGTGCTGGAACTGGGCGGCAGCGACCCGTTCGTGGTGATGCCCTCCGCCGACCTGGACCGGGCCGCCGAGGTCGCCACCACCGCCCGCTGCCAGAACAACGGCCAGTCGTGCATCGCCGCCAAACGCTTCATCGTGCACACCGAGGTGTTCGACGCCTTCGCCGAACGGTTCGCCGCCCGGATGTCCGCCCTGCGGGTCGGCGACCCGATGGACGACGCGACCGACGTGGGGCCGCTGGCCAGCGAGGGCGGCCGGCACGAGATCCACGCCCAGGTGCGCGACGCCGTCGACAAGGGCGCCACCGTCCTCTGCGGCGGCGAGAAGCCGGCGGGGGAGGGCTGGTACTACCCGCCGACCGTCGTGACCGACCTGACGCCGGGGATGCGGATGTGGGCCGAGGAGGTCTTCGGCCCGGTCGCCGGGCTGTACCGGGTCTCGTCGTACGACGAGGCGATCGAGGTCGCCAACGGCACGGCGTTCGGTCTCGGCTCCAACGCCTGGACCCGGGACCCGGACGAGCAGGAGCGCTTCGCCCGCGACCTGGACGCCGGCAACGTCTTCGTCAACGGGATGACGACGTCCTTCCCGGAGCTGCCGTTCGGTGGTGTGAAGAACTCCGGCTACGGGCGGGAACTGTCCGCGCTGGGCATGCGCGAGTTCTGCAACACCAAGACCGTCTGGGTCGGCGGCGAAGGCGGGAGCACCGCGTCGGCCGGGGCGCACGCCGAGTGAGGCGTTGACCGCAGCCCCTGCTTACCGGTCCGGCCGGGTGGGTACGGAACGACGCCATGACGGTGTTCGCCTTCCACGCGTCCCACGAGCAGATCCACCCCCGCGCCCTGCTGGACGCGGTGGTGCACGCCGAGCGGGCCGGCTTCGGCGCGGCCATGTGCTCGGACCACTTCTCCCCGTGGAGCGCCCGCCAGGGCCACTCCGGGTTCGCCTGGTCCTGGCTGGGCGCCGCCCTACAGGCCACGAACCTGTCGTTCGGTGTGGTCAACGCGCCCGGGCAGCGGTACCACCCGGCGATCGTCGCGCAGGCCATCGGCACCCTCGCCGCCATGTACCCGGGCCGCTTCTGGGCCGCCCTCGGCACCGGCGAGGCCGCGAACGAGCACATCACCGGTGACGGATGGCCCCGCAAGGACGTCCGTAATGCGCGGCTGCGCGAGTGCGTCGACGTCATCCGCGCGCTCCTCGCCGGCGAGGAGGTCAGCCACGACGGCCTGGTCCGGGTCGACCGGGCGCGGCTGTGGACCCGGCCGGAGGAGCCGCCCGCGCTGGTCGGCGCGGCGGTCAGTGTCGAGACCGCACGCTGGTGCGCCGGGTGGGCCGACGGCCTGATCACCGTCAACGCGCCCGTGGACCACCTGCGGCGCATGATCGACGCGTACCGGGACGCCGGTGGGCGCGGGCCCCTGCACCTTCAGGTGCACGTCAGCTGGGCGCCCGACGAGGCCGACGCCGAGGCGGTCGCGCACGAGCAGTGGCGCAGCAACGTCTTCGCGCCGCCGGTCTGCTGGGACCTGGAGACCCCCGAGCACTTCGACGTGGTCTCCGCCGACGTGCCGATGGCGAAGGTGCGCGAGGTCGTCAACGTCTCCGCCGACCTGGGCCGGCACGTCGGCTGGCTGGAGGAGTACGTCGAACTCGGCTTCGACCAGATCGCCCTGCACCACGTGGGACAGGAGCAGCGGGAGTTCATCGACACCTTCGGCGCGGAGGTGCTGCCGAAGCTGCGTACCGCCGGGTGACCGGGCGGGCCCGGTCGGCTCAGTCCAGCCGCCGGGCCAGCACCTGCCCGGGCCACGGCTCCCGGCCGGGCCGGCGCACCGTGAACGGCTCGGTACGGGTGAAGCCCTGCCGCTCGTACCAGCGCACCAGCGCGCCGTCACCGCCGGCGTAGCAGTCCACCCGCAGCAGGCCGACACCACGCTCCCGGCCCAGGTCCGCCGCGTGATCGAGCAGCCGTCCGCCGATTCCGTGCCCGGCGTACGCCCGGTCGGTGACCAGCAGGTTCACGTACAGCTCGGGTTCGGTGGCGGGTGGCACGTACTCGGTGGCGGCGCCGACGACGAGAGCGCCCACCGGCCGCCCGCCGAGCTGGGCCAGCCACAGCCCGCCGCCGGACGCCCACGCCTGCGCCTGGCCGACGCGCCGCGGATCGGCCGACGCGGGTCCGGTGCCCCACTGGCCGGTGCGCCCGTGCGCGACCAGCCAGGCGGTGGCGTCGTCGAGCAGCCGCAGCACGGCCGTCGCGCCCGAAGGCCCACCGGCCGGCAGGAGAAGAAGATCGTCCACGACCCCCATCCTGCTACGCCCACCGGCACCCCGCCGCGCCCCGCCGCGCCCCGCCCCGCTGTGCTTCCCGCTTCCCGCTTCCCGCTGCGGCGAGGGCCGCAGTTTCGGGGAAAGTGCGGCCTGGGGTGGGGACGGCGGCAGTTTCGGAGAAAGTGTGGCCTCCAGGAACGACGGGGCGGCAGTTTCGGGGAAAGTGTGGCCTCCGGGTGCGAGGGGGCGGCAGTTTCGGGGAAAGTGTGGCCTTCAGCGGCGAGCGAGCGGCAGGTGCGGGGAATGAGCGGCTTCGGGCGGCGGGGCGGCAGTTTCGGGGAAAGTGCTGCCTCGGGCGGCGGGGGCGGCAGTTTCGGGGAAAGTGTGGCCTCCGGCGAACGCGCCGGACGGTCAGTGGGGTTGACGGTCCGGGAGGGGGCGGTGGTGCCGGCGGGTGGCGAGGGCGTGGCGGGTGAGCGCCGGTACGGCCAGGCCGGTGATCGCGAACAGCGCGCCCACCGCCAGCCAGCCGGCGGTGCCGCCACCGAGCACCACGGTCGTCAGCAGAGCCGGACCGACCGCGCGTGCCAGCCCGGCGAGCAGGCCGTCGAGGCCCTGGTAGGCGCCGATCGCGTCGGGGGCGGCGAGGTCGTAGGCGAGTGCCGCGCCGGCGGTGCCGTGCCACAGATCGCCGACCGTGTAGACGGCGGTGGCGACGAGGAACAGTGTCACCGCGAGCGGGGCGGGCGGCGCGGCGGTGACCGCGTACACCGGCATGACGGCCGCGAGTAGCAGCCCGGCGCGGCGCATCGCGGTGGCGGCCGCGCGCGCCCGGTTGACCCGCCGGCCGAGGGGCACCGCCAGCAGCACGGTCAGCACGGTGTTGACCAGCAGTACGGCCGACACCGTGACCGGCGGCGCGTCGGTGTGCCCGACCACCCACAGCGGCAGGACCAGGGTGAGCACCACCCAGTGCAGGGACAGCACGGCCGACGCGCCGCTGACCGCGAGGAAGGGCAGGTCGCGCAGGGGCCGTCCGGGCCGTCGTGGTCCGGTCGCCGGCCGTGCGGGGTACGCCGGCAACCGCAGAAGGAGCACCGCCGAGACCAGGAAGGTGGTCGCGTTGCCGACCACCAGCAGGTGGTACGCCGCCCGGGTGTCCACCGCCAGCGCGAGCCCGGCCAGGCCGGCGCCGACGGCCACGCCCACGTTCGCCACCGCGCGCAGGGTCGCGAAGGCGTGCACCCGCCCGTCGGGTCCGCCGACGGCGGCCACCAGCGCGGCGCGTACGGCCAGGTTGCCGGAGACCAGCAGCGCGTCCAGCGTCGCCACCGCGACGAAGCTCGGGACCGAGTCCACCAGCAGGTAGCTGGCGGCGACCGCCGCCTGGAGCACCTGGAGCGTGGCGCGCAGCGTCCTCGGGTCCCGCCGGTCGGCGAGGCTGCCGAGCGGGATGCTGGCGGCGAGCCCGACGAGACCGGCGACGGTGAGGCCGGCCCCGACCGTCGCCGGGCTGAGCCCGACCATTCGCGTCAGGTAGAGCGCCGAGCCGGCCACCCACAGCCCGGTGCCGACGGTGTTGGCGAGGGTTGCGGCCGAGAGCGTACGCAGCTCGCCCGGCGGTGGCACCGGGAGCACCGCATACCACCGGCGGCTCACCACCGCGGGGCCGAACAGATCACCATGGACCGACCGTAGGCGTGCGCCGGCCGGGGTAGGTGCCCGCTGGACGCGACCCCGGTCACACGGTGAACCGCGAGACCGGTGCTGGTTGGGTGGAGTAGTGGGGGGGCGGGCCCCCCCCCCCCCCCCCCCCCCCCCCACCCCCCC
>JAEYGD010000321.1 GCA_023402505.1 Actinomycetes bacterium
CGGCCGCCCCGGCCGCCCGGCGCAGCGTCTCCGGGGCGGGGGCGGCACCGGTCGGCTCCGGCCCGAGGCCCACCGCGGCGACCACCGGTGCGGTGACCGTGCCGAGCGTGGCGAGCTTGATCACCTCGCCGGGACCGCCGGTCGCGCCGAGCAGCGCCAGCGTCTCGGTCAGCTTGCCGTCGAACGCGGCGGCGATGCTCTCCGCGCCGCTGGCCAGCAGGAGGTTGGCGGCGGGACCCCCGCCGGCCGCCGGCTCACCGGTCTGGGTGTGCACGCCGATGACGATCGCGTCGACGGCGAGCTCGGCAGGGTCGGTGTCGACGAGGCTGAGGTTGGTGCTGGGCGATGTCACTGAAGCTACTCCGGGCGGGCCGGGCCGGTCGCGTCGTCGCGTACCGGCGATGAAGGTCTCCGGCGGACCGTACCCGCCGGAGGTCAGGGCTGTCCCGCCGACATCACCGGCGGTCCCGCCGATGCTAACCAGCCCTTCCGTCCCCGGTAAGTTCCCACCCATGACCGACGTGACCTCCGGCCCCGCCGAGACCCGGCTGCGCCGTTCCCCGCTGCACGACCGGCACACCGCCGCCGGCGCCAAGTTCGCCCCGTTCGGCGGGTGGGAGATGCCCCTGGAGTACGCCGGGGGTGGCGTGCTCAAGGAGCACACCGCGGTCCGCGCCTCGGTCGGCGTCTTCGACGTGTCGCACCTGGGCAAGGCCCGGGTGACCGGCCCCGGCGCGGCGGACTTCGTCAACGCCTGTCTCAGCAACGACCTGCGCCGGATCGGTCCCGGCCGGGCGCAGTACACGCTCTGCTGCGACGACGCCACCGGCGGCGTGGTGGACGACATCATCGCCTACCTGTACGGCGACGACCACGTCTTCCTCGTCCCGAACGCCGCGAACACCGCCGAGGTGGTGCGCCGCCTGCGGGCCGCCGCGCCGCCGTCGGTCACGGTCACCGACGAGCACGAGGCGTACGCGGTCCTCGCCGTGCAGGGTCCCCGTTCGGGCGAGCTGCTCGGCGAGCTGGGCCTGCCCGTCGACCACGGGTACATGAGCTTCTCGGGCGGCTCGGTCGCCGGGGCGGAGCTGACCGTGTGCCGCACCGGCTACACCGGCGAGCTGGGGTACGAGCTGGTGGTGCCGGCCGGCGAGGCGGTCGCGGTGTGGGACGCGCTCTTCGCCGCGGGGGAGGCGTACGAGCTGCGGGCCTGCGGTCTGGCCGCCCGGGACACGCTGCGCACCGAGATGGGCTACCCGCTGCACGGGCAGGACCTGTCGTTGGACATCAGCCCGGTGCAGGCGCGCTCGGGCTGGGCGGTGGGCTGGGACAAGCCGGCGTTCTGGGGGCGTACCGCGCTGCTCGCGGAGAAGGCCGCGGGTCCCCGGCGTACGCTGCGCGGCCTGGTGGCCGTGGACCGGGCCATCCCGCGCCCCGGCATGGCCGTGTACGCGGGCGACGAGCGGATCGGCACGATCACCAGCGGCACCTTCAGCCCCACCCTGAAGCAGGGCATCGCCCTGGCCCTGCTGGACACCGCACCCGCCCGGCCCGACGGCACGGAGGTCGAGGTCGACATCCGTGGCCGCCGCACCCCGATGCGCCTGGCCCGCCCGCCCTTCGTGCAGCCCTCGGTGAAGTAGCCCGGCACCGCGTCCGGCACGCCGTGCCGGACGCGGTGATTTCGTGATCAGCGGCAGGGGGTCAGAGGGGTGGGGCGGGGCGTTCGCCGGCGTCCAGGACGGCCTGGGTCCAGCCGCCCTCGATGACCCCGGTGCCGTCCAGCACCGCCCAGTCGACCACGTCGGTCGCCTCCACCACGACGGGTGAGCCGATCCGCACCGACGGGTCGGTGTTCGCGTCGCTGGCGCTGGCGGCCTCGATCCGCTCCGGCGTGGCCCAGCCGGTGACCCCGGCCCAGACGTACTCGGGGCCGTCGTCGCCGGGCAGCCCGTACTTCACCACCAGCTGTGTCTCCGGCGGCAGCGTCCCGGCCAGGAACCGGGCCCGGATGTCACCCAGCGAGGCCCGGGCGGTGGCGACCGCGCGGCTCATCGCGTCGCCGGAGCGGGCGTACCGCACGTCCGGCTGGATGCCGCTGAACAGCGTCGCGCAGGCGGCCGCGTAGTAGCGGCCGTCCGTGCCCGGGTAGCCGGCCGGCGGGCGCAGGCTGAGGAACGAGTCGGCCTCCGGGTCGGTCGCCGGGTCCAGCTCCAGCCGCAGCAGTACCGGCGCGGTCGCCCCGTGCTGCTCCGGATTGCCGTACGCCACCGCGATGTCGTGCCCGGTGACCGTGGCCAGCACCGGGAGCTGCACGAACGCGGGCACCTCCTCGCCGGCCAGGCCGTCGGTCCAGTCGCGCAGCAGCCGTCGCGCCGCGCCGGTCATCACCGCACCCCAGGCCCGGGTCAGGTGGTCCGGTACGCCCTGCGTCTGCAACTCCAGCAGCCCGAAGCGGCGCAGCCCCTTGGTGGTGAACCAGAGCCCGTCGGCGTCGGACGAGTACGGCACCAGGACCCAGTCGACCAGCCGGATCCGGCCCTCGGCGTCGGGCAGCGAGCGCAGCGCGGTCGCCGGGTCCAGGAACTGGAGCCCGAAGACGTCCACCACGTCACCGCCGACCGTGTCCGCGACCGCCGCGGCCACCGCCCGGGCCGCCCACTCGTGTGCCGGCGGCCAGCCCGGCCGGTACTCGGCCTGCACGACCACCAGGTGGGTCGCCGCCGCCAGCCGGGCCAGCTGCGCCTCGGTCGCGCCGAACGCGGTGAGCAGGTCCGGCGGCAGCTCCGGGAACTCGTGGATCGGCCGGGTGTCCACGCTCATCAAGGGGCTGTCCAGCATCTGCCGGGCGAGCCCGTGCACCGGCGCGGTCAGCCGCCCGGCGAGCCGCTCCACCGCCGTCTTCGTGCCCACCGCCGGCAGCCCCGCCATCGGCACCAGATAGGTGGCGCTCAACGACTCCGGGACCGGTACGGGCAGGAAGTCGTCCGTGATGAGCATTGGGATCCCCCGGATGGCCGTGCCGGTGCTGTCGCCCCGAACGCTACCCGCCGGGCCGGGCGGACCTCAGCCGGACAACACCAGTCCCAGGTAGGCCAGCGTGGTGACCACCTCCACCATCGCCCCCAGCACGTCGCCGGTGACGCCGCCGAGCCGGCGTACCACGTGCCGCAGCAG
>JAEYGD010000324.1 GCA_023402505.1 Actinomycetes bacterium
CGGCCTGACCGGTGGACGCGGGGAGGGCACGGCCGGTCGGCCGTGCCCTCCCCGTCGCTCGACCGGTGGTTACTCCCCCGGCGTCGACTTCGCGATCTGCATCAGGAACTCGATGTTGGTACGCGACTGCTTCAGCCGGTCCAGCAGGAGGTCCAGCGCGGCCTGCGAGTCCAGCGAGTGGAGCACCTTCCGGAGCTTGTGGACGATGGCCAACTCCTCCGGCGCGAGCAGGATCTCCTCCTTGCGGGTACCGGACGGGTGGATGTCGATGGCCGGGAAGGTCCGCTTGTCGGCGATCTTCCGGTCCAGCTTCAGCTCCGCGTTACCGGTGCCCTTGAACTCCTCGAAGATGACCGTGTCCGCCATCGAACCGGTCTCCACCAGCGCGGTGGCGAGGATGGTCAGCGAGCCGCCGTTCTCGATGTTGCGGGCCGCGCCCAGGAACCGCTTCGGCGGGTACAGCGCGGTCGAGTCGATACCACCGGACATGATCCGGCCGCTGGCCGGCGCCGCCAGGTTGTAGGACCGGCCGAGCCGCGTCACCGAGTCGAGCAGCACGACCACGTCGTGGCCCAGCTCGACCAGGCGCTTCGCCCGCTCGATCGCCAGCTCCGCAACCGTGGTGTGGTCCTGCGGCGGCCGGTCGAACGTGGCCGCGATGACCTCGCCCTTCACCGACCGCTGCATGTCGGTGACCTCTTCCGGGCGCTCGTCCACCAGCACCACCATCAGGTGGCACTCCGGGTTGTTGTGGGTGATCGCGTTCGCGATCGCCTGCAGCACCATCGTCTTGCCGGCCTTCGGCGGCGACACGATGAGCGCCCGCTGGCCCTTGCCGAGCGGCATGACCAGGTCGATCACCCGGGTGGTGAGGATGTGCGGCTCGGTCTCCAGCCGCAGCCGCTCCTGCGGGTACAGCGGGGTCAGCTTGTAGAACTCCGGCCGGCGCCGCGCCTCCTCCGGCTCCATCCCGTTGATGGTGTCCAGCCGGACCAGCGGGTTGTACTTGTCCCGCCGCTGCTCGCCGTCCCGGGCGGCACGCACCGCACCGGTGATCGCGTCACCGCGGCGCAGGCCGTACTTCTTGATCTGGGACATGGAGACGTAGACGTCGTTCGGGCCGGCCAGGTAGCCGGTGGTCCGCACGAAGGCGTAGTTGTCGAGCACGTCGATGATGCCGGCCACCGGGACGAGCACGTCGTCCTCGCCGACCTGCGGCTCGCGGCCGCCGTCGCCGCCCTCGGCCCGCTCGCCACGGCCGCGACGGCGGTCCCGGAAGCGGCTGCGCCGGCCGCGCCGGCCGCCGCCCTCGCCGTCGTCGTCACCGTCGTTGTCGCGCTCGGCGCGCTGGCCACGGTCGCCGTTGCGGTCGCCGCGCTCGTTACGGTCGCTCCGCTCGTTGCGGTCACCGCGCTCGTTGCGCTCGGCCCGCTCGTTACGGTCGCCGCGGTCGGCACGATCGCCCCGCTCGTTGCGGTCGCCGCGCTCGCTCCGCTCGGCACGGTCACCGCGCTCGCTCCGCTCGGCCCGGTCACCGCGCTCGGCCCGGTCACCCCGCTCGGCCCGGTCACCGCGCTCGGCCCGGTCACCGCGCTCCGCCCGGTCACCGCGCTCGGCCCGCTCGTTACGGTCGGCACGGTCACCCCGCTCGGCGCGATCGCCGCGCTCCGCCCGGTCACCGCGCTCGGCCCGCTCCCGGCCGCCGCGGCCCTCGCCACGCTCGGTGGTCTCGGACTCCTCCGGCCCCGTCTCGGCCCGCGTCTCGCCGGCGTCGCCGCCACGAGACTCGCCGGCCCCCCGGCTCCGCCGGCTCCGGGTCCGGCCGGTGGTCTCGGCGGCCGCCGGCTGCTCGGCCGGCTGCTCCGCCGGGCGCCGCTCAGCCTCCGGCCGCTCGCCCGAATCCCGGACCTCCGCGTGGACCTCCTCCCGGGCGGGAGTGGCCGCGGCCGCGACCTCGGCCCGCGGTCGAGGGGTTCCGGTGGCGGCTCCGCCGCCCTGGCGCTCGGTGATCGCGCTGATCAACTCACCCTTGCGCATGCGAGCCGTGCCCGAGATGCCGAGCGACGCGGCCAGGCTCTGGAGTTCCGGCAGCAGCATCGCCGACAGGCCGGTGCCGCTACGCCGGCGACGGGTCGGGGCAGCGCTGGTGGCATCGCCGGCGACGTTGGAAACATCCGACGTCACGTCGGTGGTGTCGCTCAATGGATTCCTTCCCTCGATAGGCCGGGACTGCCCGGAGTCGACATGCAGGTGGCCGGGCGGCCTCGGTGCACCCGCCTCGCGTGACGCGTCGCGGGAGTCTGTGACACAGCAGCCGGCCGCTATCCCGATCCACCGACCTGGTGGACGGGGCTCGCCGTCTGCGGCGACCTGTGGAGACTGCGGTGCGGCGTGGGCCTAGGCAGGGGTGACGGGCTGACCGCCGAAAAGCTTCGGGGGTGCGCCGCCCCGCAGGAAGATCGCGTGCTTCGCGGCTGTGCTAAGTCTAGAGCGTAATCAACTCTTCCGACCTGCGGCAACAGGGTCCCGCTCCGCGTGTCCCAGTCTACCCCGCCCGACCCGGGCGCCGTGTGCCTCTACCGGCAACCGCCAGACCTGCCAGTCTGTTCCCGGATCCAGGTCGGCGGGCGGTTCGGTCAACGCCAGGACGGTCGGACCCGCCCCGGAGACCACAGCGGCCACACCGGCCTCACGAAGCACGTTGACCAGCGCGGCGGTGCCGGGCATCCCCCCGGCGCGGTAGTCCTGGTGCAGCCGGTCGACGGTGGCGGGAAGCAGCAGCCCCGGCGCGGCGGTGAGCGCGTGGACCAGCAGGGCCGCCCGGCCGGCGGTCAGCGCCGCGTCCCCGTGC
>JAEYGD010000352.1 GCA_023402505.1 Actinomycetes bacterium
GGTCCGGGTGCGGCGCGGGGAACCGGGCAACGCGCGATCCGCACCGCCGGCAACGGGTCCGGGTGCGGCGCGGGGAACCGGGCAACGCGCGATCCGCACCGCCGGCAACGGGTCCGGGTGCGGCGCAGGCCGGCGGATCAGAGCGCGGCGCGCAGCGGTGTGACGGGTCAGAGCGCGGCGCGGGTCGCCGAGACCTCGCCGACGGCCCGGGCGAGCGTGTCCGCCGACGGGCGCGCGGCGACGAGGTCCGCTGTCACGACCCGGAGCTGGTCCGGCAGGACGAGGTCGGTGTCGAGGCGCGGCACCGTACGCCGGGGGCGTCCCTCCGCGTCGGCGGCGAGGTTGGCGAGCTCCTGGACCAGCCGGTGCACCAGGTCCGCGCGGGAGACGTTCCCGCCGGTCGCCGTGGCGGCCCACCGCGGCTGCTGCCAGTGGCCGACCTGGTGCACGAGCAGCTCGACCACCCGTACCAGCTCCTCGCTCACGCCGGGAGTCTACGCGCGCCTCCGGCGACGGCTGGACGCGACGGCGCCCGGCCGCGGGGGGGGGGGCGGGGCGCCGGCGCGCGGGCGGGACGACCGGGTCAGTCGTCGCCCTGGAAGTAGCTGAGCAGGCGCAGCAGCTCCAGGTAGAGCCAGATGAGGCTCACCAGGATGCCGAACGCGGCGACCCAGGAGTAGCGCCGCGGCAGGCCCATGCGCACGCCGTCCTCGACCTCCTTGAAGCTCAGCACGAAGCTGAGCGCGGCCACCACCACGATCACCAGGCTGAAGCCGATCGCGAGCGGGCTGCCGTCGCGCAGGCCGGTGTTGATGTCGAACAGCGCCAGGACGAAGTTGATGAGGATGACGGCGAACAGGCCGGCCATCACCGCGATCATGCCCTTGACGAACGCCGGCGTCGCCCGGATGACCTTGGCCTTGTAGAGCATGGCCATCAGGAAGAACACACCGAAGGTGCCCACCACGGCCTGGAGCACGATGCCGTCGTAGAGCGACTCGAAGAACTTGCTCACCGCGCCGACGAGGACGCCCTCGACGACGGCGTACGTGACGACCAGCGCCGGGTTCGCCATCCGGGAGAACGAGATGATCAGGCCAAGCACCAGACCGACCATCGCGGCGCCGATCCAGGCGACGCCGAGCAGCGCGTCCGGAATCAGAGCCCACGCGGCCGCGGCGGACACGCCGACGATGCCGAGCAGGGTGACGGTCTTCACCACCACGTCGTCGAGCGACATGGTGTCGACGGTCGGCGGGGCGGCCGGGTAGCCGGCCTGCGTCGGGTACTGCTGGGGGTAGCCGGGCTGTCCGTATGGCCCGGTCGGGGCGTACCCGGCGGCACGCTCACGCTCGGCCGCTTGGCCGAGCCGGGCGAGCACCGGGTTCGAGGTCTTCACTGTCAGGCCTCCCTCAGGGGGTCGTTGCACGTCAACGTGCAGGCTCAAGGATAGACGTCCCGACCACTCCGTGGAGATCGCAGAGCTGAGCGGTGGCTGGGAGTGTCTCCTCCCCCCTCAGATGAGCCCGGCCCGGGCCCACAGCGCCCGGCCGGGGCCGGCGACCAGGCCGAGATCGGCGAGGTACTCGTACACCCGGCCGGCCGACCAGCGCAGGGTGGCCCGCCAGTGCGGGTTCGCGCGGGCGGCGGCGCGGCCGACCGCCGGCGGGATCCCGACCGCCGCGTACGCGTCGGGGTGGACCAGCCGGGTCGCGATCGAGTACGCGGCACGACCGATCAGCAGGCGCGCGTACGCGGTGGCCACCGGCCCGGCGGCGGCCACCTGCCGGGGCAGTTCCTCGCGGGCGTACCGCACGTGCCGGGCCTCCTCGACGACGTGGATGCGCGACACCATCCGGATCAGCGGCTGCAACGACTCGTCGGCCATGATCTCGCGCTGGAACGCGTCGAGGATCTCCTCGGCGATGAGGATGGCGGCGTACATCTGCGGGCCGCGGGCGGTGCTCTTGAGGAAACGCCCGAGGGCGTGGTCGAGGCGGCTCGCCCGGTAGACGGGGCAGCCGGTCGCCTCGATCAGCCGGCCGAACATGATGGAGTGCCGGCACTCGTCGGCGACCTCGGTCAGCGCGTACTGGGCGTGCCGGCTGGTCGGGTCCGAGTCGTAGTACTGCCGGATCAGCATCTGCATGAGGATCGTCTCGAACCACACGCCCGCGCTGGCCGCGCTGGCCACCTCGTGCCGGGTCAGGGTGACGCGCTGCTCCGCGGTGAGGCCGTCCCACAGCGGGGTGCCGTAGAGGCTGCTGCGGTTCGGCGGGAGCCAGTAGGCGCCCGGGACGTGGGGTGCGTCCCAGTCGATCTCCACGCTGGGGTCGTAGCTCGTGCGCAGCGAGGAGGTGAGCAGCCGCTCGGCCGTCGCCTCGCGTTCGCGTCCAACCGATGTCGCCGTCATGACCCCTCCATATTGACGTGACGCGTGGTAACTGTTACGAGTAGTAGCATGCAATCGCCCGTTACGGATGTCAATGGATCCGACGCCTCCGGCGGCTCCGCCAAGCAACCCGCCGACCGGCGCCGGGACCGCTGGGCCGGGCACCGCGAGCAGCGGCGGCAGGAGTTCGTCAACGCCGCCGTGCAGGCGCTCCTGCGGTACGGGCCGGAGGTCGACATGGACCAGGTGGCCGCCACGGCCGGAGTCAGCAAGCCGGTCCTCTACCGCTACTTCGCCGACAAGTCCGAGCTGTGGCTCGCCGTCGGCGAACTGGTCGCCGCCCGGGTGGTCGACATCGTCGCGCCGGCCGTCAGCCGGGTCCGGGAGGAACGCGGCCTGGTCCAGGCGACGATCGACGCCTACCTCGGGGTCATCGAGGCGGAACCGACCCTCTACCGCTTCCTGACCGGCCAGGGTGGCCATCCGGGGCTCCAGCAGGTGATCGCCAGCACCACCCGCGAGGTGGCCGCCGGGCTGGCCCGGGTCATCGGCGACCGGCTACGCGCGCTGGGCCTCGACGCCGGCCCGGCCGAGCCGTGGGCGTACGGCCTGGTCGGGTTCGTGCAGGCGGTCGGTGACTGGTGGACCGAGCACGGCCAGCCCATCCGGCGGGAGGCCCTCACCGACTACCTCACCACGCTGCTGTGGAGCGGGATCGAAGGCGTACGCCGCAGCGCCGACCTGCCGCGCGAGCTGACCCGCGCCCACGAGCGGATCACGCCCGTCAGCCCGGCGGGCCCGGCATGAGCTACCACGGCCCCGCCGACGTCGCCGGCATCGCCGTGCGGGTCCACCTCACCGGCCGGTGGGAACCGGTCGACGGCCGCTACCACTGGAACGGCCGGATCGAACCCGCCGAGCAGGTGGCCCGGCTGCTGCGATCCGGTTGCCGGGACGTCGAGGTCCGCGTCGCCGGCCAGGTCAGCCCGGCCCGGCTGGCGGAGATCGACCCCTGGGGCGGCATCCGGGTCACCGGCGTCGGCCCGCCGCCCTGGCCACCCGAGGACGACCCGGACGACGGGCCGGATCCGGCCACCGTCGCGACCGCCACCGGCCCCGGCGACCAGCCCCAGCCCACGGAGGACTGATGCACACTGACATCGCGGTCATCGGCGCCGGCTTCGGTGGCATCGGTGCGGCCATCCGCCTGCAACAGGCCGGCTTCACCGACTACCTCGTCTTCGACCGCGGCGACGACGTCGGCGGCACCTGGCGGGACAACAGCTACCCCGGGTGCGCCTGCGACGTCCCGTCGCACCTCTACTCCTTCTCCTTCGCGCCCAACCCCGGCTGGTCGCACACCTTCTCCGGCCAACCCGAGATCTGGGACTACCTGCGGGACTGCGTCGACCGCTTCGGCATCCGGCCACGGCTGCGGCTGCGGCACGAGGTGCACGACGCCGCCTGGGACGACGAGCACCAGCGGTGGCGGCTGCGCACCTCCGGCGGCGACCACACCGCCCGCGTCCTCATCTGCGCGGCCGGACCGCTGAGCGAACCCGCCACCCCGGCGATCGCGGGCTTCGACGACTTCGCCGGCACGGTCTTCCACTCCGCCCGGTGGCGGCACGACCACGACCTGACCGACCGCCGGGTCGCCGTGATCGGCACCGGCGCCTCCGCGGTGCAGTTCGTACCCCAGATCCAGCCGGTGGTGCGGCGGCTGACGCTGTTCCAGCGCACCCCCGCCTGGATCATGCCCCGGCGCTCGCGTCCGGTCAGCCGGCTGGAGAAGACCGCGTACCGCACCGTCCCCGGCGCGCAGCGGGCCCACCGGGCCGGGCTGTACCTGCTCCGCGAGGCGATGGCGGTGGGCTTCCTGCACCCGGGCGTCAACCGCGTCGCCTCCCGGGTGTCGCTGCGTACGCTGCGTCGCCAGGTGACCGACCCGCTGCTCCGGGACAAGCTCACCCCCCGCTACGCCATGGGCTGCAAACGGGTGCTGATCTCCAACGACTACTGGCCGTCGCTGACCCGACCAAACGTCGACGTCGTCACCGAACCCATCGACCGGATCGCACCGGACGGCGTGGTCACCGCCGACGGGGTGCACCACCCGGCGGACACGGTCATCCTCGGCACCGGCTTCCACGTCACCGATCCACCCGTCGTGTCGCGCATCCGCGGCTCGGGTGGCCGCAGCCTGCGCACGGCCTGGACCCCGAGCATGCGCGCGTACCGGGGCACGATGGTGTCCGGCTTCCCGAACCTGTTCTTCCTGCTCGGCCCCAACACCGGCCTCGGGCACACCTCCGTGGTGCTGATGATCGAGGCGCAGCTGCGCCTGGTGGTCGCCACGCTGCGGCACCTGCGGGCCAGCGGCGCGCAGGCCGTCGAGCCGACCGCCGAGGCCGAGCGGCGCTGGACGGAACACGTCGACCGGAAGCTCACCGGCACGGTGTGGCAGACCGGCTGCGCCAGCTGGTACCTCGACCAGACCGGCCGGAACACCACCATCTGGCCGGGCTACGCCACCGGGTTCGGGTTGCGGCTGCGCCGCTTCCGCCCGGCCGACCTGCGACTGGTGCCGGCTGCGAGCCGGCCCGCCGACCCGGAACGGGAGCACGCCGATGCGGTATGACCTGACCGGCCGCACCGTCCTCATCACCGGGGCGGCACGCGGCATCGGGGAACGGACGGCCCGCGCGGCGGTCGCCCGCGGCGCCCGCGTGGCACTCGTCGGCCTGGAACCCGACCGGCTCGAACGGCTCGGCGCCGACCTCGACGCGCACTGGTACGAGTGCGACGTCACCGACCAGACGGCCCTGGACGCCGCCGTCGCCTCCACCGTGGACCGCTTCGGCGGGATCGACGTCGTCGTCGCCAACGCCGGAGTCGCCAACCTCGGCACCGTCGCCGTCGGCCCGGTCGACGCGCTGGTGCGTACCGTCGAGGTGAACCTGGGCGGCGCGATCCGCACGGTCAGCGCGGCCCTGCCGCACGTCAGCGCGGCACGCGGCCACGTCCTGATCGTCTCGTCGGCGGCCGCTTTCACGGCCCTGCCCGGGATGGCGGCGTACTGCGCCTCGAAGGCGGGCGTCGAGCAGTTCGCCAACGTGCTGCGCCTGGAGGTCCGCCACCGCGGCGTCACGGTGGGCACCGCGCACCCGATCTGGATCGACACCGACCTGGTCCGCGACATCCGCGACGACCTGGCGTCGTTCCGTGCCGCGCTGCGGCGGCTGCCGTGGCCGCTGTCGACCGTCGCGTCCGTCGACCGTTGCGCCGAGGACCTGCTGCGGGGCGTCGAGCGGCGCAGCCGGAAGGTCTACGTGCCCCGCTCGCTCGCGCTGGTGCAGGCGCTGCGGCCGGTGATGCTCAGCCGGTTCACCGACGCGGTGATCGCCCGGACCGGCGGCGCCGCCCTGGTCGACCAGATGGAGGACGAGGTGCGCCGGCTCGGGCGCTCCTTCGGCAGGAGTTCGGTGGGAGGGTGACCGTGCAGATCAACGTCCGTCGTGCCGGCAGCGGTGAGCCGCTCGTGCTCATCCACGGCATCGGCCACCGCCACCAGGCGTGGGAGCCGGTGTTCGACCGGCTCACCGCCCGGCACGAGGTGATCGCGCTCGACCTGCCCGGCTTCGGCGGCTCCCCGCCACCCGAGGCCGGCATGCCCGCCGACATGGCCGCGACCGTGGCCGCGCTGCTGCCCGTCCTCACCGGCTGGGGACTGGAACGGCCGCACGTCGCCGGCTACAGCCTCGGCGGGGCGATCGCCCTGGAACTCGCCGCGGCCGGAGTGGTCGCCTCGGCCACCGCCTTCTCCCCGGCCGGGTTCTTCACCCAGGCCGAGCGCCGTCGGGCGCTGGCCATCCTCCGGCTGCTGCGGGCCAACGCGTACCTGCCCACCCCGCTCATGCGGGCCGCGCTGCGCTCGGCGTACCTGCGGGCGCTCTGCTTCGCCCCGCTGGTGGCCCGTCCCGCCCTGCTCGACTTCGACCGCGCGTTCGGCGACGCGCTGGCGCTGCGCCGCGCCGTCGGCTTCGCCGCGGTCGCCCGGGCCGCCCGCGCCTACCGCTTCGACTGCGCCCGCCTGGCCGACCCGAGCGTGCCGGTGACCGTCGGCTGGGGCGAACGCGACCGGATCTTCGGGGTCCACCAGGCCGAACGCGTACGCGCCGGGCTGCCGTCGGCCCGGGTGGTGACGCTTCCCGGCTGCGGGCACGTGCCGATGAGCGACGAACCCGACCTGGTCGCCGGGCTGATCCTGGAGACCACGGCCGCCGCCCGGCCGGCCGGCACACCCGACCAGACGCACACCTGAGTGCCCGGGGCGGGGGTCGAACCCGCACGCCTTGCGGCAGCCGCTTTTAAGGCGGCCGTGTCTGCCGTTCCACCACCCGGGCGGGTGACACCACGCGTGCCGACACGCCTGGGTGCAGTGTCACGGTAGCCGGTCCTCCACGACCCGGCGTACCCCGATACCCGGCCCCCACTAGGGTCGGAACCGTGAGCAGCGCAGCCCCCACGGCCTCCGACGCCGCCGCCGGGGCTGTCCGCACCGCCCACCGGCTCTCGCTCCGGCACTGGCCCGCACTGCTGGCCCGCCGCCGCGCCGACATCACCGTCCTGCTGTCGTTCCTGGCGCTGGCCGGATGGCTCACCCAAGGGCTGTGGCCGGCTCCGGAGACGCGGGTCCTGTCGCTCAACCCCGAGGACCAGGCCCTGTACGAATGGTTCCTGGCCGTCGACGCGCGCGCCCTGCTCGGTGACTTCGGGCTGCTCACCGACCGGCTGAACGCGCCGGACGGGGTGAACCTGATGACCAACACCACGGTCATCGCCCTCGGGGTGCTGCTCTCCCCGGTCACCCTCATGTTCGGCGCACCGGTCACCTTCGCCCTGCTGGCCGGGCTGAACCTGGCCGGCACGGCGTTCGCCTGGTACCTGCTCTACACGCGTACGCTGCACGCCCGCCGGGCCGCCGCCGTGGCGGGCGCCGGGCTCTGCGGGTTCGGCCCGGGCATGGTGTCGCAGACCAACAGCCACCTGCACATGACCGCACAGTGGCTGGTCCCGGTGATCGTCTGGCTGGTCGTCCGCCTGCTGCGCTCCGCCGACCCGGCCGGGGACGCCCGCGCGGGGCGGCCCGCCGGCCCGGACCTGCGGCGGGTCGCCACCTCCGCGGTGGCCCTCGCGGCGGTGGTCAGCGTGCAGGTGTTCGTCGGCGAGGAGGTGCTGTTCCTCACCGCGGTCACCCTCCTGGTGATGGCGGCCACGTACGCCGTGGCGGACCGGGAACTGGCCCGGCGCGCCCTGCCGACCTTCGCCGGCGGCATGCTGCTGGCCACCGGCCTCGCCGTGCTCGTGCTGGGCTGGCCGCTGTGGTTCCAGTTCGCCGGGCCGCAGGGGGTGGCCGACGGCATGTTCAGCCCCCACTACTTCTCGGCCGACCTGCGCAGCTGGTGGGCGGTGTCGCCGCTGTCGCTCCTCGGCACCGACGACGCGGCCCGGTTGACGACCGGGCCGGCCGAGTACAACGCGTTCCTCGGCTGGCCGCTGCTGCTGGTCACCGCCGCGTGCGCGCTCTGGCTGGGCCGGCGACCGCTGGTCGTCGCCTGTGTCGTCGGCATCCTGGTGAGCGGGGCGCTGTCGCTCGGCCCCCGGGTGGTCGTCAACGGCGACCGCAGCGACCTGCCCGGGCCGTACGCCCTGCTCGCCGGCCTGCCGGTGGTCGACGGCGCGCTGCCGATGCGCTTCGCGCTCGCCGCGCTCCCCCTGATCGCCACCGTCCTGGTGCTGGCGCTCGACCGCGCGCTGCGCGGCGCCGGCCGGGCCCGGCGGTGGGTGCCGGCCGCGGTCGGGGTGGCCCTGCTGCCCCTGTTCCCCCTGCCGTTGCCGACCGCGGCGCGACCGCTGGTGCCGGAGTTCGTCACCGCCGGCCACTGGCGCCAGTGCGTGGAACCCGGCGGGGTGCTGGTGCCGGTGCCGCTGGCCACGCCGCCGGAGCCGTGGCCCATGCGGTGGGCGACCGCCGCCGACGCCGCGTTCGGCATGCCGGAAGGGTTCTTCATCGGCCCGTACGGGCGGAACGGGACCGCCGCCATGGGGACCAGCCGGCGGCCCACCGCCAAGCTGCTGGACGAGGTGTGGAAGCGGGGGCTGCAGCCGGCCGTCGGGGAGGAGCAGCGCCGGCGGGCCGCCGAGGACGTGGACTTCTGGGGCGCCTCGTGCGTGGTGCTGGCGGTCGACACCCACCACGCCGACAGCCTGCGCGGCACGCTGGAGCAGCTCTACGGGCCGTCCACCCGGGTCGCCGACGCCTGGATCTGGCGGGTCTGAGCGGCGGAAAGGGAAAGGCCCCTCCGCCGCCCGAAGGAGCGCGGAAGGGCCTGTCCCGGCGGCTCAGCGGAGGCCGGCGCCGACCGGCTGGGACGCCTCGGCGAACTCCTCACGCGGGTCGTGCAGCTGGCCCAGGGCGACCACCTCGCGCTTGAGGAAGAACGCCAGCGTCCAGTCGGCCACGACCCGGACCTTGCGGTTGAACGACGGGATCCGGCTCATGTGGTACGTCCGGTGCATGAACCAGGCCGGCCAGCCCTTCATCTTGACGCCGTACACCTGGGCGACGCCCTTGTGCAGGCCGAGGCTGGCGACGCTGCCGGCGTGCTTGTGCTTGTAGTTCACCGGCTCACGGCCCCGCACGACGTTGACGATGTTGTCGGCCATCCGGGCCGCCTGGCGCACCGCGTGCTGGGCGCTCGGCGAGCAGAAGTTGCCCGGCTCCTTCGTCAGGTCCGGCACCGCCGCGCAGTCGCCGGCGCTCCACGCGCCCTCCACGACCCGGTCGCCGTCGACGACCTGGAGGGTGGGCAGGCAGGTGATCCGCCGCCGCTCGTCCCGGGGGAAGTCGGTGGCGTCCAGCATCGGCGACGGCTTCACGCCGGCCGTCCAGACGATCGTGTCGGCGCGGAAGCTGTCGCCGTCGGAGAGCTTCACCACCCCGTCGACGCAGGACTCCAGGCGGGTGTCCAGCCGGATGTCCATGCCTCGCTTGAGCAGCTGCTGCACCGCGTACGCGCCCATGTCGCGGTCGACCTCGGGCAGCACCCGCTGGGTCGCCTCCACGAGCACCCAGCGCATGTCGTCCGCCTTCAGCTCCGGGTAGTACCGCAGCGCGTCGCGGGCCATGTCCTCCATCTCGGCGAGCGCCTCGATGCCGGCGTAGCCGCCGCCGACGAAGACGAACGTCAGGGCCTTGCGACGCACCTCCGGGTCCGGCGTGGCGGCGGCCACGTCGAGCCGGTCCAGCACGTGGTTGCGGAGGTAGATGGCCTCACCGATGGTCTTGAAGCCGATGCCGTGCTCGTGCAGGCCCGGGATCGGCAGCGTCCGGGAGACGGAACCGGGGGCGACCACCACGTGGTCGTACCGGATCTCGCGGGTCGGGCCGATGATCGGCTGCACCTCGGCCGTCTTCGTGGCATGGTCGATCCGGGTGACCGCGCCCACCACGACCTTGCACTTGCGCAACTCCCGCCGCAGCGGCACCACGGAGTGCCGGGGCGAGATGTTGCCGGCCGCCGCCTCCGGAAGGAACGGCTGGTAGGTCATGTGCGGCTGGGGGTCGACCACGACGACCTCGGCCTCACGCGAGCCGAGCTTCTTGGACAGGCGCAGCGCGGCGTACAGGCCGACGTGTCCGGCACCCACGACAAGGATCCGCTTCGGATTCACGTCATCTATCTTTCCCCGCCCGGCTGCGCTAATCCCGCTCGCGGCCCCCCGTTGTGACGGAGCACAACCCCTGTGACCTGCCTAACCCTGGTGCACACCGGTCACCGGCGACGCAGCAGCCACCCGAGCAACGCGGTCACCGCCACGGCGACGGCCAGGCCGGCCACCGTCGCCGCCTGGAACCCCCCGTCCCCGCCCGCCCCGGCCAACTCGACCAGGACGACGCCCAGCACCGCGACGGCGAGCAGCACCGCGACCGCCCGGAGCAGCCAGCGGACGATCAGGTCCGGGTCCACCACCGCGTCGTACGGCAGCACCGCCGCGAGCGCGCACAGGGTGTGGGTGAGGTAGACCGCCGCCGCCACGGCGAGCAGCCGCCAGAGCGCGACCGGCCGCCCGTACCCGTCGATGGCGAGCAGCCACCCGCCCACCGTCACCAGGACCGCGAAGGTCGGCCAGACCCGCCGGGGCGCCACCGCCGGCAGCAGCGCGACGAGCGGCGCGACCAGCGGGCGCTCGCGGACGACCTCCGAGGGGTACGCGAGGAGCAACCCGACCAGGGTGCTGAGGAAGACGGCGGCGCGGACCAGCAGCGGCGTCAGGCTGATTCGGGCCGCCGCGTACCGTACCGCCCGGACCCGCTCGACGACGGCGTTCACCGGCACCCGCCCCCGGTCATGACCGCCCGGCTCACCTGGTCCCCGCTCTCGGCGCGGTCGCCAACCGCGCCACGTCCCGCAGCACCTCGTCCAGGCTGCCCGCGCCGGCCCAGCGCACCACCGCCACGCCGTGCTCCCGCAACTGCCGCATCATCGTGTCCCGGTCCAGCCGCCACAGCCGGTACGCCACCTCCGCCCAGCCCCGGTCCGCCGGCGGGGTCAGATCGGCGGGCAGCGTGTCGACCGCCACCACGAAACGCCCGGAGCGGGCCAGCCGGGCGAGCATCTGCGCCGAACGCTCGTCCAGCAGCGGCGTGAGCACCACCACCAGCGCGTCCGCGGAGAGCACCTGGGGACCGAAGACCTGGTCGTACGGCTCGTGCGGCGAGGGCTGGGCGTGGATGTCGAGCAGCCACTCCAGGACCGTCAGGTACTGGCGGCGGCCGGTGGCGGGCCGCAGCCGGCGGGCGCCCGGCCCGTACTCCAGCATCGACACCCGGTCACCCCGGTGCAGGTAGTGCTCGGCGATCGCCGCGGCGGCCCGGACCGTGGTGTCCAGCACCGAGGCGGCGCCGCCGACGCCACCCGAGCGGCCCGCCTCGGCGAGCACGTCCAACAGCACCACCACCTCCGCGTCCCGGTCGGAGAGGGTGGCCGCCACGTGCAGTTGCCGGGCCCGCAGCGAGACCCGCCAGTCGATGCGGCGCAGCCGGTCACCGGGGGCGAAGACGCGTACCCCGGCCAGCTCGCCGCCCTCGCCCGGCCGTCGCGAGTGGTGCGCCCCGACCAGGCCCGCCGCGCGCGGCATCGCCTCCACCGCGTCGAACGGCTCGGTGACCGGATAGACCCGCACGCGGGCCGGCTCGGTGACGACCGGGCGGGAGACCAGCAGACCGTCCGCGGCGCAGGCCCGGGCGCCGGCCGGGCCGAACGGGTGCCGTCCCCACCGCCCCGCCGTGCCCACCAACTCCAGGTCGACCGCGGCGCCGGCCGGTACGGCGGTGACGAAGGGACGGTCGGCGACCGACCGGGCGCTCCCCGGCTCACCGGACGTCGCCGTCGTGCCGATCGTCGCCCGCCCGATCCGCAACCAGGGCGACACCCGGCTACGGACCACGGCCACGTCGTAGCCGACCGGGCCGGGGTTGCCGACACTGACCTGCCCGGTCAGCTCGCCGCCCTCCACCAGGTGCCCCTCGTCCACGGTGATCCACACCTGCGGCGGCGCGGCGGGCCGGCGGCGTAGGGCGTACGCGGTGCCGAGCGCGAACGGGGCGGCCAGCACGATCAGGTCGACCCGGCCCAGCACCACACCGGCGATCAGCAGCAGGCCGGTGAGCAGCACCGCCCGGCCGAGCGCCCGGGTCGGCGCCCAGCCGCCGGTCTGCTCCGGCTCCGGCGACCCGGCCGGGGGCGGCACGGTGGGCGGGCTCATCAGCGGGCGGGCCGGCCGGCGGCGTAGCTGGGCAGGGCACCGCTGGCCGGCGCCGGGGTCGCCTCCAGCACCTCGGCGACCACGAACGACGGGTCGACCCGGCGCAGCCACATCTCCGGCCGGAGCGTGATCCGGTGTGCCAGGGCGGGCACGGCCACGTCCTTGACGTCCTCCGGCACCACGTAGTCCCGGCCCGCCATCACGGCCCGTACGCGGGCCAGCAGGAGCAGCGCCAGCGAACCCCGCGGGGAGGCCCCGACCAGCACCGACGCGTGCTCCCGGGTGGCCGCGGTCAACGCCACGATGTAGCGGCCGACCGAGTCCTCCACGACCACGTCCTCGAGCGCGGCCTGCATGGCGCGCAGGGTCGCGGCGTCGACGACCGGTTTGATCTCGGCCTCCTCCCGGCGGCGGGACATCCGCCGGCGCAGCACCTCCCACTCCTCGCCGTGGTCGGGGTAGCCGAACGAGACCCGCAGCAGGAAACGGTCCAGCTGGGCCTCCGGCAGCGGGTACGTGCCCTCGTACTCGACCGGGTTGGCGGTGGCGAGCACGTGGAACGGCTCGTCGAGCCGGTACGTGACGCCCTCCACCGACACCTGCTTCTCCTGCATGGCCTCCAGCAGGGCCGACTGGGTCTTCGGCGGGGTGCGGTTGATCTCGTCGGCGAGGAGCAGGTTGGTGAAGACCGGCCCGGCACGGAACGCGAAGTCCCCGCTGCGCTGGTCGTAGAGGAACGAGCCGGTCACGTCGGCCGGCAGCAGGTCGGGGGTGAACTGGAGCCGGCGGAAGTCCAGCCCGAGCGCCTGGGCGAAGGAGCGGGCGGTCAGCGTCTTGCCCAGCCCGGGCAGGTCCTCGAGGAGCACGTGCCCGCCGGCCAGGATCCCGGCGAGGACCAGTTCCAGCGACTCCCGCTTGCCGACCACGACCGTACCGACGGCGTCCAGCACCCCCCGGGCGAGGTGGCCGACCTCCGTCGCGGGCAGGCTCCGGTCCACGTCCTTCATCACAGTCTCTCCAGTTCGGCGACGATCGCCGCGAGATCGCGCGGCGACGGGGGGCGGCGAGGCGGGTTCTCCAGGAACGTCGACAGCCGGTCACCCAGCAGCACGCGGGCCCGCGCGGGATCCGAGCCGCGGGTCACGCCGTGCCGCAGGCGCAGCCGCTCGTCGGCCAGTTCGCCGAGCCGGGGCAGGATCACCTTGTTGAAACGCTCGGGCCGGGTGGCCGACCAGTCCAGCGGCGTCTCCCAGCTGTTGATGGCGGCGCGGAGAGCGTCCGTGGCGGCCCAGTTCCAGGTGCCGTCGTCCGCGCCGAGGCGGATCGCGGCCGGGGCGCGGGTTGCGGGCGCGGCCTGCGGGGACGGGAACGACAGCGCGGTGACGACCCGGCGCACCGCGAACAACGCGACCACACCGGCGACCAGGACCAGCAGCGAGACCCGGAGACCGACCACGCGCAGGCCGGCGACGAGCACGACCACCGCGGCGGCGACACCGGCCAGGGTACGCAGCGCCGACCTGAGCCAGCCGCCCCGGTCCGGCCCGTCGGGGCGGGGCCGTTCCTCCTCGAAGCTGAGGAGGTCGTCGATGCTGGTGCTGCTCACCGCGTCCCCTCCTCGGGACGGGCGCACCGTCGCGACGCCGTCATGCCGGCACCTCGCCGCCGGTCAGGGTGGTGAGTTCGCCGCGCAGCCGGCGCAGCGCGGCCCGCGCCTGGTCGCGGGTGCGCTCGTCGACCGGGCGGGTGGCGTAGCGCGCCTCCCGGTAGACGTGCGCGAACTCCGCCAGCACGTCGGCGCTGGCGATCGCGGGGACCCCGGCCGCCGGGTCGCCGCGCAGCAGGCGGGTCACCAGGTCGGTGGGGGTGTCGCCGGCCAGCCGGTGCACACCGGCACCGTCGGCGGCCTCCTCCAGGCGCACCCAGCAGGCGATCACCGCCGTACGCGGGTCGGTGTCGGCGTCGTCGAGGTCCACCAGGCCGGCGTCGAGCGCGGCGGCGACCTCCCGGGCCGTGCCTTCGGCACTGCGCCGGACCCGCTGCGCGGGCAGCGCCCGCGTCGTCCGGCGCAGCGCACCTCGCACGAGCGTCCACAGCAGGACGCCGACGACCGCGAGCACGGCCAGCCCGAGCAGCGTCCAGAGCCCGGTGAGAAGCCAGTCCGGTATGCGTACGCCGGTCACCTCACCGGCGTCGCGCGGTTCGACGGGGATCGACGGGATCGGTTCGGCCGTCGGGTACTCCGGGACGAGGGGCACGCTCTCGGCGGCGGGCGGGACGCGGCTCGCGCCGATCGACGAGCGGGTGGCCGCGACCGTCGCGGCGACCAGCAGGAGGACGACCGCTCCGACGGGCCACCACCGGCGCAGCACGCCGAGGTCCTCCGGGAGGTACGGCGTGCGTCGGCGCGTCCCGTCCGTCATCGCCACCGCCCCGCAGCCTCTACTCCACCCCGGCCAGTCGCTTCGCCCGGGCGAACACCTCGTCCAGCATCTCTGGTGTCAGCCGTCCGGTGAAGGTGTTCTGCTGGCTGACGTGGTAGCAGCCGAGCACTTCCGGTACGGCCGTTCCGGACCAGTGTGCCCCATGCGTGAACGCCGGTCGCGGGCTGGGCGGGCGCACGCCGTACACCTGGCGCAGCGCCGGCCACCACGTGGACCAGGCGAAGGCACCCAGCGCGACCACGACGCGCAGGGTCGGCCGGATCAGCGCGACCTCGCGGTGCAGCCACGGGGCGCAGGTGTCCCGCTCGGCCGGGGTCGGCTTGTTGTCCGGGGGCGCGCAGCGCACCGCCGAGAAGATGCGGGTGTCGCGCAGGGCCAGGCCGTCGGCGGCGGCGACGCTGGTCGGCTGGTTCGCCAGCCCGGCCCGGTGCAGCGCGGCGAAGAGCACGTCGCCGGAGCGGTCACCGGTGAAGATGCGGCCGGTGCGGTTCCCGCCGTGCGCGGCGGGAGCCAGACCCAGGATGGCGATGCGCGCGGCCGGGTCGCCGAAGCCGGGCACCGGTCGGCCCCAGTACTCCTGGTCGCGGAAGGCCGCCCGGCGGGTGCGGGCGACCTCCTCCCGCCAGGCGACGAGCCGGGGGCAGGCGAAGCAGTCGCTCACCGCGCCGTCGAGGTCGGCGAGGTCGGTCGCCCGCGCGGCGCGCGCGGCGACCTCCCCGGCGGTACGCGGCTCAGCCAAGCTTGGCCCGGAACAGTTCGAGGGTGCGGGCCCAGGCGGTGGCGGCGGCGCGCTGGTCGAAGTTCTCCGGGCGGTCCTCGTTGAAGAAGGCGTGCGCGGTGCCCGGGTAGTCGTACGTCTGGCAGCTGCCGCCGGCGCCCTCGATGGCCCGGCGGACGGCCTGCACGCCGTCGTCGGCGGAGGTCCCGTCGGCCTCGGAGCAGTGGATGACCGCGGCCTTGCCCGCGTAGTCGGTCCACTCCGGACGCATACCCTCCCAGGGCAGCCGGGGGTAGAAGGCGGAGGTGGCCACGATCCGCTCGGTGCGGGTGGCGGACCAGAGCGCCAGGCTGGCGCCGGCGCAGAAGCCAGCGCAGCCGATCTTCCCGGTGACCTCCAGCCGGCCGGCGAGGTAGTCGGCCGCGCCGGCGATGTCGGCCGCCGCCTCGTCCATCTGCGTGCTGTTCAGCATCTGCCGGAGCTCGTCCGGTTTGCTGGCCGGACCGCCGTGCCGGAAGTCGGGGGCGAGGGCGACGAAACCGGCCTCGGCGAACCGGTCGACGACCGCCCGTACGTGGGGTACGAGACCCCACCAGTCCTGGATGACGATGACCGCGGGGCTGGCCGCACCACCGGACGGTATCGCGAGATACCCCTCGCCCGTACCACCGTTGCTGCGGTACGTCACCATCTCGCCCATCGGCCGTCCTCCTAGCGGTCAGTCATCGTTGGCTGGTCGCCCAGTGGTCCTACGTGCCGGTAGCCTGCCACGCCGCGACGGTGCCGGGAAGACGCCGGGGAAGTGGCATACACCTCCTGTTCACCCCTCGACAACCCGGACACGACGACGGCGGCGCGGGAGTCACCCGCACCGCCGTCGACGTCGTCCGTCGGCCGCTCAGGCCTTCTTGGTGAGGCAGAGCACGTAGCCCGTCTTGCCCGGCTCGATGCTGGAGAACACGTAGCCCTCCTCGCCCTCCTTGAGGAACTGGTCGCACGCCGTACCCTCGCGGGCCTGCGCCTGGGTCTGGCCGTCGATCCGACCGACCACCGTGTACGCGGCGTCGGTGGAGGTGCACTCGACGATCTTCGCACCGTCGACCTGCTCCTCCTCGGTGCCGGTCACCTCGGGCAGCTCGGCGATGCAGTCGCCGGCCTTCGCGTCCGCGGTCTCGTCCTTGTTGAGGAAGCCGCCGATCGCCGAGCCGACGCCGAACTTCAGACCGGCGATCACCAGGAACACGACGACCGCGCCGACGATGCCGAGCACCTTCTTGCCACCGGGCTTCTTGGCCGGCTCCTGGGCCGCCGGCGGCGGCGTGGGGTCGCCGGGCTGGGCCGGGGCGGGGGGCGGTGCGACCTGCTCTGACACGGGATTTCCTTCCGAGGAGTGAATGTGCGGACGACACCGTAAGCGACCACCGGCCCCGCCCGCCGCCCCACCGGCCTCATCCTTTCAGCCATTTCCCAGGAAGCGGTGAGCGATCCTTCAGCCGGTGGGCTCGGCGCTCGGCGTCGCCGGCGACGCGGACGGCGTCGGGGACGCCGTCGGCGCCGCACTCGCGGACGGGCCGGGCAGCGGTGGAAGCACGGGCTGGGACGCCGGGGCGCTCGGCCGCGACCCGAACGGCGCCGCCTCCGGGCAGTACGGGTAGGCGCGCAGCAGCGGATTGCCGGTGCCGTTCGGGTCCCGGAGATCGGGGCAGTCCGGGTAGCCGAGCCGGATCGGGTCACCGTTCTGGTCGAACAGGCGCGCGTTCTGGACCAGCCGTCCCTCGCTGTCGTAGACGAAGACGTCACGGATGTGGTCGTACCGGCCGTCGACGGCGGTCTGCTCGTACCAGTGGTCGGTGTAGCCGAGCCGGTCCTCGGCGTTCGCGAGCGCCGACAGCGCGAACACCACGAGCACCAGGTTGCCGGCCGCCAGGGCACGCCGTGGCCAGGTGCGCAGCCGGCCGTCCCGGCGGCCGAGGGCGACCGAGGCGACGACGAGGGCCGCCAGGACCATCAGGCCGGCCTGTGTGTTGCCGTCGATGCGCGGCAGCAGCCCGAAGGAGCCGCCGGTGCTCATCACGGTCAGCAGCATCGCCGCGAGGTAGGCGCGCAGGACCCACCAGCCCGGGGCGAACAGGCGGAGGAACTCGCGTGCCGTCGGGTACCCGAGGGGCGGGCCGAGCTGGTGGTCGAGCGCGCGCAGTTGGGTGCGCGCCCGGCCGGCGAAATCGGTGAACCGCCGGTCCATCCGGCGCCGGCCCGCGCCGACCCCGGCGGCGGCACGCAGCTCGACCGCGTACGCCTCGGGCTCGCCGAGCCGTTCGACGAGCGACCCGCCGGTCTCGGCGGCCACGACGGCGAGGTGCTCCGGCAGGTCCTCGGTCAACTCGTCGCGGACCGCCGGCGGCAGGTCGGCCAGCGCGGACCGGACCCGGGCGACGTAGTCGTTGATCTCCTGCTCAGTGACGGTCATGCCGCCCTCCCCCGATCGTCGAGCAGAGTGTCCATGGTGGTGGCGAAGGATCGCCACAGCTTGCCGGACCGGGCGAGCTGGTCGCGGCCGGCGGCGTTGAGCGAGTAGTACTTGCGGTGGGGGCCGGATTCGCTGGGCACCACGTACGTGGTGAGGAAGCCGGCCGCGTACTGGCGGCGCAGCGTGCCGTAGACCGAGGCGTCGCCGACCTCCTCCAGCCCGGCGTCGCGCAGCCGGCGCAGGATGTCGTAGCCGTAGCCGTCCTCGTCCCGGAGCACCGCGAGGACGGCCAGGTCCAGCACGCCCTTCAGAAGCTGCGTGGTGTCCACGTATTGCACACTAGTGTGCAATGCGTAATAGCGTCAACGAGACTCGCCGATCGGCCTGGTGCCGCCCGCCGCTGAAGGCGTCAGGCGGCTACCGCTGGAGACTCCAGGCGATGCCGTCGAGGATGTCGTGCTCGGAGGCGACCACCGAGTCCAGACCGGCACGTTCCATGATCACGCGGAGCACCAGGGCGCCGGCGCCGATCACGTCGGCCCGGCCCGGGTGCATGACCGGGATCGCCAGCCGCTCGGCCCGGGTCTTCGCCAGCAGGTCGGCGGTCACGTCGGCCACCGCCGGGTAGGGCACGCGGGCGTGGTGGATGCGCTCCGGGTCGTACTCCTCCAGCCCCTGGGCGATCGCGACGACGGTGGTGACCGACCCGGCGAGCCCGACCAGCGTGGCCGCCTCCCGGCCCGGCACGGCGTCGAGCGCCCGGTCCACCGCGACCGCGATGTCGGCCTGTGCCGCCGCGATCTCGTCCAGGCCCGGCGGATCGCCGTGCAGGTGCCGCTCGGTCATCCGGACGCAGCCGATGTCCATCGAGATGGCGGCGTCGACGCCGCCGGCGCGGGTGCCGACGACGAACTCGGTCGAGCCACCGCCGATGTCGACGACCAGGTACGGCTCCCGTGCGTCGGCGGGCAGCCCGCGGACCGCACCGGTGAAGGAGAGCCGCGCCTCCTCGTCGCCGGTCACCACCTCAGGAGCCACGCCGAGGGTCTGCTCCACCATGGCCCGGAAGTCGGCGGCGTTCTCCGCGTCCCGGGATGCCGAGGTGGCGCACATCCGCACCTGCTCGGCGCCCAGCTTCTCGATCTCGGCCGCGTAGCCGGCCAGCGCCACCCGCGTCCGCTCGATCGCCTCCGGCGCGAGCCGGCCGGTCCGGTCGACGCCCTGACCCAGCCGGACGATCTCCATCCGGCGGCTCAGGTCGACCAGCGGCGCGGCCGGGCCGGCGGCCGGATCGGGCAGGTCGGCGACCAGCAGGCGGATCGAGTTGGTCCCGCAGTCGATGGCGGCCACGCGCGTTGTCACGCCCGCAACCCTACGGCAGCACCACCCGCGCTCGGGCGCGGCGAGCACGACCGCGCCCGCCCACCCGGATCACCGCGTCCGCCAGCCCGCACGCGAGCACCTCCGCCCGCCCGGCGAGCACGTTGGCCGCCCGGCGAGCACGTTGGCCCGGCCCTGCGGGCGCCCGGCTGCCCCTCGGGCCTCGATCGCCGCTGTCCGGTCCGTCATCCGCACCCCCGCAAGGCCTGACCGGGCCGGCAGTGACCGGCAGCACGGACCGTAGCGACCTGCCACAAGTCACGCTCCGCAACCCGAGCCGCCACCCCACCGAGCCCTCCGCCAGCCTTTGCTCTGCTGACCTATACGCACCACCCTCGATGACCAGGGTCGATCTCGAACGGCGTCCGGAGCGTGCGGTGCCAAGCAACCACGGAGAGTGCGCGGTGCGTATAGGGCAGCAGAGCAAAGGCTGTGGGGCGAGGGTTGGCAGCCCGCGCAGGAGTGACGGTACGTGATGGCGCGTGATGCGCGGAGGGCGTGATCCGGCGCGGGGCGGGCGTGGCGCGTCGGGAGCGCCGGCGCATCGGGCCCAGAGGCGCCAGAGGCGCCAGGTGCCAGGTGCCAGGTGCCAGGTGCCAGGTGCCAGAGAGGCACTACAGGGACGACTCGGGGCGGCTCAGAGGCGCAGCAGCATCCGGCTGTTGCCGAGGGTGTTGGGCTTGACCCGCTCCAGGTCGAGGAACTCCGCGACGCCCTCGTCGTAGGAGCGCAGCAGCTGCTCGTAGACCGGCTGGGGCACCGGCGCGCCGTCGATCTCCGCGAACCCGAACGAGCCGAAGAACCGGGTCTCGAACGTGAGCACGAAGATCCGCGCCACGCCCAGCTCCCGGGCCGCGTCGATCAGCTCACCGACGATCCGGTGCCCGATCTTGCGGCCCCGGTAGACCGGGTCGACCGCCACCGTACGGATCTCGGCCAGGTCCTCCCACATGACGTGCAGGGCCCCGCACCCGACCACCGTGCCGTCCGGCGCCACCGCGACCCGGAACTCCTGCACGTCCTCGTAGAGCGTCACCGTCGCCTTGCTGAGCAGCCGCCGGTCGTCGGTGTACGTGTCGACCAACCGGCGGATCCCCCGGACGTCGGCCGTCCGGGCCCGGCGCACCTCGATCTCGTCGGCGGCGGGCGGGAATCCGGGCGGCCCCGGCGCAGCGGTCATCTCACTCGTCCGCCGGTACGTCCACGCACGGCCCGCCGGTCCACCACGGCTCCACCAGCCCCAGCGTCTCGTCACCGAACGGGTTGACGCCCGGCCCGGCGCCGAGCGCGTGCCCGAGGTGCACGTGCAGGCACTTCACCCGGCCCGGCATCCCGCCGGCGGAGATGCCGGCGATCTCCGGCACGTGGCCGATCGCCTCCCGCCGCGCCAGGTAGTCCTCGTGCGCGGCCCGGTAGTGCGCCGCCAGCTCCGGGTCCTCCGCGAGCCGGTCGGCCATCTCCTTCATCAGCCCCGCCGACTCCAGCCGGCTGCACGCGGCCGTCGCCCGGGGACAGGTCAGGTAGAACAACGTCGGGAAGGGCGTGCCGTCGGCCAGGCGCGGCGTCGTCTCCACCACGTCGGGCAGGCCGCAGGGGCACCGGTGGGCCACCGCCCGGGTGCCGCGCGGGGGGCGCCCGAGCTGCGCGGCCACCGCGGCCAGGTCGGCCTCCGTGGCCGGTTCCCGCTGCGGCAGGGGTACGGAGGCGGCAGCCGGCTCCGGCGGCGGTACGACGGTCACGATGCCCTTTCGACAGTCGGTGCGGTGGTGCTCACGCGTCGGGCCGGTCCCCGTTGGCCGCCTCGACGCTCGACCACAGGGTGTCGTACCAGGGGTCGGGCGTCACCGGCTCGGCCGGCCCGGTGGACTTGCCCGCGTCCCGGGCGGCGCCCTCCGGGTCGCGCAGCACCACGAGGATCTTCTCGTCCGGCCGGACCATGAAGAACCGCTCCCGCGCCTTGGCCTCGATGAACTTCGGGTCCTGCCACTTGGCGGCCAGGTCCGACAGCCGCGCGATCTCCTCCCGCTGGGCCTCCTGCGCGGCCTCCATGCGGGCGATGTCGGTCTGCTGGTCGAGGTAGACCCGGACCGGATAGGTGTAGCCGAGGGCGAGCGCGATCAACACCGCGAACAGCACGGTGGCCCGCCCCGTGAAGCGTCGGGGGTGGGGTGCCGAGAGCCGCTTGACCGCGCCACCGGCAGCCGTCCGGCGGGCGGCCGGGCGGTTCGCGGAGCGTACTCCGTCGGTGGCGCGGGCCGGAGCGCGACCGGCCGTCGCCCGTGGCTCGGCGCGGACACCGCTCTCCCGGACCGGTCGGGCGCCGCGGGCCCCGCCCGGCCCGCCCGGCAGACCCCGCCCGCGGGCCGGCCGCGGACCCCCCCG
>JAEYGD010000359.1 GCA_023402505.1 Actinomycetes bacterium
GGGGGGGGGTTGGGGGGGGGGCCGACGTCCGGCCGTGCGCCGGCCCGCGCACGGCCAGCGCGGCGTGCAGGGCCCGCACCGACCGGATCGCCGAACGGATCTCCTGGAGGTACCGGCCCGGCGTCAACGCCGGTTCGGGCAGCACCGCCACGTCCGGCACTGCCGGGTCCACACCGACGGTACGCACCCCGCAGCCGTACGGCAGCGCCAGCGTGCGCAGGGCGTCGCAGTGCTGGAAGGGCACGTAGATCGGTGCGGTCACGCAGAGCACCTCGTCGCCGGGGGAGAGCCGCACGTGCCCGGCCCAGAACCGCTGGGTGTCGGCGGTGTGTGCCCGCCGCCGCTCCGGCTCGCTCGACGGCGCCGCCAGTACGCGCACCGGCGGCAGGCCCTCCGGCCGGTAGGTGCGCGAGGACCAGGAGTGGTGCGGGTGGCCGGCCTCGTGACCGTCCTCCTCGGCCGGCGCGGGCACCCCGAACACCCGCCGCACCGCGAGGTCCAGCACGTCGACCTCGGTCGCGCAGGCCGGTAGCCCGGCGTCGGCCAGCGCCCGCCGTTCCGGCTCCGACAGTGGACGGTAGCTGCCGAGCACCGCCAGTTCCCCGCTCGCCGAGATGCCGGAGCGCACCAGGTGGGCGGCGTACGCGACCCGCCGTACGCAGGCGTGCGCCAGGCCGCCGAGCACCACCAGGTGGGCGTAGCCGGACCGGGCCGGCGCGACCGGGTGGACCAGGCCGAGCGCGGTGGCCGCTTCCAGGACCAGGTCCGCGGTGCCGGGGTCGAGGACCGGTTCCCGGGCGTCCGGACGCTCCCGGCCGGCGCGGAAGTCCCAGTGCCGGGCGGAGAACGCGTCCAACCAGTCGAGGACGTCGACGAGGCCGCCGGCCGGCCACGCGCCACCGAAGCGCGCGACCAGGAAGCGCAGCGGCGGCGACTCGGCCCAGCCCCGCAGGCCGGCGGCGATCCGTCCGGCGTCCGTGCCGGTGGCGCCGTGGGGCAGGGGCACCCTTCCCATCCGCACCGGCAGATCCTAACGGTGCCGCCGCGCACCCGGCGTGGCGTCGCGGTGACGCGTTGTGCCCCGGTCCTACGCTGGCGGGCGGATCCGCAGGGGAGGGTGCCATGGTGGGTGACGTGCTCCGCCGTGGGGCGGGCCGGCGGGGCCGGTCGTCCGGCGGGATGGTCCGGCTGCTGGCGCACACCGATCCGGTGGCGCTCACCGGCATCGCCCTGTCGGTCCTGCTGTCGATCACACTGGATCTCACCAATCTGGCGACCGGCGTCGAGTCGCTGCTGGCCGGTCTCATGGGCATCACCATCTCGCTGCTGGTCGACTCGCTCGCCCGCGGCGAGCGCCGCTTCCAACTGCGCACGTTGCTGGAGGGCCCGCCGTGGCTGGCGCAGGCCACGCCACCGGTGGTCGCCGCCCTGCGTACGGCCGCCGAGGCGCACGCGGGCACCCGGGTCGCCGCCGAGGCGCGCCGCCGCTTCGAGGAGTTCCGGCAGGAGGCCGAGCAACTTGCCGCCGGACGGATCAGCCGGCCGGGTGACGACGACGAGGACCTGCTCGGCGCCACCCGCGACTGTGTGCGCCGGCTCGACGCGGTGACCAATGTGGTGCCCCGGACGGGCGGGGAGCTGGCGTGGTGGCGCGGCGAGATCGGGCGGCGGTACTGGGACGCGAACGTCGCCGCCCTGGCCCGGGGGGTCGCGGTGACCCGGATCTTCGTCTACGTCAACCCGTCGGAGGAGTTGTCCCGGCTCGTGGCCGAGCAGCGCCGGGCCGGGGTGCGCGTCGGCCTGCTGCAGGTGGGCGTGGTCGGCCCCCGGTGGCACGGCAACCTGGCGGTCTGGGACGGCACGAGCTGCTGGGAGGCCCGGATGAGCCCGTACGGCGAGGTCACCGAGCACATCTTCTCGGTCTGCCCGCCGGACGTGGAGCGGCTGTCCCGGGCGTTCGACCGGTGCGCGGCCGCCGCCACCTACCAGGACGGCTGACCGGCCGGTGACGTGGAGCGGCGTCCTGCTCGTGACGGCCGTGGTGTGGGCGGTCAGCCTGATCCGGTCGGTGCGGGTGCGGGCCTTCGTCTACAGCCTGCCGCTGCCCATGACGCTCGCCCTGGTCACCACCGGGCACCGGGTCGACGGCGCGCAGCTGCTCGGGGTCGCCGGCCTGAACCTGTTCTTCGGCACGGTGGCCCTCACCCACCACCGGTGGCGGTGGCCGATCGCCGCCGCCGATCTGGCCGGGGTCGCGGTGTACGTCGCGTACAGCGCCCTGTTGTTGGCCGTCGCGGTGCCGTTCCGGACCGCGCTGGCGGTGACGCTGCTGCTGTGGACGGGGGCGATGGTGGTGCGGCACCGGTGGCCCGGCCGCGACCCGGACCCGGTGGAGGGCCGCCGGGACGGGCTGGCCGTCCCGGTGAAGCTGGCGGTGATCCTGGCGGGCTCGGTGTGCACCGGCCTGTTCGGCCACCTGTTGCGGGGGATGGTGGTGACGTTCCCGTACGCGGGGGTGCTGGTCGCGGTGGAGGCGCGTCGGCACCTGGTCCCGTTCGCCTGGCACTTCGGCCGCAACAGCCTCGCCCTGGTCGGCTTCCTCGCCGCCTACCACGGCCTTCAGGACGGCCCCGCCGGGATCGCCCTGGCGGGTGCCTGGGCCGCGTACGCGCTGCTCGCCACGGCGCTGCACCTGCCGGTCCGGGCGTGCGGCGCCCGCCCGGCGAGGCGTGGCGGCGGTCGGCGGCGGGCGGACGGACCGGTCGGCTCGCGCGGTGGCGGGAGGCGCCGGCCGGGACGGTGGCGGACGAAGCCCGTCGCTTGACGTGCTGTCAGGTGCAGCGGCCGGGGACGCTACAGGGTGCCAGTTGTCCCGGGCGCGGTGCGGTGAGACGGTGCGAGGATCCCTACCGCGCTGAGAGGTGCACGATGACCGCCGACGACCTGCTGGCCCGGCACCGGGCCGTGCTCCCGTCCTGGATGCCGCTGTACTACGCCGAACCGGTCGAGCTGGTCTCCGGCGCGGGACGCCGGGTCACCGACGCGCGCGGCCGCACCTACCTGGACTTCTTCGGCGGCGTGCTGACGAACATGATCGGCTACGACATCCCGGAGATCCGCGAGGCGGTGGAGCGGCAGCTGCGTACGGGCCTCGTGCACACCTCCACGCTGTACCTGATCCGGCAGCAGGTGGAGTTGGCCGAGAAGGTGGTCCGGCTGTCCGGCATCCCGGACGCGCGGGTGTTCTTCACGAACTCGGGCACCGAGGCCAACGAGACGGCCCTGCTGATGGCCACCAACCACCGCCGCTCGCACCAGGTCCTCGCCGTGCGCAACAGCTACCACGGCCGCTCGTACGCGGCGATGGGCGTCACCGGCAACCGCGGCTGGTCGGCCAGCCCGCTCAACCCCCTGCAGGTGGCCTGGCTGCACTCCGGCGAGCGGCTGCGCGGGCTGCTCGCGCGGCTGCCGGAGGCGGACCGGATCGACGCGGCGGTGGAGGACCTGCGCGAGGTCCTCGCCACGCAGACCACCGGTGACGTGGCGTGCCTGATCGCCGAGCCGATCCAGGGCGTCGGCGGTTTCGTGCACGGGCCGGACGGCCTCTTCGCGGCCTGGAAGAAGGTCCTCGACGAGCACGGCATCCTGCTCGTCTCCGACGAGGTGCAGACCGGCTGGGGGCGCACCGGCGACCACTTCTGGGGTTACCAGGCGCACGGCGTCACCCCGGACCTGCTCACCTTCGCCAAGGGCATCGGCAACGGGTTCGCCCTCGCCGGTGTCGTCGGGCGGGCCGAGGTGGTCGAGTCGGTGCCGGCGATCAGCTTCGCCACCTTCGGCGGCAACCCGCTCTCCACGGCCGCCGGCAACGCCGTCATCGACTACCTGCTCGACCACGACCTCCAGGCCAACGCGGCCCGCGTCGGGGCGATCCTCGCCGACGGCCTGCGGGCCGCCGTCGGCGGCCTTCCGGAGGTCGCGGAGGTACGCGGCAGGGGCCTGATGCTCGGCGTAGAGTTCGTCCGGCCGGGCGGCACCGAGCCGGATCCGGCGTTGACCAGCCGTGTCTTCGAGGCGTGCCGGGCCGGTGGTCTGCTCGTCGGCAAGGGCGGGCTGCACGGGAACGTGCTGCGGATGGGCCCGCCGCTGACGCTGACCGAGGACGAGGCCCGCGAGGGCCTGGCCGTCCTGGTCGACTCGATCCGCTCCTGCGCCTCGGCGGAGGTGCCGCTGTGAGCGCGAGGAGTGAGCCGGGTTTGCGAGCCTCGCAGTCGCGATCGGGAGGTGCCGCTGTGAGCGCGAGGAGTGAGCCGGGTTTGCGAGCCCCGCAGTCGCGAACGGAAGGTGGGTCAGTGAACCGCATCGGGCACTTCGTCGACGGCAAGTGCGTCTCCGGCGCCTCGGACCGGCGCGGCGACGTCTTCGGCCCCGCCACCGGCGCGCGTACCGGGCAGGTCGAGCTGGCCTCCGCCGCGGACGTGGCGGTCGCGGTCGACGCCGCCGAGCGCGCCGCGCGGGCCTGGAAGGACGCGTCCCTGGCGAAGCGGACGGCCGTGCTCTTCGCCTTCCGCGAGCTGGTCCACGCGCGGCGCGACCGGCTCGCCGAGGTGATCACCGCCGAGCACGGCAAGGTGCTCGCCGACGCCGCCGGCGAGGTGCAGCGCGGGCTGGAGGTCGTCGAGTACGCCTGCGGGATCCCCTCGGTGCTGCGCGGCGGGTTCAGCGAGAACGTGTCGACCGAGGTCGACTCGTACAGCATCCGCCAGCCGCTCGGCGTGGTGGCGGTGATCAGCCCGTTCAACTTCCCGGTGATGGTGCCGCTGTGGTTCGTCCCGGTCGCGGTGGCCGCCGGCAACGCGGTGGTGCTCAAGCCCAGCGAAAAGGACCCGAGCGCGGCCCTGTTGCTGGCGGAGTGGTTCGCCGAGGCGGGCCTGCCGGACGGGGTGTTCAACGTGGTCAACGGCGACAAGGAGGCCGTGGACGCCCTGCTGGACCATCCGGCGGTCAAGGCGGTCTCGTTCGTCGGCTCCACCCCGGTCGCCCGGTACGTGCACCAGCGCGGCTCGATGGCCGGCAAGCGGGTGCAGGCGCTCGGCGGCGCGAAGAACCACATGGTGGTGCTGCCCGACGCCGACCTGGACCTGGCCGCCGACGCCGCCGTGAACGCGGGGTTCGGGTCGGCGGGGGAGCGGTGCATGGCGATCTCGGCGCTGGTCGCCGTGGAGCCGGTCGCCGACGCTCTGGTCGCGCGGATCGCCGAGCGGATGGCCGGCCTGCGCACCGGTGACGGCCGGCGCGGCTGCGACATGGGTCCGCTGGTGACGGCGGCGCACGCGCAGCGGGTGCGGTCCTATGTGGCGGCGGGCGTGGCGGCCGGCGCGGTCGCGGTGGTCGACGGGCGGGACGTGCGGCCGGACGGTGACCCGAACGGCTTCTGGCTGGGCCCGACGCTGTTCGACCATGTCACGCCCGAGATGTCGATCTACACGGACGAGATCTTCGGGCCGGTGCTGTCGGTGGTCCGGGTCGGCTCGTACGACGAGGCGGTCGAGCTGGTCAACGCCAACCCGTACGGCAACGGGACGGCGATCTTCACCAACGACGGGGGCGCCGCCCGGCGCTACCAGCACGAGGTGGAGGTCGGCATGGTCGGCGTCAACGTGCCGATCCCGGTGCCGATGGCGTACTACTCCTTCGGTGGCTGGAAGGCGTCCCTCTTCGGGGACCTGCACGCGCACGGCGAGGATGGGGTGCGCTTCTTCACCCGGGGCAAGGTGGTCACCAGCCGGTGGCTCGACCCCCGCCACGGCGGGGTCAACCTGGGCTTCCCCACCCAGACCTGAGCAGCCGCAGGGCGCCCGCCCCGGCCAGGTACGCCACCAGGGCCGCGACGGGCAGCCCGAGCGGCTCCGGGGCGGCCTTCGCGGTGACCGCGTTGGCGGCCAGCGCGTACACGAC
>JAEYGD010000366.1 GCA_023402505.1 Actinomycetes bacterium
TCGGAGCGGTAGCCGTCGGCGCCGTCGCGGTGGGCGCCCTGGCCGTCGGACAGCTCACCGTCCGGCGGGCGGTCATCCGCGAGCTGCGCATCGGCCGGCTGGAGGTCGACGAGCTGGTGGTGCGCTCCCGCGACGGCTGAGAAGGACCCGGCCGCCGGCCTCGACACGTCGGCGACCGCCGGCGCCGGTCAGCCGGCCGACGGCAGCTCGCTCGGATAGCCGTACAGGTCCAACAGGCGGGACCGGGCGGCCTGGAGCCGGTCCACCACCACGGCCATGAACCGCGTGGTCAACTCCTTGCCCAGTCCGTCGTCGCTGTCGATCAACCGGCGGACCGCCGCGGCGGTGAACTCCACCGCCGTGCTCCGCTGCACCGCCACCGCCCCGAACTGCCAACGGTACGGCGGGTAGAGCCACGACCAGCCGAGGACGCCACCGGCGCCGATCGACTCGATCCCGACGTCACCCCGGCCGGGCACCGCGACGTCGAGCAGCACCTCGCCGCCGCGTACCAGCCAGAACCGCTCCGCCGGCCGACCGGCCCGGAACAGCCGCTGGCCGGGATGCCACACGACCGGGCGCGCATAGGCGGCGAGGCGGGCCAGCGACGACTCGGGCATCCCGGCGAGGAACGGATGCGCGCGTAGCACGTCAAGTGTGGTCATGGCCGGCACCTCCTGACCCGGATACGGATCCTCCACCGTCCATGTCACCGCGCGCGGACCGGCCGCGGCAGGGCCGTTGGTCCCGGATCACGCGGGAGATGCGCCCCTGCCCGTCCCGGCCGGCACGGTCCACGCTGGACGTGGGACGGCGCGCCGGCAGGGCGTGCCGCGGCGAGCACACGGAGGGCCACGGTGGCCGGGGGCGTACGCACGATGACCGAACTCGCCGCGGCGCCGCCGACCGGCCTGACCTCCGCGCAGGCCGCCGCCCGGCTACGCGCCGACGGACCCAACGCGGCGGTGCCGCCGCCACGCAGCCACCTCGCGACCCGCGTGCTGCACCAGCTCACCGACCCCCTGGTCGCACTGCTGCTGGCCGCCGCGGTGGTCACCACGGTGCTGCGCGACTACCCCGACACCGCCGTGATCCTGCTGGTCGTGCTGGTCAACACCGCGATCGGGGTGGTCCAGGAGGTCCGCGCCGACCGGGCCATCGCCGCCCTCGACCAGCTCGCCGCGCCGACCGCCCGGGTCATGCGGGACGGCCGCGACCTCGTCCTGCCGGCCACCGAGGTCGTCGTGGGCGACCTCGTGCGGATCGAGGCCGGCGACGTCGTCCCCGCCGACCTGCTGCTCACCGACACCGCCCGGCTCAGCGTGGACGAGTCGGCGCTCACCGGCGAGTCGGTGCCGGTCAGCCGTGGCACCGGCGAGCAGGCCAGCGCCGGCACGGTCGTCACCACCGGCCGCGCGACGGGGACGGTGGCGCGTACCGGCGCCGCCAGCGCCCTCGGCCAGATCACCGCGCTGGTGGCCGCGACCCGGCCCTCCGCCACCCCGCTGCAGCGGCGGCTGGCCGCGCTCGGCCGGGTCCTCGGCCTGGCCGCCGTGGTGCTCTCCGGCCTGGTGTTCGCCATCGGCGTGCTCGGCGGCCGGCCCCTGGTGGACATGGCGGTCACCGCGGTCAGCCTGGTGGTGGCGGCGGTACCGGAGTCCCTGCCCGCCGTCGTGACGCTCGCCCTCGCGCTCGGCGCCCGTCGGATGGCCGGGGCGCGGGCCATCCCCCGCCGACTGCACGCCGTGGAAACGCTCGGCTCGGTCACCGTCATCGCCTCCGACAAGACCGGAACGCTCACCGAGGGGCGGATGGCCGTGCAGCACGCCGTCACCTCCGACGGCTCGCGCTACGGCGTCACCGGAACCGGGTACGCCCCGCACGGCGCGGTGCACCACCGCGGCGAGCCGGTGCCCGTACCCGACGAGCTGCGCCGCCTGGCCCGGGCCGGCCTGCTCTGCAACGACGCGACCCTGGCCCCGCCCACCGGTGAGCGGCCGGAGTGGGCGGCGGTCGGTGACCCTCTCGAGGCGGCGCTGGTCGCGTTCGCCGCCCGCTGCGGCCTGGACCCCGACGCCACCCGCGCCGCCTGGCCCCGCATCGCCGAGCACCCCTTCGACCAGGACCTGCGCCGGATGACCACCGTCCACCGGTCCTGCGACGGCCGGCACCTGGTGATCTGCAAGGGCGCCCCGGAGAGCGTGCTGGCCGCCCCGCTGGTCGACGCCACCGACGCCGAGATCGCCGAGCTGACCGCCGCCGCGCAGCGGCTGGCCGCCGAAGGGCTGCGGGTGCTCGCGGTCGCCTCCGCGATCCACGACGCGCCGCCGGACGACCCGGCCCGACCGACCGGGCTGCTGCCGGCGGGACTGGTCGCGGTCGGCGACCCGCTGCGGGAACGGGCCGCCGACATCGCCGGCGAGCTCGACGCCGCCGGCGTACGCCTCCTGCTCGTCACCGGCGACCACCCGGCCACCGCCGCCGCGATCGGCGGGCGGCTCGGGCTGTGGCGCGATGGCGACCCGCTCGCCCGCGGCGACGACGACGACCTGGCCGGCGCGCACCCCGACACCCGGGTGTACGCGCGGACCCAGCCGGACCAGAAGCTCGACATCATCGCCGGCCTGCAGGCCCGCGGACACGTGGTGGCGATGACCGGCGACGGCGTCAACGACGCGCCGGCGCTGCGCCGCGCCGACATCGGCGTGGCGATGGGCGGCGGCACCGAGGTCGCCCGCCAGGCCGCCGACCTGGTGCTCGTCGACGACGACCTGTCGACCGTGGCCACCGCCATCGGTGAGGGCCGGCGCATCTACGACAACATCCGCCGGTTCCTGCGCTACGCGCTCTCCGGCGGGGTCGCCGAGATCGCGGTGATGCTGCTCGGGCCGCTGTTCGGTCTGGCCGTGCCGCTGCTGCCGGCCCAGATCCTCTGGGTCAACCTGCTCACCCACGGAGTGCCCGGGGTGGCTCTGGGCGCCGAACCGGCCGAACCGGGCACGCTGCGGCGGGCACCGCGCTCCCCGTCGGAGTCGGTGCTCGGCGCGGGGCTGGGCCGCGACGTGCTGCTCACCGGCGCGTTGATCGCCGCCGTCGTGCTCGGCGCCGGCGTGGCCGCCGCGTGGGCCGACCGGCCCTGGCAGTCGGTGGTGTTCGTGGTGCTCGGCCTGGCCCAGTTGGGTGTGGCGCTCGCCGTGCGCGCACCCCGCCCGCCCGGCGCCCGGCGCGGCAACCTCGCCCTGCCGGTCGCGGTCGCCGTCTCCGCGCTGCTGCAGGTCGCCGGGGTGCTGCTGCCGCCGCTGCGCGAGCTGCTCGGCACCGAGGCGCTGAGCGCCGTCGACCTGCTCGCCTGCGCCGCGGTGAGCGTCCTGCCGGGCCTGGTCCTGCGCCTCACCCGGCGCGCGACCGCCCGCTGAGCACCGCCGGCCCGCTCACGGTGGCGCGCGTGCCGTCCGGTCCGGGACCAACGGCCCGGGCCGGGCGGGACGTGGGCCTCTGCACGGGCCACCGTCGATTTGGCAGGCTTGGGGTGATCCGAAGGAGGACGCGATGACGATCAACACCGGTGCCCCCGTCGTGGTGGGCGTGGACGGTTCCGCCGCAGCCCTGGACGCGGTCCGCGTGGCAGCGCGGGAGGCGGAGTACCGGCGGCGTCCGCTGCGGGTGGTGCACGCCTTCATCTGGCCGTTGACCGGTGCCCCGCTCGGCCCGGTGCCCGGCGCCCCGCCCACCGCCGGCCTGCGCAACCAGGCCGAGCAGTACGTCACCGAGGCGGTCGAGCAGGCCCGCAAGGTCGCGCCAGACCTGCGGATCACCGGCGTCGTGACCGACGGCGCGGCGACTCCGGTGCTGGTGGAGGAGTCCCGCGAGGCGGCCCTGATGGTGCTCGGCCACCGGGGTCTGGGCGGCTTCGCCGGCCTGCTGCTCGGGTCGGTGACGGTGCAGGTCTCCGCCCGCGCGGAGTGCCCGGTGCTGGTGGTGCGCGGTGAGCCGCGCGCCGACGGCCCGGTGGTGGTGGGCGTGGACGGCTCGGAGCTGTCCACCGAGGCGGTCGCCTTCGCCTTCGAGGAGGCCGCCCGCCGGGACGTCCCGCTGGTGGCGGTGCACGCCTGGTTGTACCCGACGCCGGTCGGCCCGGGCGAGATCCTCCCGCTGGTGTACGACCTGGACGCCTTCGAGGCCGAGGAGGAGCGGACGCTCGCCGAGTCGCTGGCCGGGTTCGCCGAGCGGTACCCGCAGGTGACGGTGCAGGCCCGCCTGGTGCGCGGCTCCCCCGCCCGCATCCTGGTGGAGGAGTCGAAGAACGCCCAGCTGGTGGTCGTCGGCGCCCACGGGCGCGGCGCTCTCGGCGGCCTGCTGCTCGGGTCGGTCAGCCACGCCGTCCTGCACCACGCGCACAGCCCGCTGGTCATCGTGCGGCACGCCCGTACCGACAAGTGACCGACG
>JAEYGD010000371.1 GCA_023402505.1 Actinomycetes bacterium
GCCCTGCTCGCCGCCGGCCACGCCCAGCGCCGCCAGGCGCACCTGCCGGTCGGCCTCCGGGAGGGCGTACCGGTCGTCGGGCCGCTGGTCCGGCCGCCCGCCGGTCCCTGCCTGAACTGCCTGGACCTGCACCGGGCCGATCGCGACGCCGACTGGCCGGCGCTCGCCGCGCAGCTCGCCGGAGAGGCGCCGGAGGGGGCCTGCGCCGCCGCCACCCTGCTGGCCGCCGCGGCGTACGCGACCGGGGAGGCGCTGGCCCACCTCGACGGAGGTACGCCCGAGACCGTCGCCTGCTCCGTCGAGGTCACCGCCCCCGGCCGGCTGCGCCGCCGGCACTGGTCACCGCACCCGTCCTGTGCCTGCTCCCGGGCGCGCCGGTGAGCCGCACCGGCACCGGAGGACCCTCCGCACCGGCACCAGGCGACCTACTCCGGCCCGCCGACGGCACCCCAGCCCGGCCGACAGCAGCCGCCGGCCCGCCGAGTCGGTAACAATGACCAAGTGACCGACATCCCGCGCCGGGCCGTCTCCCGGACCGCCAAGCTCGCCGCCCTGCCGCTCGGCTTCGCCGGCCGGACCGTCCTGGGCATGGGCAAGCGCGTCACCGGGCTCGCCTCCGACGTCATCTCCGCCGAGATCCAGCAGCGCACGGCCGAACAGCTGTTCAGCGTCCTCGGCCAGCTCAAGGGCGGCGCGATGAAGTTCGGCCAGGCGCTGTCGGTCTTCGAGGCCGCCCTGCCCGAGGAGGTCGCCGCCCCCTACCGGCAGGCGCTGACCAAGCTCCAGGAGGCCGCGCCGCCGCTGCCCGCCGCCAGCGTGCACAAGGTGCTCGCCGAGCAGCTCGGCCCGGACTGGCGGGACCGGTTCGTCGAGTTCGACGACACCCCGGCCGCCGCCGCCAGCATCGGGCAGGTGCACCGCGCGCTCTGGCGGGAACCGGGCTACGAGGCGGGGGGAGCGCCGCGTACCCGCGACGTCGCAGTCAAGATCCAGTACCCGGGCGCCGGTGACGCCCTGCTCGCCGACCTCAAGCAGCTCTCCCGGCTGGGCGGGATGTTCCGGGCGATCCAGCCGGGGCTCGACGTCAAGCCGCTCCTGGCGGAGCTGCGGGAGCGGATCACCGAGGAACTGGACTACGAACTGGAGGCCGAGTCGCAGCGCGCCTTCGCCACCGCGTACGCGGACGATTCGGAGATCTACATCCCGGCCGTGGTCGCCGCGTCGCCCCGGGTTCTGGTGACCGAGTGGGTCGAGGGGACACCGCTCGCCCAGATCATCCGGGAGGGCACCGAGGAGCAGCGCAACGAGGCGGGCCGGTTGATGGCCACCCTGCACCTCTCGGCGCCGATGCGGGCAGGGCTGCTGCACGCCGACCCGCACCCGGGAAACTTCCGGTTGCTGCCGGACGGCCGGCTCGGGGTGATCGACTTCGGCGCGGTGGCCCGGCTGCCCGGTGGCACGCCCGAGCCGATCGGCCGCATCGCGGCGCTGGCGCTGCGCGGCGACGCCGACGAGGTCGTGGAGGGCCTGCGCTCGGAGGGCTTCATCGGCTCCGCCGAGCAGATCGACGCCCCGGCGGTGCTCGACTTCCTGCGCCCCATGCTGGAGCCCATCGCCGCCGGCGAGTTCCGGTTCACCCGGGCCTGGCTGCGGGGCGAGGCGACCCGGCTGGCCAGCCCTCGCTCGCCCGCGTACCAGCTGAGCCGGCAGCTCAACCTGCCCCCGTCGTACCTGCTGATCCACCGGGTGACGCTCGGCTCGATCGGCGTGCTCTGCCAGCTGGAGGCGAAGGCGCCCTACCGGCGGATCCTGGAGCGCTGGCTGCCCGGCTTCGCGCCGGTCGCCTGAACGCCGGCGGGCGCGCCCGGAGTGGTCCGGACGCGCCCGACGCGCGTGGCGGTGTCACAGGGGTGCCGTCCCGTACGCAGGCGCCGGGACGGTCCCTTCCTTACAGAACGCCCAGCTCGCGGGCCGACCGGCTGCGGGCGGCCATGGCGACGGTACGGGCGGAACGGTGTGCCTCAGTGCTCGTGGTGGTGCGACCGGCCTGAGGCCGGAGCATTCGAGCCCTCGACAACGCTTCGTTGAGTAGTTGCAGGTCGGTGCCGTTCGGCAGGTTCAGCATCTTCGTCAGCTTTCTGGTGGGCCGGTGGGACACCGGCGACGGGTTGGAACGGGTCGGGAAGTTGTCAGGCCGCCAGCCGGACCGCGTCGCGCGTGGACAGCCCACTGGCCGCCAGGCGCGCCTCGGCCTCGACCCGGAGCGCGGCGTCACGGGCGACGTCCTCCTTACGCGGGCGGCCTCGGGGCCGCTTGCGCGGAACAACCGCGCCACGCTCGAAGATCTCGCCACCCCAGACGCCCCAGGGCTCCGCCCGCTCCACCGCACCGGCCAGGCACTCGACGCGCAGCGGGCAGTCCCCGCAGAGCGACTTGGCCAACTCGAGCTCGGCGGGCGAGTCGGAGAACCACAGGTCGGGGTCGAACTTCCGGCAGGGCAGGTTCGCCTCCAACTCGACGTTCGCGTCGAGCGGGGCCAACGCCAGACTCATCGCCCGGTCACCTCTCTCTCACTTCGATCTCGTGGATCGCACTTCCGACGTACTTCGGCGGGGCAAAAAACTGAGGCCGCGGATCCCGGTATGCGGGTTCCGCGGCCTCGAGGTGAGCCGGTGGTCTGGTGATCAGACCGGTCTACCTCGAGGTGGAACACCGCGGACGTCCATGCGCCGCTTGACGCCATCGACACCCTTGACCGTGAAGCCACTGGTCCCCTGGATCCCGTGCGGTGCCGGCGCGAGAATCAGCTCGGCCTGAGTCTCGACCTGGTGCACCTGCGGAACCGACGGTCGCGCAGCGGCAAGGGCCACCCGGACAGCCGACAGCGGAGCGACGGCAGCGGGCAGCGCCGCCGGACGCTCGTTCATGTAGAAGATCTCCATCGGTGCCACCTCCCTGACGTTTCCTCGTTGCCGACCTGTCCTCGCGCTCGTGAGCAGCCTGAATGCCGCCGCTCGCGAGGTGTGCCATGAGGCTATGACGCCTCCCGGGGCGAGGGCAAACGAATTTACGGCGAGATTTCGAAAGTTTTCTCCGGGCAGATTTCGTCGACCGCCGCGCCGGCCACCAACGCCAGCACCGCCTCCCCGTACAGGCCCAGTTTCCGGGGCCCGATCCCGGCGATCGCGGTGAGCTCCTGGGGCCGTGCCGGGCGCCGCTCGGCCAGCGCGACCAGGGTCGCGTCGGTGAAGACCACGTACGCCGGCACCCGCTGGCCGCCGGCCACCCGACGCCGCCACTCACGCAGCCGTTCGTGCAGCTCCTCGTCGATGTCCGACGGGCAGGTGGCGCACCGGCCCACCTTGCGGTCCGGACCGGCGAGCAGCGTCGCGCCGCAGATCCGGCAGGAGACGACCTGGGTACGCCGCCGGTCGGCGCGCCGCGGGCCGCCGGCACCGGCCCGCTCCGTCCCGCCCGAACGGTCCAGCTGGGGCAGGAACCGGCACGGACGCCGGGCCCGGCCCCCGGGCGAGCGCGCGGAGGCGTACGACAGCCAGAGCCACTCCCGGGCGCGGGTGATGCCCACGTAGAGCAGGCGGCGCTCCTCCTCCACCTGCTCGGGGGTCTTCGCGTACGTGGTGGGGAGGGTGCCCTCGGAGAGGCCGACCAGGAAGACGGCGTCCCACTCCAGGCCCTTCGCGGAGTGCAGGGAGGCGAGCGTCACCCCCTCGACCGTCGGCGCGTGCTGGGCGGCGGCGCGCCGGGCCAGTTCCTCGGTGAAGTCGGCGAGGGTGACCGGACGCTCGACCGCCGCGGCCGGCCCGATCGGCAGGACCGGTGCCGCGGCCGCGTACTCCTCGGCGAGCTGGACCAGCGCGGCGAGCGCCTCCCACCGCTCCCGGGCGGCGCCACCGGCGGGCGGGGCGTCCGGCGCCCAGCCCACCGCGGCCAGCGCCTCCACCACCGCGGCCGGCAGCGGGGTCTCACCGGGGATGGAACGGGTGGCGGCGCGCAACGCGACCATCGCCTGCCGCACCTCCACGCGCTCGAAGAACCGCTCCGCGCCCTGCACCTGGTAGGGCACCTCGGCCTCGGTCAGCGCCTTCTCGTACGCCTCGGACTGCGCGTTGGTCCGAAACAGCACGGCGATCTCCCGGGCCGGCGTGCCGGCGTCCACCAGGGCCCGGCAGCGGGCGGCGACCGCGGCGGCCTCGGCCGGCTCGTCGGTGAAGATCCGCAACTCGGGTTCCGGGCCGGACGGGCGCTGGCCCACCAGTTCCAGGCGCAGTCGCGCCTCGGTGCCCCGGGCCTGCGAGATCACCGCGTTGGCGAGCCCGACCACCTGCGGGGTGGAGCGGTAGTCGCGGACCAGGCGGACCACCGTCGCGCCGCGGTGGCGGCGGGGGAAGTCGACCAGGTACGACGAGGTGGCCCCGGTGAACGAGTAGATGGTCTGGCTGGCGTCGCCCACCACGGTCAGGTCGTCCCGGCCGCCCAACCAGGCCTCCAGGAGCCGCTGCTGGAGGGGGTTGACGTCCTGGTACTCGTCGACGACGAAGTGCCGGTACTGGGCGCGGACCTGTTCGGCCACGTCCGGGTGCTCCTCGATGCCCCAGACCGCGGCGCGCAGCATGTCCTCGAAGTCGATCACGCCACCGGACCGCTTGACCTTCTCGTACGCGGCGAAGACGTCGGCGACCTTCGCCGGCTCGTACGGTGTCTCGCGCAGCGCCTTGGCCGCCGCCACCACGTACTCCCCGGGCTCGACCAGGGACGACTTGGCCCACTCGATCTCGCCGGCGAGGTCGCGGGCACCGGTCCGGTCGGCGCGGATCCCGACCTTGGCGGCGGCGAGGGTGACCAGCCGGACCTTGCTGTCCAGCAGCTCCGGCATCGCCCGCCCCTCCAGCAGCCGGGGCGCGAAGTAGCGCACCTGGCGCAGCGCCGCGGCGTGGAACGTGCGCGCCTGCACGCCGGGCACCCCGAGCGCGGTGAGCCGGCTGCGCATCTCGGCGGCGGCCCGCGCGGTGAAGGTGACCGCGAGCACATGCCGGGCGGAGATCTCGCCGGTCAGCGCCCGGTTGGCGATCCGCGAGGTGACCGCCCGGGTCTTACCGGTGCCGGCGCCGGCCAGGATGCAGACCGGGCCGGCCGGGGCGGTCACCGCCGACCGTTGCTCCGGGTCGAGCCCGGCGAGCACGCGTTCGGACACTGAGTGAACCACCACAGCGAGGAATTCTTCCAGCCCGGCCGGACGTTGCTGCGGTTAGCCTTGCGTCACCGCGACCGGATCTTGGAGGACCGACGATGCTGACGATGTATTCCACCCCCTGGTGCGGTTACTGCCACCGGCTGAAGTCGCAGCTGGACCGGGAGGGCATCGGGTACGAGGTGGTCGACATCGAGCAGGACCCGGAGGCCGCCGAGTTCGTGATGAGCGTCAACGGCGGCAACCAGACCGTGCCGACGCTGCGCTTCGCCGACGGCAGCGCCCTGACCAACCCCTCGATCACCCAGGTCAAGCAACACCTGTCCAACCTGACCGCCTAGTCCCATCCCCTCCCGCCTCCCCCACCCGCGCTCGATGATCATGAAGTTACCGGGTCGGCGACCGGCGTGTCGCCCCGACAACTTCATGATCGACGGGGGGTCGCGGGGCGGGTAGGGCGCGGCGCGTGGGTGCCGGCGCGGGTGGGGTCAGGATCCGGTGGTGCCAGAGGTAGGCGCCGGCCAGCAGCGTGGCCAGACCCACCGCCACGAAGAGCAGGCGGTAGTCGAGCACGCCGACGAGCAGGGCGCCCCCGCCGATGGAGACCGCCTGCGGACCGCTGACCACCGCCTCGGACGCGGCGGCGACGCGCCCGATCAGCCCCGTCGGCGTACGCCGCTGGATCAGCGTGTGCAGCCCGACCATGGTCAGCGGCAGCGAGACCCCGGCCAGCAGCACGGCGGCGAACCCCAACCACAGGCCCGGGTACGCCAGCGCCAGCGCCGCCGGCCCGAACAGCGCCACCCCGGCCGCGAGCGTGCCCACCTCGCCCACCCGGCGCACCACGCCCGGGGACAGTAGCCCGCCGACCAGCCCGCCGACGCCCTGCACCGTCACCAGCACGCCCACGAACGCGGCGTCGCGGCGCAGCCCCAGGTCGACGTACGCGAAGATCAGTGACTCGCTGAAGCCCATCACCAGCGAGCCGGCGCCGTAGCCGAGCAGCGCCCGCCGCAGCGCCGGCTCGCCGGCCAGGTGCCGCAGGCCGGCCCCCAGTTCCGCCGACCAGCGCGGGTCCCGCCGCGGCCGGGTCGGCTCGGTCACCCGGAGCAGCCCCACCACCGCCGCCGCCGCCAGGAACCCCGCCATCGCCACGCCGGTCAGCAGCCATCCCCCGCCGGCGGCGTAGAGGCCGGCTCCGGCCAGCGGGCCGATCAGCCGCAGCCCTTGGCGTACGGTCTGCAGCACGCCGTTCGCGTCGGCCAGCAGGTCCGCTGGCACCAGCTGCCGGATCAGGCCGCTGAGCAGCGCGCTGAGCGTGATGTACGACAGGCCGTAGAGCGCCGCGACCAGGTAGACGATCCACACGTCGGTGCGGTCCCGGACGGCGAAGAGCGGCGTGAGCAGGGCCGCGGTGACCAGGTTGGCGGCCACGAAGAGCGGCCGGCGCGGATGCCGGTCGACGAACCAGCCGACCAGGGGTGCCAGCGTCATCGGCGCGATGACCGCGAAGATGGTGGCGCCGGCCAGCCCGCTCGACCCGGTCAGCTCCTTGACCCAGACCGCGAGCGCGAGCAGCAGGATCGACTCGGCCGTCATGCTCGCCAGCAGCCCGCCGAAGAGCAGCCGGAAGTCCGGGCGGCGCAGGACGGTACGCATGTGTCCTCCGTCGAGGGTGGTACGCGGCGTGCCGTCTTTCTGACGAGACACGCCCCCGCCGGAACCTCCGGCGCCGTTCGCGCCGTCCATACTGACGGTGGGGGGCGAATCTCATACAGTTACCGTCGCGTCCGCGGCGGTCTACGGGAAAGAGGACATCGTGCCTCCAGCCGCACCCAGTCCCATCCTGCGACGGCGCAGGCTGGGCATCGAGCTGCGCCGGCTGCGCGAGGCGGCCGGCCTCACCGGCGACCAGGTCATCGAACGCATCGGCTGGGCCTCCGCGTCGAAGTTGTCGCGCCTGGAGAACGGCCGCAGCCGGCCCGACCCGCAGGACGTCCGCGACCTGCTGGCCCTGTACCGGGCCGGCGAGGCGCTGCGCGACGAGTTGCTGGGCATCACCCAGGAGGCCGGCGACATCCGTGGCTGGCTGAGGAACTACCCGGTGATGACCCAGCAGCAGCGCAGCTTCGCCGAGCTGGAGGCGGGCTGCGTCGAGATCTCCGAGTACAACCCGGTCCTGGTGCCGGGCCTGCTCCAGACCCCGGGGTACGCCCGGGTGCGGATCGCCTCGGCCCGGGAGGTCGACGAGGCGGCCGGTGAGCCGGAGGACGCCGAGGACATCGAGACCGAGGTCGGTGCCCGGCTGGCCCGGCAGTCGCTGCTCACCCGCGCGCCGGACGCGCCCCGCTACACGGCGGTGTTCGAGGAGGCGGCGCTCGGTGGCCGCGCCGGCCCGCCCGACGTGCTGCGGGAACAGCTGGCACAGCTCTGCGAGCTGGCCATGCTGCCGAACGTCACGCTCCACGTGCTGCCCCGGGAGACGAGGGTGGGCGGCTGGTACCTGCCACCGACGGCGTTCTCCCTCTACCGGTTCGCCGATCCGCAGGACCCGGAGACCCTCGCGATCGAGGGCGGGTTCCTGAACGCCATGTCGACGGAGGTAAAAGCACTAAATCGCTATAAAGTGGTGTTCGAGTGGTTATGCACGGCGGCGCTCTCCGCATCGGACACCCTCTCCTGGCTGATCCAGGCCACGGGACGGCTGCCCGACGCGGCGGCCCCGTCCACAGTGGCGTACGGGCCAGCAACGGCGCCGGCCCAACGCCGCCGGCACCCCGGGCGCCTGACGGAACGATGAGCCCGCACCCCGCCGTCGGGTCGTGCGGCACCACTCGTTCCATCGGTCGGTTCACCACAGGAGTGAGACCATGAACGAGATCCGCAACACGCCGTCCGCCCTCGCCGCGCTGGCCGAGGCACCGTGGCGGAAGAGCACACGCAGCCAGACCTCCAACTGCGTCGAGGTGGCACCGCTGCCGGCGGCGGTGGCGCTGCGGGACAGCAAGGACCGCGGGGGGCCGGTGCTGCTGTTCGACCGGGCCGGATGGCGCAGCTTCCTGGCCGGAACGAAGGACGGCCGGTTCGACCGAACCTGATCGGCGCACGGTCGGGGGC
>JAEYGD010000375.1 GCA_023402505.1 Actinomycetes bacterium
CTGCTGCGCTGGGCGGTGGCCACCGTGCCCGGCGCCGGCCTGCTCCGCGACGGGCAGAAGCTGCTGGTCCCGTACGCGCTCGCGCTGGCGGTGACCGCGGCGCTCGGGGTGGAGCGGCTGGCCGCCCGCCTCGCCGGCCGGTACGACGCGACGACCGCCCGGGTGCTGCTCGTCGGGGCGGCGCTGCTGCCGGTCGCTCTCCTGCCGGACCTGGCCTTCGGCGGGGCCGGCCGGCTGAAGCCGGTGAGCTGGCCGGCCGACTGGGCGGCGGTGCGGGCGCTGACGGCCGAGCGCCCGGGCGAGGTGATCTCCCTGCCGTTCCAGGAGTACCAGCGTTATCCCTGGAACCACGACCAGGTGGTGATCGATCCGGCGCCGCGGTATCTCGCCGTGCCGGTCCTGGTCGACGACACCCTGGTCGTCGGGGGTGAGACCGTGGCCGGTGAGGACCCGCGGGCGGCCCGGGTGCGCCGGCTGCTCGACGGGGGCGTCCCCCTGGCGGCGAGTGGGGCCCGGTGGGTGCTGGTGCAGCGTACGCCCGGCCCGCCCCACCCGCCCGCGGCGCTGGCCGGGCTGCGCCTGGTCCACGACGGACCGGCGCTGGCCCTCTACGAGAACCCGGACTGGACGCGGCCCGCCCCGGCGCCGGGTCCGGGCCCGGTGGGGGTGGCTCTCCTGGTGGCCGGAACGGTGATGATCGGCATCGGTTTTTCGGGCACTGCGCGGGGGTGGCGGCGCGTGGTAGCGTCCCGGCACGCGAGTCCCGCGGAAGGAGAAGGTGGATGAGGAACCTGCCCGCGTTCGTCGCCGTCGGGGTGCTCGGGGTCGTGCTCGGTCTGCTGCTGAGCTTCGGTCTGACGAACGTGCTCAGCCCGTCCGCCCAGGAGGCCGCCAAGCAGGCCGGCAACAGCAGCCAGGTGGACCAGGGCACCGACACCATCGAGTACGGCGCGCGCTGAACCACCGTACGAGGGCGTCCGCGATAGCGGGCGCCCTCGTTGGTGTCGGTCCGGTTGGTGTCGGTCCGGTGGGTGGTCAGCGTCCGCCGGCCGTCGTGGTGGCGACGAGCTGCGCGAACCGCGTGCCGGTGGCGGTCCAGGTGAACCGTGCGGCGTGCAGCAGTGCCGCCTCGCCCATCGACTTGCGCCGCACGTCGTCGGCGAGCAGGTCGCGGACCACGGTGAGGAACTCCTCCTCGTCGTCGACGAGCAGGCCGGTCTCGGTGTCGACCATCGCCTCGCAGACCCCGCCGGCGTAACGGAACGCGACGGTCGGTGTGCTGCGGGCCGCCGCCTCCACGATCGTCAGCCCCCAGCCCTCCTTTAGCGAGGGAGTGAGGGCGAGCCAGGCCGACGAGAGCAGCTCATGCTTCTCCGCCTCGGTGACGAAGCCGGCGAACCGGACGTGATCGGCGATGCCGAGTTCGTCGCACAGTTCCCGCAGCGGAGCCTCCCACCAGCCCTGCCCCGCCACGACGAGCTGCAGGTCGGGCAGTTCGGGAAGGAGAAGGGCCACCGCGCGCAGCGCGATCTCCACCCGCTTGTGCGGCACCAGCCGTCCCAGGACCAGCAACGACGGGTGCGGCGTACGTGGCACCGACGGCCCGGTCACCGGCGGGGTGCCGTTGGGCACCACGTCGATCCGTTCGGGGTCGACGCCGAGCGTCACCAGTTCGTTCCGGCTCGCCTCGGACACCGTCACGTAGCGGCAGCGCCGGTAGAGGCGCGGCGCCAGCCACGACTCGATCCACCAGCCCAGCCGGGCCATCCGCGGTCCGAAGACCACCGGCCACTGCTCCTTGTGGACGTGGTGCACCAGGGCGACCACCGGGCGGCCGGCGTAGAGCGGCGCGAAGAAGGGCATCCCGTTGCAGACGTCCACGACCAGGTCCGGCCGCCCGAGCCGGCGCGCGCTCAGCGGGCCGAGGCCGAAGCGACCGGCGAGGCAGGTCAGGGCCGCCCGGGCGTACACCGTCATCCGGGACCCCCGGCGCAGGACCTGGACGCCGTCGACGGTGGTCTCCGCCGGGCCGGCTTCCGGGTGCGCCGCACACAGAAGAGTCACGCGGTGACCGGCCGTGACCAGTTCGGCGGCGATGCGCTCGATGTAGACCTCGGAACCGCCGCCCTCCGGGTTCTTCGTGTCGCGCCAGTTCAGGAAGAGGACGTGGCGTGCCGGCGTGCCAGAAATGTCCACGCTGCTCCTACTGACGAGTAAGCGGCCACGATCGCGCCACCCTAGGGCGCGCGGGGACGGGTGCGCAATGGGTCACACCGGCAGCGCATCCGTGCGGCGGTCCAGCTGCCCGGAGGGTTTGCCGACGGCGAAAAACCTTGGCAGGGTGTGCAGCGCGACCGCTGCGGTGACCCGCGCCACCCCACGCCACCCGCCTCGACCGGTCGCGATTCCCAAGCCGGACCGACCGGCGCGGACCTGGAGGGAGGTGACCGGGCGGTGCTGCGCGACGGTTCCGGACCGGACCGAAACCCCTCCCGGCGGACACCGGTGGTGCTGCTCAGCGCGGCGCTGGCGGTGCTGCTGAGCGCTTGGGCCGCGGTCGCGTACGTCCGGTCGGTGCGCGGCGAACCCGAGTGCCGCGAGCAGGTCAAGCTCCGGTTGGCCGCCGCCCCCGTGGTCGCGCCCGCGGTCGACCGGATCATCCGCGCCACGGTCGGCAGCCAGCCCTGCGTGTCGGTCTCGGTCGAGGCCCGGCGGTCCGCCGACCTGGCCGCCGACCTGGCCGACGAGCGCGACGTGGCGGACGCCTGGATCCCGGAGTCGACGTTCTGGTTGCGCCGCGCCCGGGCCGCCGGGGCGTTCGAGGTGCCCGCGCAGGGCCCGTCGGTGGCGACCACCCCGGTCGTGCTCGCGCTGGCCGAGCCGGCCGCGCGGCGGCTGGGCTGGCCGGCGAAGCCCCCGACCTGGCGGAAGCTGCTGGGACCGAAGGCCACCACCCTCACCGTCGGGCTGCCCGACCCGGCCGTCGACCCCGCCGGGGCGGGCGCGCTGCTCGGCGTCCGCGCCCTCGCCGCCGGGGAACGGGAACCCGCCGCCGCCGTCGCCGGGGTGTTGCGGCGGGTCGCCGGCCAGACCTTCACCCCCGCCGAGGCGGGATCGCTGGTCCCCGGGTCGGCCCTGCCCGACGGCTCGGACGCGGTGGCGACCACCGAGCAGGCCGTGCTCGGCTACAACGCGCTGGCCGGCGGGGCGAAGCTGGTCGCCGCGTACCCGGAGGTGGCGGTCCCCGCGCTCGACCTGCCGTACGTGGTGTTGCCGAACGCGCGCGGGGCGGTCCGGGACGCGGCCTCCGGGCTGCTGCCGGTGCTGCTCGCCCGTGTCGCCGGCGACGTGTTCGCCGAGTTCGGTTTCCGGACCCCGGCCGGATTCCCGCCGGCCATCCCCGAGGACGGGCGGCTGCGTGCCGTCGAGCTGCCGCCGGTGCCGCTGCCGGCCGAGGAGACGGTCACCGAGGTGCTCACCGGGTGGAGCGGGGTGCAGCGCAGCGCACGGATCCTCACCGTCCTGGACATCTCGGGCTCGATGGACGCCCAGGTGCCGGGCAGCGGGGAGACCCGGCTCGACGCGACGTTGCGGGCCGCCCGCGAGGGCGCCGGCCTGCTGCTCGACAACAGCGAACTGGGCGTCTGGGTCTTCTCCACCCGGCTGGACGGGGACCGCGACTACCGGGAGATCCTGCCCGTCGCGCCGCTGCGGACCCAGCGGGAGCGGCTCGACGAGCGGCTCGGCCAGGTGCGGGTGAAGCCGGGTGGCGGCACCGGGCTGTACGACACGACGCTGGCCGCGTACCGGGACGCGCGGCGGCACTGGGCACCGGGCCGGATCAACCTGGTCCTCGTGATGACCGACGGGCGCGACGAGGACGACGACAGCATCGGCCGGGAGCGTTTCTTCGCCGAGCTCACCAAGCTGCAGGACCCGCGCCGGCCGCTGCCGATCGTCTTCATCGGCCTCGGGCGTGACGTCGACCCGGTCGAGCTGACAAAGATCGCCGAGGTGACCGGCGGCAAGGTGTTCCGTACCGAACAGCCCCGCGGGATGCGCCAGATCTTCTTCTCCGCGCTGGCCGACCTGAGCTGCCTGCCGCCGGAGTGCCGCCGATGATCCGGACCCGTCTCCGGGCGCCGCGCCGCGACGACCCGCCGGCCGAGGCCGGGCCGCCCGCGGTGGCGGAGGTGGGCCGCCGGGCCGTGCAGGTGGTCCGCCGCGCGCCGGGCACCGCCCTGGCGCTGCTCCTGCTCACGGTCATCGCGTTCGTCCAGCGGCCCGGCCAGGTCACCTTCGACACCAAGCTCGACCTCGCCGCCAACCCGCTGCACTTCATGGCCCGGGCGCTGCACCTGTGGAATCCGGAGGCCACCTTCGGGGAACTGCAGAACCAGGCGTACGGCTACCTGTTCCCGATGGGGCCGTTCTTCGGCCTCGGCCAGGTGCTCGGCGTACCGCCGTGGATCACCCAGCGGCTCTGGACCGCGCTGCTGCTCGGCCTGGCGTTCTACGGCCTGCTCCGGCTGGCCCGGGCGCTGGGCATCGGCTCCGAGCCGACCCGGTACGCGGCCGCGCTCGGCTACGCGTTGGCTCCCCGCGTCCTCACCGAGGTCGGGGCGCTCTCCTCCGAGACGCTGTCGGCCGCGATGCTGCCGTGGGTGCTGCTGCCGCTGGTCACCGTCCGGCGCATCGGTTCCCCCCGGCGGGCCGCGGCGCTGTCCGCGCTCGCCGTGCTCGGCATGGGCGGGATCAACGCGGCGGTGGTGCTGCTGGCGCTGGTCCTGCCCGGAATCTGGCTGCTGACCCGGCGCTGGGACCGCGACCACCTGCGCCTGGTCGGCTGGTGGTGCGTCTGCGTCGTCGGTGTCTGCCTCTGGTGGATCGTGCCGCTGCTGCTGCTCGGCCAGTACAGCCTGCCGTTCCTCGACTACATCGAGTCGTCCACCACCACGACGGCGGTCGCCTCGCTCTTCCAGGCGGTACGGGGCACCAACCAGTGGGTCGCGTACATCGTGCAGGGCGACCCCTGGTGGCCCGCCGGGTGGCTGCTCATCGACAACCCGGTGCTGATGGCGCTCACCGCGGTGGTGGCGCTGGTCGGCCTGGCCGGGCTCGCCGGGAACCTGCTCCCGGAGCGGCGCTTCCTGGTGCTCGGCTTCCTCGCCGGGCTGACCCTGCTCACCATCGGGTACGTCGGCAGCCTCGACAGCCCGCTCTCGGCCCAGGTGCGGGACCTGCTGGACGGCCCGCTCGCCCCGTTCCGCAACGTGCACAAGCTCGACCCGGTGCTGCGGCTGCCGCTGATGCTCGGCTTCGCCCACGGCGTCGACGCGTGGGTCAGCCGGCTCCACCACGCCGCCGCCCGCCGCCGCCCGGGCCTGCGACTGCGACCCCTGGTGTTCGTCCCGGTGCTGCTGGTGGTGCTCGGCGCCGCCGCGCCGGCCTGGCTCGGTCAGCTCCGCCCGGGGCCCGGCTGGTCGGACCTGCCGGCCCACTGGCGGGCGGCCGCGACCTGGCTGGCCGACCGGGACGCGTTGGCCCGCACCCTGATGGTGCCCGGCTCCGGCTTCGGGCAGTACGAGTGGGGCCGGTCGGTGGACGAGCCGCTCCAGGCCCTGGCCGGCGCGCCGTGGGCGGTGCGCCACCAGATCCCGCTCGGCTCCGAGGGCAACACCCGGATGATGGACACCGTGGAGACTGCCCTGGCCAGCGGGCGGGGCTCCGCCGGCCTCGCCGACTTCCTGGCCCGGTCCGGCATCCGGCATCTGCTGCTGCGTAACGACCTGGACCGGACGCAGGTCGACGCGCCGCCGGTCACGGTCCTGCGCCGCGCGTTGGCGGACTCGCCCGGCATCGCCCGGGTCGCGACCTTCGGCACCACGACCCGGTTCGGGCGTACGCCGGGCAGCCCGGTGGACGCCGGCATCGGCCCGCTGCCCGCCGTCGAGGTGTACGAGGTACAGCGACCGGCACCCGCCGCGTCCGCGGTTCTCACCGACGACGTGCCAGTCGTCAGCGGCGGACCGGAGTCACTGCTGCCGCTGCTGGAGCAGGAGCTGGTGGCCCGGGACCGGCCGGTGGTGCTGGCCGGCGACCGCCCCGATCCCGCTGCCGAGCCGGCCGGCGTCGGAAAGTCGTGGATCGTGACCGACGGGCTGCGCCGCCGGGAACGCGACATCGGGCGGGTCCGGGACCACCTGAGCCAGACGCTGACGTCGACCGAGGCGGGCCGGCTCGACCGGGTCGCCCTGGACCTGTCGCCGTTCACGGCGGGGGAGCACCAGACGGTCGCGACGTACCAGGGCATCCGCGAGGTCACCGCCTCCACCGCGGCCAGCTTCGTGGACAACCTGACCCCCGCCGACCCGTCCCACCTGCCCTTCGCCGCCATCGACGGCGAGTGGGGCACCGCCTGGCGTTCCGCGCCGCTGGCCGGGCCGGTCGGCCAGTGGCTGGAGGTGCACCTGGACACTCCCCGCCCGGTCACGTCGATCTCGCTGGCCTTCGTCAACGACCTCGGGGTGGGCTGGCCGGTCACCCGGTTCCGGATCGACACCGACCAGGGCTCGGTCAACCACGACGTCGCGCAGGCGCTGGGCGCGCACCCGTACTACACGCTGCCCGGGTCCACCAGCCGGGTACGGATCACCGTCCTCGCGGTGGCCGACGGGCGGCTGGACGGCGGTGTCGGCATCCGCGAGCTGACCATCCCGGACACCACCCCGCGCCGCGCGCTGCGCGCCCCCACCGACCTGCCCGGCGACTTCACCGGGCCGGTCGCCTGGTCGTTCAGCCGGGACCCGGCGGCACGCCCCGCCTGCTTCGCCGGCTCGGCGGAGCCGGACGACGCGGCCACCGGCGGCCCGGTGACCGGCCTCCGGCCGAGCGGGACGGTGGTGCGCTGCGACCGCTTCCTCGCCCGTGCCGGTGAGGAGCCGCTGGGGCTGGACCGGCTCTTCCGCGCCCCGACCGCGGGGACGTACCGCATGGCGCTCAACGCCGTGCCGCGACCCGGTGGCCGGTTGACGCTGCCCGACGTGGCGGTGACCGCCGACGTGTCCTCGTACCTGGCGGGCGATCCGGCGGTCGGCGCGTACGCGGCGCTCGACGGTGACCCGGGGACGGCCTGGCTGGCGGACACCGGCGACCTCCGGCCCACGCTGCGACTGAGCTGGAGCGGGAAGCGACGGATCAGCGAGCTTCGGCTCCGGCCGGCCGAGCTGCCGGCCGGGTCGTCGCCGACGCAGGTCGAGGTCGTCACGCCGGCCGGCGGCCGGGTGGTCCCGGTCGGGCCGGACGGGGTGGTCCGCTTCCCGGCCGTCAACACCGACCGGATCGAGATCGTGGTGCGGGAGCTGGACACCCGGGTGGCCGACCCACGCGGCAACTGGACGGCCACGGCGGGCATCGCCGAGGTGGAGATCCCCGGCCTCGGGGGACTGCTGCGGCCGTTGTCGACCGCGACGCGGGTCGCCGAGCCCTGCGGGTCCGGGCCCGTCGTCGAGCTGGCCGGCGCCCGGTACGCGACCGCCGTCGAGGGGACGTACGCCGACGTGCTGGCCGGCCGTCCCCTGCCGGTCGAGGTCTGCGGCGCGGGCGGTCCCCTGGTCGACGTGCCGGCCGGCGCCCACCGGCTGGCCACGTCGCCGTCGGCCGGTTTCCTGGTCCAGGACGCCGCGCTGCGCCCGGAGGGCGTGGCGGCGGCCGCCCGGCACCGGGACGTGACGGTCCTCGACTGGGCGCCCACCGAGCGGCGGGTGCGGATCGCCGCCGGCGAGCAGGCGTTGCTGGTGGTTCCCGAGAACGCGAACGCGGGATGGACGGCGACGCTGGACGGGCGCACGCTGACCGCCACCCGCGTCGACGGGTGGCAGCAGGCGTGGGTGGTCCCCGCCGGTGGTGCCGGTGAGGTGCGGCTGCTGTTCACCCCGGACCGGGCCTACCGGACCGCCCTGGCCGTCGGTGCCCTGGCCGTCCTGGCGGTGCTGCTCATGGCGGTGCTGCCGGTACGCCGACGGCTCACGGTGGGTGCCGGGACACCCGCCGAGGGCCCGCCGTGGCTGATCGGCGGCCTGCTGGTCGGACTGCTCGCCGCGCTGGGTGGGGTGCTGCCGGTGGCCATCGTGCTGGCCGCGATGCTGCTGCGGCAACTCGCCGCCCGGGCGCTTCCGCTGGTCGTCTTCGGCGGCATCACCGTCGCCACCGTGGTCGCGGTGGCCGGCCGGCTGCAGGGTCACGGCCAGGCGTGGGCGTACGGGCCGTGGGTGCAGGCGGCGATGCTGGTCGCCATCGGCGCGGTGGCCGCCGCGGTGGCACCGGTGCCCGGCGCGCTGCCGGACGGCGGTCCGCGAGGGCCGGTGGCGGCCGCGTCCGGACCGGATCCGGCCGGGCCGGTCGCGTCCGGACCGGATCCGGCGGAACCTGTCCCGTCCGGACCGGCTCTGGCGCCGGGCGGAGAAGACCGTGATGATGTGACGCCGGGCGTCGACGAGGATGCGCCGGTCGACCGGGACGAGCGCGGAACGGGTACTCGATGAGCACTGCTGACACGGCCGCCGGAGGCGCGGCCCGCCGCCGGTTCGCCACGCTGGGCAGGTCGGTGGCCCTGTTCCGGGCGTTCCTCGTGGAGCAGACCGATCCGGACCGGTTCTACGGACTGCTCGCCGAGGACTCCGTACGGCAGGTGCTCGGCTACGCGCCGCTCGCCGGCCGGACGGTGCTCGACGTGGGCGGCGGTCCGGGTTACTTCGCCTCGGCCTTCCGGGCGGCCGACGCCCGGTACGTGGGGCTCGACCCGGATGTCGGCGACTTCTCGGCGGGCGGGGAGTCGGTCTCGGGGATGCTGCGGGGCAGCGGCACCGCCCTCCCGGTCGCCACCGGCGCCGTCGACGTGACCTTCTCGTCGAACGTGCTCGAACACGTGGCGGAGCCCGACCGGATGCTCGACGAGATGGTCCGGGTGACCCGGCCCGGGGGCGTGCTGTTCGTGTCGTACACGCCGTGGCTGTCCCCGTGGGGCGGGCACGAGACGGCGCCCTGGCACTACCTCGGGGGCGATCGTGCCCGCCGGCGCTACCAGCGCCGTAACGGTCGTCCGCCGAAGAACCGCTTCCGCGAGACGCTGTTCCCGACGTCGATCTCCCAGATTCTCCGCTGGGCCCGGAGCAACCCGGGGGTCGAGGTGCTGGACGCGCTGCCCCGTTACCACCCGTGGTGGGGACGGTGGGTGATCCGGGTGCCGGGGGTACGGGAGGTCGTCGCCTGGAACTTCCTGCTGGTCCTGCGGCGGCTCGGACCCGAAACGTCCGGCACGGCCGGAAAAACAGAGCTGACCGGGGGTCGCGTTGCTATGTGACCTGGTAGTAACCTCGCGGCCATCTCACTGATCGACACCGGCGAAACTAGCTCCTCCAGGGAGGAAACATGAAGCACCGCGCCATCGGTGCCGTGCTGTTCGGCGTCGGCGGACTGCTCCTGGCGCTGGCCGCCGGGTTGGTGTTCGTCGTCAAGCCAGCGATGACCAAGCTGCCCTACGATCTGGATCCCTCGACGTCCGTCGCCGTGGCGAAGGGTGCGACCTTCCTCCAGATCAAGGACGGCAAGGCCGAGATCGTCCAGGGCTCGGACCTGAGGTCCACCGTCCTGGTCACCCCGCAGCCCGGGGCGACCAGCGAGCTGTCGGGCGACCTCGACGGCAAGGCGGTCGTGTGGAAGGTCGGCCAGACGGTGGACCGGACCGACACCAAGGAGCTGGTCAGCGCGTACGGTGCCGCGCTGGCGCTGGACCGGGTCTCCGGGGCCGCGCTGGACTGGGAGGGCCAGTACCTCGACGACACCGGGACCCGCGAGAAGGTGCCGTTCTCCGGCCAGATCTACAAGTTCCCGTTCAACACGGAGAAGAAGAACTACGAGGTCTTCGACCGTGACCTGCGGGCGACCCGGATCGCCGAGTTCAAGGGCACCGAGACCATCGAGGGCATCGAGGCGTACCGCTTCGAGCAGGTCATCAACGAGGAGCGCCTGAACCTCGCGGAGGACCGCGTGAAGCTGCTGCTCGGGCAGTTCGCGCCGGAGGCCACCACCGGCCAGGTGGTCTACAGCAACACCCGGACCCTGTGGATCGACCCGGTCACCGGCTCCTTCCTGAAGGTGCGCGAGGTGCAGCGCAAGACGCTGGTGCCGGACGCCGGGACGCCCACCACGCTGCTGAACGCCGACTTCTCGTACGACGAGGAGACGATCGCGTCCTCGGCGGACCGGGCCGGTGAGAGCCGGCAGAGCCTGACCCTGCTCAGCGTGTGGGCACCGATCGGTCTGGCCGTGCTGGGGCTGCTGCTCGTCGTGGTCGGCGTGCTGGTGGCCCGCCGGAGCGGGGCGGCCCCCGCGGTCGAGGCGCGGCACCGGGCCGACTCGGCGCCCGCCGCGCTGGACGACACTCGGGTGGACCAGGAGCCGGTCCGCGACGACGCTGCGACCGACCCCGACGTGCCGGCGCAGCGGCACGCGCCGGGTGAGGTCGAACGGCGCTGAGAACGGGCGGGCGGAGGCCCGCGTACGCGGAAGGGCGGGCCGGTGGTCCGCCCTTCCCGTGTTTTTCGCCTACCTTCCGTGCTCGTTACTAAATCGTGACCGCTCGATGGTTTGGCTACTGAAAGTAATAGACGTGTACGCATATGCCCGATTGACCCTCGGTTGGACTTTACAAAAATTCGTTTCCTGTCAACTCGGCGTGACGACGCCGGCTCGCACCGTCAGGCGGCTGTTACCGCGGGGTGATCAGGGGGTTGTGACGCGGGCCGCAGCGGTGCACCATCACTGCACATTCGTTACCCGCCGGTAACAGGTGGCGGGCTCCGGTTCGGACCGTCCGCCTCCGCCGACCGGCCACCCGCGCGCCAACCACCCCCCGAGGAGGGCTCCGTGCAGGATCGGTTCGACAACCCGGGTCGTACCCGGTGGCGGCGCTTCGCCGCGCTCATGGTGCCGGCGACCGCGGTCGCCGGTGCGATCGTCTTCGGTATGTCGAACGGCGCGATCGCGGCGTCGTTCGCGGTCTCCGGCCAGACCTTCAAGGTCTCCGCCAGCGAGCTGCGCGGCGACGGCTTCGTGCAGTACGGCGGCACCGTGGCGGAGAAGGACGGCACGAAGCACCCGATCGCCATCGCCGGCATCCGCGACGCGAAGCTGTACGACCTGTGCCAGTCCGTGAAGGTGCCCGGCGCCCCGGTCGTGCTCACCATCAACGCCGGCGGCGGCGGCAAGCCGGCCGTGGCCAGCGAACTGCTCATCGAGATGGACACGCTCGAGGGCGACGCCGAGTTCAAGAACATCAACATCGGCCAGGACGCCTCCACCCTGAGCGGCGGCCCGAACGGCGCCAAGGGCGACGCGAAGGCCTTCGGCCAGCAGTCCGACACCATCATCGTCAAGGGCCTGCGCCAGGTGGCGCGCTCCACCCACGCCGGGACGTTCAACCTGACCGGCCTCAAGCTTGCGGTCAACGTGGGCGAGGACGCCAAGGAATGTTTCTGACCTGACCACCGGGGCCCGCGGAGGGCATGCTCCGCGGGCTCCTTCCCTGCCCCGTCCCCTCATCCGGCAGGAGGCGTACGTGACAACCGCCGAACCCCAGCACGCCCGGCCCAACCGTCTCCACGAGACCTGGCGCGAGTTCCGCCGGTGGCGCCGAGCCCGCCCGTTCTGGGGCGGCCTGCTCATCGTGCTGGCCGGCCTGGAGATCTTCGGCACCACCCAGATGTCGCTCGGCGGGCTCACCTTCCAGATGGGACCGACCGGCTTCCTCTCCTGGCTCATCCCCACGATCCTGGTGACCTGCGGTCTGCTGATCTGGTTCAGCCCGCAACAGCGGATCTTCTACGCGGTGGTCGCCGCGATCACCGCGCTCTACTCCCTGATCGGGGTCAACCTCGGCGGCTTCTTCGTCGGGCTCCTGCTCGGCGTGGTGGGCAGCGGGCTGGCCTTCGCCTGGACGGTGGACCCGCGTACCCCGGAGGCCCCCGCCACCGACCTGCCCGGCTCCGACGAACCCACCCTGGAGTACGCCCCGCCGGTGCAGCCCGGCCCCGACCAGCCGCGGCTCACCCTCGTCGAGGAGGCGACGCCGGAGGAGCGGCCGCTCCGGGCGGCCCACCCGGCGCCGGCCGGGGACGGGGCGCACCAGCCGGAGGCCGACCCGCCGGCCCCGGCGCCACGCGACCCGCGGCTCCTCGCGGTGCTGCTCGGGCTGGTCGGGCTCTCCGCCGCCGCGGCGCTCGTCGCACCCCCGGCGGCACAGGCGTCCGTCCCGGCCGGCTGGGCCGTCGCGGCGGCACCCACCGCCTGCCCGACCCGGCCGGCACCGGCCGGCTCGAAGAGCCCGAGCCGGCCGGCGACCCCCCGGCCCACCGCGTCCCCGTCGGCGAGCCCGGCCGGCGGTGCCGGCGAGGACGACGACGACGGCAACATCATCACCGACATCCTGGAGGGCATCGGCGACCTGTTCGGCGGCCGGGACGACGACGAGAAGGAGTCCCCGCCGGCCTCCGCGAGCGCGTCGCCGACGGCGACGGCCCGACCCACCGCGACCCGGACGCCGAAGCCCGAACCGAGCGCCAGCACCTGCCCGAAGCCCACGCCCAGCCCCGGCGGTGACGTCGAGACCGGCAAGCCGCTGCCGCGCGTCGCCGCCGATCCCGGGCAGCCGGTGGTGAACGCCGTCCCGTCGAAGCTGACCGGCTCGAAGGTGACGATGACGTCGCTACGGTTCGAGGGCATCGTCGACCTGCCCACCGAAGTGGGGACGTTGAAGGCGCTGAAGTTCAGCATGGCGCGGGCGGTCACCGACGACTTCCTGCTCCGCGTACCCGGCCCGCAGGGCCGGACGATGAGCTACGCCACCGGCCAGCTGACCGTCCAGGGGAACGTCGACTTCTACGCCACCCGGTTCAGCGGGAAACTGCTCGGCATCACCCTGACGCTGACGCCGGACCTGCCCTTCCCGGACGGCCTGCCGATCACGTCGCCGATCCCGATCTCCTTCACCGATCCGGAGATGGACCTGGCGTTCGTCACCAGCGACACGTTGACCGCGAAGCCGCGGCTGCGGCTGGCCCTGGCCTGATTCCTCACCACCCGCGGGTGCGGGGCCGGCAGTCCCACCGGCCCCGCACCCGGCGATCGAGGGTCGCTACAGCCGCGCCAGCGCCCGGCGGAGCGGGTCCAGCCCCAGCGCGCCCAGGTCGAGCGCCTGCCGGTGGAACTCCTTGAGGTCGAAGTCGGCGCCCTTGCGGGCCACCGCGTCCTCCCGGGCCTGCAGCCAGATCCGCTCACCGACCTTGTAGGACGGCGCCTGGCCCGGCCAGCCCAGATAGCGGTTCAGCTCGAAGCGCAGGTTCTCGTCCGGTACGCGGCAGTGCGCCCGCATGAACTCCCAGCCCAGCTCCGGCGTCCAGCGCTCGCCCGGGTGGAACCCGAACGGGTTGTCCGCCGGGATCTCCAGCTCCAGGTGCATGCCGATGTCGACGATCACCCGGGCGGCCCGGAAGGCCTGGCCGTCGAGCATGCCCAGCTTGTCGCCCGCGTCCTCCAGGTAACCCAGCTCGTCCATCAGCCGCTCGGCGTACAGCGCCCAGCCCTCACCGTGCCCGGAGACCCAGCAGAGCAGCCGCTGCCAGCGGTTGAGCGTCTCGGCGCGGACCGCCGTCTGGGCGATCTGCAGGTGATGGCCCGGCACGCCCTCGTGGTAGACGGTGGTGACCTCGCGCCAGGTGGAGAAGTCGGTGATGCCCTGCGGCACCGCCCACCACATGCGGCCCGGCCGGGAGAAGTCCTCGCTCGGGCCGGTGTAGTAGATCGAGCCGTCGCTGGTCGGCGCCAGGCAGCACTCGATCCGGCGGACCTGCTCGGGGATGTCGAAATGGGTGCCGTGCAGCTCGCTGACCGCCTTGTCGGCGAGGGCCTGCATCCAGTCGCGGAACGCCTCCTTGCCCTGGATGGTGCGTGCCGGGTCGGCGTCGAGCGCCGCCACCGCCTCGTCGATGCCGGCGCCGGGCCCGACGATCCGCGCGGCGACCGCGCGCATGTCCGCCTCGAGGCGGGCCAGCTCCTCGAACCCCCACGCGTACGTCTCGTCGAGGTCGACCCGGGCACCGAGGAAGTACTGCGACGCCAGCTCGTAACGCTCCCGGCCGACGGCCTGCTTCTCGCTGCCGAGCGGGGCCAGCTCACGGCGCAGGAACTGGCCGAACTCGGCGGTCGCCGCGGTGGCGGCCGCCGCGCCCCGGCGCAGCTCGGCGCCGAGCGTGCCCTCCTCCGCCAGCCGCTCCACCAGACCGTGGAAGAAGTTGTCGCCGTCCGGGTCCACCCAGATGTCGCACTGCTTGGCGACCTCCACCAACTGCGCCCGCGCGCTGACCTGGCCGGCCGCGGCGGCCGCGCGCAGCGTCGTCTTGTAGTCCTCCAGCGCGCCCGCGAAGCCGTTGAGGCGCGCGGCGATGTTGGCCCGGGCGTCCTCGCCCTCGGTCGGCATGAGGTCGAAGACGGAACGCAGGTCGTGCAGGCCGCTGGTGATGACGCTGACTCCCCGGCCCACCTCTCCCGCGTCGTAGCGGGCGAGGTCCAGGCCGAGCCGCTCCTGCATGGCCTCCTTGGCCGTCCGCTCCGCCTCCGACTCCGGCTCGGTCACGTCGAGGTCGGTGAGAGTCCGCCGGGTCAGGTCGGCGCGGGCCCCGTACCCGTCCGGCGACAGGTCGTCGAGCTGGTCGTCGTAGCCGGCGATGCCGACGTAGGTGGCCCCGGTCGGGCTCAGCGCGGCCCAGTCCGCCACGTACCGGTTGGCGATGTCGTCGATTCGTCCCACGCTGCGACCCTACGTGACCGTCGGGCCGGGTTGTGGACACCATTTCGCGGTGTCGGCGCGGCAGCTCCCGGTGCCACCGACCGGCGCCGCGTACGGGCCGCCGTGACGGTCGACACGGGCGTCCGAAAAGCGCGGGACTTCCGTCGTACGCCTGCGGCAGAGTGTCAGGGGTGACCGCCGATTTCACTCCTGACCGGGCGGCTCTTCGGAGCTGGCTGCCCGGGTTCGTCGCGCTGGCCGCGATCTGGGGCTCCAGCTTCCTGTTCATCAAGATCGGAATCCGGGAGCTGCACCCCTTGCAGCTCACCCTCTACCGGGCCGCCGCCGGCACGGTGACACTGCTGGTCGTGCTCGCCGTGCTGCGCGACCGGCTGCCGCGCGAGCCCCGGGTCTGGGCCCACCTGTTCGTGATCGGGGCGCTCGGCGTGGCGGTGCCGTTCACCCTCTTCGGTTACGGTGAGCAGCGGGTCGAGTCGATGCTCGCCGGCATCTGGAACGCCACCACCCCGCTGATCGTGTTGCCGATGGCGGTGCTGGTGTTCCGTACCGAGCGGTTGACCCTGCGCCGGGCCGTCGGCCTCGGCCTGGGCTTCGTCGGCGTGCTGGTCGTGCTCGGGGTCTGGGCGGGTGTCGGGGGAGCCCACTTCACCGGCCAGCTGATGTGCTTCGGCGCGGCGGCCTGCTACGGCGTGAGCATCCCCTACCAGAAGAAGTTCGTGGCCGGCAGCTCGTACTCGGGGTTGTCGCTGTCCGCCGCGCAGCTGCTGATGGCGCTGGCACAGCTCGCGGTCGTCACGCCGCTGGTGGCGGGCGCCCCGCCGCTGCCCACCGCCCTGTCCGGTGAGGTGCTCGCCAGCGTGCTCGCGCTCGGCGCGCTCGGCACCGGGCTGGCGTTCGTGATCAACATGCGCAACATCCGGGTGGCCGGCGCGAGCACCGCCTCCACGGTGACCTACCTGATCCCGGTGTTCGCGGTACTGATCGGCGCGCTCGTGCTCGGCGAGCGACTGACCTGGCACCAACCGGTCGGCGCGGCGGTGGTGCTGCTCGGCGTGGCGGTCACCCAGGGCCTGGTCGGCCGCCGTCGCGGCACGCCGCCCGCCGCCGTCGGGACGCCGGCGGTGCCGGCGGTCGAGCCCGTCGGGCCGGGACGGGCGGCCTG
>JAEYGD010000392.1 GCA_023402505.1 Actinomycetes bacterium
GCGGAGCGGCCGGGGCGGTCTGCCCGGGGGCGGCCGGGGCTGCCGCGGAGCGGCCGAACGGCGACGGCGCCTCGTCGGCCCGCTCGATGGCGACCGAGCCGCGGCCCGCCTCGCCGTCGATCGTCGGCGCCGAGTACTGCAGGCCCTGCTGCTGCGGCGCCCGGCCCAGGCCCTTGGCCCGGATCTCGACCGGCTTGTCCAGCAGCTTGACCTCGTCGGCGGCCGGCTCCGGCTCCTGGACCTGCACCTCCAGGTTGTAGAGGAAGCCGACCGTCTCCTCCTTGATGCCGTCCATCATGGTGGCGAACATGTCGAAGCCCTCGCGCTGGTACTCCACCACCGGGTCGCGCTGGGCGTACGCCCGGAGGCTGATGCCCTCCTGGAGGTAGTCCATCTCGTACAGGTGCTCGCGCCACTTGCGGTCGATCACCTGGAGCAGGACCATCCGCTCGAGCTCGCGAGTGCCGTCGGTGCCGAGCTGCTCCTCGCGGCGGTCGTACGCGGCGTGCGCGTCCTCCTTGAGCCGGCTGAGCAGGAAGTCGGCGTCCATGCTCGCCCGCGAACCGCCGGCCTCCTCCTCCAGCTCCTCGATGGTGGCGCCCACCGGGTAGAGCTGCTTGAGGCTCGACCAGAGCTGCTCGAGGTCCCAGTCCTCCGCGTACCCGTCGGAGGTGGCGCCCCGCACGTACGCCTCGACGACGTCGTCGATCATGTTTCGGACCTGGTCGGACAGGTCCTCGCCGTTGAGCACCCGGAGCCGCTCGGCGTAGATCACCTGGCGCTGCTTGTTGAGCACCTCGTCGTACTTGAGGACGTTCTTGCGGATCTCGGCGTTCTGCCCCTCGATCTGCGCCTGGGCGCTCTTGATCTGGCGGGTGACCATCTTCGACTCGATGGGCACGTCCTCCGGGATGTTGAAGCGCTCCATCACCGCCTCGACCGCACCGGAGCGGAACCGCTTCATCAGCTCGTCCTGCAGCGAGAGGTAGAAGCGGGACTCGCCGGGGTCACCCTGCCGGCCGGACCGGCCGCGCAACTGGTTGTCGATGCGCCGCGACTCGTGCCGCTCCGTGCCCAGCACGTAGAGACCGCCGGCGGCGGCCACCTCCTCGGCCTCGGCGTCGCAGGCCTGCTGCCACTTGGGCAGGACCTCCTCCATCGCCTTGGCGTACTCCTCCTCGTGCTCGATCGGGTCGAGCCCGCGCTGGCGCAGCTCGCTCGCGGCGAGGAACTCGGGGTTGCCGCCGAGGAGGATGTCGGTGCCGCGGCCGGCCATGTTGGTGGCGACGGTGACGGCGCCCTTGCGACCGGCCTGGGCGACGATCTCCGCCTCGCGGGCGTGGAACTTGGCGTTCAGCACGGAGTGCGGGATGCCACGGCGGCGCAGGAGCTGGGAGAGGATCTCGGAATTCTCCACCGAGACCGTGCCGACGAGCACCGGCTGGCCGGCGTGGTGCCGCTCGGCGATGTCCTCCACGACCGCGTTGAACTTCGCCTTCTCGGTCTTGTAGATGACGTCGGGGCGGTCCTGCCGGATCATCGGCCGGTGGGTCGGGATGGTCACCACGCCGACCTTGTAGACCTTGTTGAACTCGCCCGCCTCGGTCTGGGCCGTACCGGTCATGCCGGAGAGCTTCTCGTAGAGGCGGAAGTAGTTCTGGAGGGTGATGGTGGCGAGGGTCTGGTTCTCCTGCTTGATCTCCACCCCCTCCTTGGCCTCGATCGCCTGGTGCATGCCCTCGTTGTAGCGGCGGCCGTGCAGGATGCGGCCGGTGAACTCGTCGACGATCAGGACCTCGCCGTCGCTGACGATGTAGTCCTTGTCGCGCTTGTAGAGCTCCTTGGCCTTGATCGCGTTGTTGAGGTAGCCGACCAGCGGGGTGTTGACCGACTCGTAGAGGTTGTCGATGCCGAGCCGGTCCTCGACCTTGGCGACGCCGCGCTCGGTCACCGCGATGGTGCGCTTGGCGTAGTCGACCTCGTAGTCGCCCTCGCCGTCCTTGCCCGACTGGAGGCGGGCCACCACGGCGGCGAACTCGCCGTACCAGCGCGCGGAGTGCTCGGCCGGGCCGGAGATGATCAGCGGGGTCCGGGCCTCGTCGATGAGGATCGAGTCGACCTCGTCGACGACGGCGAAGTTGTGGCCGCGCTGGACCAGGTCGTCCCTCGACCAGGCCATGTTGTCGCGCAGGTAGTCGAAGCCGAACTCGTTGTTGGTGCCGTAGGTGATGTCGCACTCGTACGCGGCCCGGTGCTCCGACGCGGGCCGGTTGGGCAGCACCACGCCGACGGTGAGCCCCAGGAACTCGTGCACCCGGCCCATCCAGGCGGCGTCACGCTGGGCCAGGTAGTCGTTGACCGTCACCACGTGCACGCCGTCGCCGGAGAGGGCGTTGAGATAGACCGGCATCACCGAGGTCAGGGTCTTGCCCTCACCGGTCTTCATCTCGGCGATGTTGCCGAAGTGCAGCGCCGCGCCGCCCATCACCTGGACGTCGTACGGGCGCTGGCCGAGCACGCGGGCGGCCGCCTCACGGCACACCGCGAACGCCTCGGGCAGCAGGTCGTCGAGGGTCTCGCCGTCGGCCAGCCGCTGTCTGAACTGCTCGGTCATCCCCCGCAGCTCGTCGTCGGTGAGGTTGACGTAGTCGTCCTCGATCGAGTTGACGGCGGCGGCGATGGTCTTCAGCCGGCGCACCATGCGGCCCTCGCCGGCGCGGAGGACCTTTTCCAGAATCGACACGGATCAACGCTCCCCTAGACAGTCTCGAACCATCGTAGGCGCTCCATCGCGCCGATGGTCACTGGTGGCGGGGGTCCGATCGGTCGAAACAGGCATAACGTGCGTGCGGGTTGCGAGTGACGCGTTATCCGGTTACGCCGTCGGCGAACGATCCGGCACGATGGCTCGGGTGGAGCCGATCGAGATCACCGAGGCCGGCCTGCTGCTGCGACCGTGGCGGGCCGGCGACGCCGGAGCGGTGCACCGCGCCTGCCAGGATCCGGACATCCAGCGCTGGACCACCGTGCCCCGCCCGTACCTGCCCGAACACGCCCACGGGTTCGTCACCGAGTTCACCGCCCGCCAGTGGGAAAGCGGCACCGGGGCGCCGTTCGCGGTCTGCGACGCCACCACCGGCGAACTCCTCGGTTCCTGCGGCCTGATCACCGTCGACCGGAGCGCCCACCAGAGCAGCGAGATCGGCTACTGGACCGCCCCGTGGGCGCGGGGCCGCGGGGTCGCCGTCCGCGCCGCCCGGGCCCTCGCCCGCTGGTCGTTCGACGAGCTGAAACTGCGCCGGCTGCTGTGGGGGGCGCTCGTCGGCAAACACGCGTCCCGGCTCGTCGCGCTCCGCACCGGCTTCCAGGTCGAGGGCCGGCTCCGCGCCGCCGACCCCGCGTACGGCACCCACGAGTGGTTCGGCTCCCTGCTGCCCGGTGAGGTCCCGGCGCCCGGCGAGGTCGGTCCGGCCGGCCCGGGCACCCTCGACGCCCGCCGGGCCACCGTCTTCGGCCGGCCCCAACCGGTCCTGTTCGCCACGGCGGGCGAGCGCGAGGTGCGCCTGCGCCCGATGGAGGCACGGGACGTCGAGGGCATCGTCGGCACCTGCCGCGACCCCGACACGGTCCGCTGGACCAGCGTCCCGGACCCGTACGACCGGAGCGACGCCGAGGCGTACCTCGACTACGCCCGGGATTCGTGGGCCGCCGGCACCAGCGCCTGCTTCGTGCTCGCCGACGACACCGACCGGTTCGCCGGCACCGTCGACCTGCGGCTCTCCCCCACCGATCCGCTGCTGGCGAGCGTCGGCTTCATGACCGCACCGCACGCGCGCGGCCGGGGCTACCTGCCCGCCGCGCTGACCGCGCTCAGCGCCTGGGGCTTCACCACGCTCGGCCTCGCCCGGATCGAGTGGCGGGCGAACGTCGGCAACACCGCGTCCCGGCGGGCGGCCGAGAAGGCCGGCTTCATGTTCGAGGGCACGGCCCGCGCCGCGCTGAACCACCGGGGCGTCCGCGTCGACGTCTGGGTCGGCGCCCTGACCATGGAGGACCTGGCATGACGCCGGAGAACATCGAGACCGAAGCGGTCCGGCTGCGCCTCTTCCGCCCCGAGGACGCCGCCGACACCGCCACCGCCTGCTCCGACCCGCTGACCCAGCGCTTCATCTCCGGGATGCCGTCGCCGTACACCGAGGCCGACGCCCGGTGGTGGATCACCGAGGGCGCGCCCGCGGCCTGGGCCACCGGCGGCGCCGCGTACGCGATCGCCGACCCCGCCACCGACCGGCTGCTCGGCGGCATCGGCCTGAGCAACCCGGTCCCGACGCGGCAACAGGCGGAAATCGGCTACTGGGTGGCTCCGTGGGCACGTGGGCGGGGTACGGCCACGGCCGCGACGCGGGCGCTCGCCGAGCGGGCGTTCGCCACCGGAACCGCCCGGCTGGAACTGCTCACCAGCGCCGAGAACGCCGCCAGCCAGCGGGTGGCGTTGGCCGCCGGCTTCCGCCACGAGGGGGTCCGCCGGGCCGCGAACCCCACCCGCGGCGGCGGGCGGCACGACCTGGTCGCCTGGGTACGTCTCGCCGACGACCCCCCGGGGCCGGCCCCACGGCTGCTGCCGGACCTGCCCGCGGACCGGCTCACCGACGGCGTGGTGACGCTGCGCCCGCTCGGCCCGGACGACACGGACCTCATGTACGGCCTGCACACGCGACCCGAGGTGGTCGCCACCCGGGTACCGCCGGAGCCGCCCACCCGCGCCACCGTCGAACAGATGTGCCGGCAGGCGGTGAGCCGGTGGCTGGGCGGCCAGGCCGCGAACCTGATGATCCTCGACGCGGCGAGCGGCGCCGCCGCGGGGAGCTGCACCCTGCTGTACGACCAGCCGCCCACCCGGCAGGCCATGGTCGGCTACAGCCTGTTCCCCGCCTGGCGGGGGCGCGGCTACGCGACCCGCACCGTACGGCTGCTCGCCCGGTGGGGGTTCGCCGACGTGGGGCTCGAACGGATCTGGGCGGGCACCCACGCGGGCAACACGGCGTCCGAGCGGGTGCTGGAGCGGGCCGGCTTCCGTCGGGAGGGCGTGGAGCGGGGCCGGCTCCCGGGCGTCGGCGGCACCCGCGCCGACACGACACTGTTCGGTCTGCTCC
>JAEYGD010000400.1 GCA_023402505.1 Actinomycetes bacterium
TGACGCGGCGGCCGGACTCCAGGCTCAGCTGCCGGTCGGGGCGGGCGACACGGGTACGGCTCGGCGACGACGGCGAGCGGTGGTGCCGAGGATGACGTCGATGACGAGGAAGGCGAGCAGGGTGACGCCGAACCAGGGCAGCGCCCACCCGAGCGCGACGGTGGCGGGCACGCCGGCCAACAGCATCCACCGCCGAAGCCTTCGGCCGCCGCCCCGGGCGGGCGCGGCGCCGAGGGGCGCGCGGCGGTCGGCGCGGGTGGGGCGGCGCTGCCACCACATGCGGTAGCCCCAGACGATGACGCACAGCAGGCCGAGGGCGAGCGCGGCGAGCAGGATCTGGTTGACCGCGCCGAACAGGATGCCCATGTGGGCCTGGATGCCGAGGCTGCTGAGCTGAGCGAGTAACGGCCAGTCGGCGAAGTCGCTGCGGGCGCTGACCGCGCCCGTGGTGGGATCGACGGCGATCCGGTCCTTGGCCACCGGCCAGGTGTTGTCGACCTGGGTGACGGTCCACGCCGTGCCGGGCTGCCCGGCGGGACTGATCTCCACCGGACCGGAGAGGCCGGCGTCGCGGGCGGTGGCGAGCACCCGGTCGTAGGTGGCCGGGTCGTCCTCGGTGTAGGAGGACGGTCCGCCGTGCTGGTGTTCGCCGCCGCCGGTGGCCGGCGGCGCGCCGTCGAGGGTGGTGGAGATCTGCGGCGTGCCGGCGCGCAGGGTGTCCAGGCCGGCGTTGAAGTTCGCGCCGGCGTAGCGGGACCAGGTCAGACCGGTGGCGGACAGGAGAAGCAGGCCGACGGCGAGCCAGACGCCGGTGGTGGCGTGCCAGCCCCGGGTTCGCCGCACGCCCCGCCGGACGGAGAGGTCCGGCACGAGCAGGTGCCGGGACCGGGTGCGGGAGCCGGTGCGGCGGCGCCACCACAGGATCACCCCGCCGAGGACGAGGATCCACAGCCAGCTGGCGGCGATCTCGGAGTAGTGCCGGCCGACCTCGCCGAGGTGCAGGTCGCGGTGCAGGTCGTCCAGCCAGGTCGTGGCCGGGGTGGACCCGAACCAGGTGGTCAGCTGTCCCTTGACCTCGCCGGTGTAGGGGTCGACGTAGACGGTGTGCTGCCGGTCGCCGAGGTCCGGCTGGGAGAACACCACCATCGTGGTGTTGTCGCCGCCGCCGGGTGTCACGGCGGCGAGGGTGCCGTCGGGGTGCGCGGCGCGGGCGGCGGTGACCTGTTCGGCGAGGGGCCTCGACTCGTCGCCGATGGCGGCGACGGTGAGCTGGTCGCCGTAGAGCGCCCGGTCCAGTTGCGGGGCGATGGTGTACGCGAGACCGGTCAGGGCGGCGACCAGTAGGAACGGGGCGACCAAGATACCGGCGTAGAAGTGCAGTCGGGTCAGCATGGCCGCGAGCGGCGTGGGTCGGCGGGCGGGTCGCGCGGAATCCGGCGCGGCGGGTGACTCCGGCGGGTGGTCATCGGGCAGCTTGGTTACGGACATCTACTACTCCGATCGGGAACAAAGGTTCACGGGTCGGGGTGGCTCGTGCCCGTCGAGCCACCGGACTGCCCGGCCGCCGTCTCCCGGTCGAGTAGTCGGATGGACTCCCTACAAAGTTCCCGGCCACGTGCGAGGGTCCGGCCGCTGATCGTGCTGTGCCTGTCCGGTCTGCTGGTCCGAGCGCACCGTCAGTTGCGGCATCGGCGCAGCCACCACGGTTGATGCCCGGGGGCGAAGGGATCCGGCCAGGTTTTCGCGAGAAAGCTCTCGTCCAGGGGGCTCACCATCGCCGCCAACTCCCGGCTGTCACGCCGAGGCAGGAGGCGAATGGCCGTCTCCAGCACCGAGCGGTAGTCGTCGCCGAAGAAGGGGTCGCACAGAGGACATCCGCAGCCGGGGCCGGCCGGATGGCGTGAGCGAGCGATCCGTGACCAGGCGCGGAACGCCTCCGCCACCGCTCCTGGCCAGAGTCTGGCCAGTTCGAGACGGTGAACCGCGCAGACCAGCGATGCCGAACCACCCGGCAGGCCCGGAGGGCGGCGATGGAATGGCTGTCTGACCACGCGGCGAGTGCCAGCGCGTACGCTCCCTGGCGATCTACGCGCCATGGCCCTTTCGAAGACCGGTCACGGGGCGAAGATACCAGAACGGGCGGGACGGAACCGGGACGTCGTACCAGAAACGGCGCCGTCCCGCTGGGTACCCCGCACTCCCAGGAGACCTCAGCTGCTGACCGCTGCATCGATCTCGGCAGGGGGAGCCGGGGCCGCTTTCGCCCGGCGCCCGGGCATCCACCAGTTGGCCTCGCCGAACAACTCCATCACCGCGGGTACGAGGATCATCCGGATGATGGTGGCGTCGACGATCACGGCGACGGCCATGCCCAGGCCGACCTGCTTGACCGACACGTCGGGGCCCAGCAGGCCGGTCGTGAAGACGGCGACCATGATGGCGGCCGCAGCCGTGATGACCTTGGCGGTCCGCGCCAGTCCACGGGTGACGGCCAAGCGGGTGTCACCGGTGCGCTCGTACTCCTCGCGGATCCGCGAGATCAGGAAGACCTCGTAATCCATCGACAGGCCGAACAGGAGCGGGAACATGATCATCGGTACCCAGGTCGTGACCGGCATCTCGGTGGGGAATCCGAGGGCCGAGCCGAGCCACCCCCACTGCACGACCGCGACCAGCACGCCGAGGGAGGCACCGATCGACAGCAGGTTCAGGACGGCGGCCTGGAGCGCGATCGTGACCGATCGGACCAGCACGACGAGCAGCAGCAGGGACAGCACGATGACCACCGCCATCATCAGGGGCAGGCGTGCGCTGGTCTCCTCGGCGAGGTCGATCGTGGCGGCGTTCGGGCCACCGAGGTAGACCTCATCGCCACCGGCTGCCCGCGGCAGCACGTCGTCGCGGAGCTCGTGCACCAGGTCCGCGGTCGCCTCGTCCTGGTAACCGGTCTCGGGAAAGGCCATGAAGACGGCTGCCTGTCCGTCGGCGCTGACCCGGGACGGCGTCACGAAGGCGACACCCTCGGTACTCCGGACGGCCGCGATGACCGGATTCAGGTCGGCGTCGCTGGAGTCGACCGCGGTGGCGAAGATCAGCGGAGCGCCGTACCCGGGGCCGAAGCCCTCGGAAAGGATCTCGTACGAGAGGTAGCTGCTCCTGTCACGGGGCTGAACGCTGGCGTCGGGCAGGCTCAGCCGCATCGACAACAACGGGGCGGTCAGCACCAGCAGGGCCACGGAGGCCAGGGCCGCGGCGGTCAGCGGCCTGCGCTGGACCATGCCCGCCCAGCGCTCAGCCGGGGTGCGGCGCTCCTGCCTCGGGGCATCCGTGCCGCCAAGCCGGCGAGACGTAGGGCGGGGCAGGCGTAGCCCATGGATCCTGCGGCCGGCGAAGCCGAGGAACGCCGGCAACAGGGTGACCGCAGCGATCATCGTCACCAGCACGGTCGCCGACGCGCCGACGGCCACGCCGTTCATCATCGTCTGCCCCGTGGCGATCAGGCCCAGAAGCGCGATCACCACGGTCGTGCCGGCGAAGAGCACCGCGCGGCCCGCGGTCGTGATGGCCTTGACCGTCGCCGCCTCGGGTCCGTCACCCTCCAGCAGGCTGTCCTTGTAGCGAGTCAGGATGAACAGCGCGTAGTCGATGCCCACACCGAGCCCGATCAACACGGCGATGAGCACCGTGAAATCCGGCGACGGGACCAGGTGCCCCACGAGCATCATCAGGGCGACACCACCGAGGACAGCCAGCAGCGCGGTGACGATCGGCAGGCTCATCGCCACCAGCGACCCGAAGGCGATGAACAGGATCACCGCTGCCGCCACGACACCCACGGCCTCGGCCGGCCTCTGCGGGGGCACCTCCGCCTTCTCCGCCATCTGCCCGCCCAGCCCCAGCGTCACGCCGTCGCCGGAGGCGTCCTTGACGGTGTCCACCAGCGGCTTGACCTCGGTGCGCTCGACGTCCACGTCGGTCAGCGGGATGGTCGTACGGGCGATGCGACGATCCTGCGTCACCAGACTCTGGTCCTCGTAGGGGGATGTCACCGGCCCGGTAACAGGTGAGGCGGTCAGGTCGGCGAGGACCTTCTCGACCCTCTGCCGGACGGCCGGGTCGTCGATCCCGTTGTCCGCCCTGATCGCCAGGGTGAGCGTGTCGCCCCGTTGCTCGGGGAAGTGCTTCTCGAGCAGAGCCTGCGCCTTCGCGGAGGGTGAGTCACCACGGGCGTACGAGTTCTCCGGAGGGGCACCGTATGTGAAACCGACGAGTGCCAGCGCGATGACGCCGACGATCCAGGTCAGGAGTACCAGTCGACGACGCCGGTAACAGAACCGCGCAAGTCCCGCCAACGTTCCGTCCGTACGTGCGGCCTCGGTAGGCACCATCTGCTCCTCAGGTCGATAAGCGCTCCGCTCGATGCTCGGGTGCAGGCCGTCCTGAGTCGACGTACAGATGAAGTCACTTTGTGGATGCCACTACCACGGGCGGAGTACTCCGTCCGCAGTACAGGTCTCGGTGTAGGCGACCGTTCGACGGGCCCGGGCACCACCGTGTGTGGGCAGCTCACCGGCCGGCTCGGCGCCGGATGCCCGCGCGTGGGCACCCGGCACCGAGCCGCTGGTCCCAGCGCCGATCAGCTCGCGGGCGCCACCAGACCACCGGGGTCCGCGAGGCAGGTCATGTAGGCGTAGCCGATCCCCTTCGACGAGTTGGTGTCGATGTAGAGCCAGCCGTTGGCGTTGCTCACTCCGCAGGCCGTGTACCGGTCGCCCAGGCTGTACTTGCCGGTGAGGCAGAAGAGATGGTCACCCTTCTGCGCGGTGAGGAGGACGTCGGCGTTGTGCTTCGGGTACTTCCGGACCGGAAGGTTGTAGGCCAGCGAGATCACATAGCCGCTGGCGCACTTGCGGGAGTAGTCGGCCGTCGCTGACAGCGTGGACGCGGGCGGAAGGGCGGTCACCGACGAATCGGTCGCGGCGGCCGGGGCGGCCGCGGCCGGCGCTGCCGGCATCGCCATCGTCAGTCCGAGCGCGCCGAGCGCCAGGAGGGCGGATGTCGTCTTCCTGATCGATCTCATGGATCCCCCGTTGATCGTGACAGCCCTCGGCTGGGCCGTCCGAGGGGCGCAGCATAGCGGCTCTTCGATCCGCCCGCTGTTCCCCGCCGCAGGGTCGCCGTCGCCGGCTCCGCGCGCGGACCGGCTGGTGCCGGTCGGGCGGTTGCTCTGACCGCTCCGGACGCCGAGCGGGAGGAACGACTGGGCCGCCGGTCGCTTCGGACGGCATCTGGCGACCCCGCCGCGAGCAGTCAAAGAAGTTCCTCGACCAACTACGCCACGAGCCGGACATCTTTCTCTCCCCGGTCACCCTGTGGGAGATCACCATCAAACAGAGCACCGGTAAGCTCGTCGGACCCCCTGACCTTCCGAGCGGGTAAGAGACCCCGGCACAAGCCGTGGCCCGCAGCTTCGCGGCTCCCGGACCAAGTGACCCACCGGGCGGCTACCAGGAGCTGTCCGCGCCCCTCGGGCGGGCGTGGCCGGCGCTTTTCGTGCCGCTCGGGACGGCTACCGGCTGCCCGTGCGAGCCGCACCGCGACGGTCCACACGGGAGCGGCGGGATCCGTACAATCGGTCACTTCCTGCCCCGCGCGCGCCTTCGCCGGGGCTGCCTCGCGCCGCCGTAGAGGAGACCTGTACATGTCCGCCAACCGCAGGGTGCCCGGCCGACGCCTACGACGCCGGTGGGTCCGGGCGCTCGCCGTCGCTGTGGCGGCTCTGCTGGCCAGCGGCGGGCCGGCCGCGCCCGGCAGCACCCCGGCCACCGCGGCGACCGGGGCGGACGTCTCGTTCCGTGACGACTTCCAGCGTACGGACGGGCCGGTCGGCAACGGCTGGGTCGCACCCCGCGGCACGTGGTCGGTCGCCGCCGGCGCCGCCCAGGCCACCGGGCCGGCCGAGCGGGTGCTGGTCCGCGACTCGCTGTTCCTCGGCCCGACCTACGACATCACCACCTCCCTCGTGCTGCCCGCCCCGGCCGGGTCCACCCGGCTCTGGGCCGGCATCGCCTTCCAGGTCATCGACCATGCCGACGGCACCCAGACCTTCTACACCCTGCGGGTCGGGCAGAACCAGGCCGACGGGGCACGGGCCCGGTGGCAGCTGGTGCGGATCGACCGCTCCACCGGCGCGACCGACGCCGGCCTGCTGGGCGAGGGAGATCTCGCCGCCACCCCCGGTACCGCGCTGGGTGTGCGGGTGACCGGCACGGCGGACGGCAGGGGAGTCACCGTCCGGATCAGCGCGGGCGCGGCCGGGGTGGACCGGACCGTCCCGCTGCGCCTGACCGACCGGCTCAGCGGCGGCAAGGTCGGGCTCTATTCGCAGGCCGGCACCGTCGGCCTGCGCGACTTCACGGTGACCGCCACGACGTCACCCGGCTACCGCTCGTTCCACGACGGGTTCGACCGGGCCGACGGGTCGGTCGGCAGCGGCTGGCTGGTCGCCCGGGGCACCTGGCGCCTGGCCGGCGGAGCCGCCGTCCCGTCCGGCACCGCCGATCGGCTGATGTACCCGAACGGCCTCACCCTGGGCGAGACGTTCCTGCTCAAGACGTCGGTGACCCTGCCCAAACCGGCCCTGACCTACCGGCCGTGGACCGGCATCGCCTTCAACATCGTCGATCACGGCGACGGCACCCAGACCTACTACGTGCTGCGCGTCGGCCAGTCCCAGGCCGACGGCGGGCAGGCCCAGTGGCAGCTGGTCCGGATGACCCGGTCGTCCGCCGGCGCCGCCGACGCGCTGCTGGCCGGCGGGGGCGTCACCGCGCAGCCCGGAGCGACGCTCACCGTGAGCGTCGACAGCAGGAACCGCGGCACCGGCGTCCACGTCGCCATCGACGGCACGGGCGTGGCGGCCGGGCCGGCCGTCGACCGGTACGTCGGGCTGCGCTGGCGGGACCTGCTCACCGGGGGCGGCGCGGGGGTGTACTCGCAGGGCGGTTCGGTGGGTCTGCCCTTCTTCGCCGCGCAGACCAGCAGGGCACCGGCTGTCGCGCCCGCCGAGCCCGGGCCGCTGGACTGCGCGCCCCGCGCGGCCGGCGACTACCCGCTGCCCGGCGCGTCCCGGACCGTCAGCCAGGTCATCGACGTGGGAACCACCTGGGCGGGGCACCCGGTCGACCAGGCGGTCCTGACCACCGACACCGACCAGTACGTGGCGTACTACGACGCCAACCGCAGGATGACCGTGGCGAAGCGTCCGCTCGACAGCACCACCTGGACGCGCCGGACGCTCGACTCCACCCTCGGTTGGGACAGCCACAACGGCATCACGATGGCGCTGGACAGCAGCGGGAACCTGCACGTGGCGGGCAACATGCACGCCGTACCGCTGGTCTACTTCCGCACCTCGGTGCCGGGCGACGTGGGCACCCTGACCCGGATCCCCACCATGGTGGACAGCCTGCTGGAAGGGGCCGTCACCTATCCGCGATTCCTCCGCCACACCAACGGCGACCTGCTGTTCAGCTACCGCAACGGGGTCAGCGGTGACGGCGCCAACTACTACAACCGGTACGACCCGGTCAGCCGCACCTGGTCCAGCCTGCTCGGCCGCCCCCTGGTCGACGGAGCCGGCCGCAACGCCTACCCCGAGGGGCCGCTGCGCGGGCCGGACGGCTACTGGCACCTGGCGCTGGTCTGGCGGGACACCCCGGACGCCGGCAGTTCGAGCATGCCGTCGTACGCCCGCAGCCGCGACCTGGTCACCTGGGAGGACAGCGCGGGCCGGCCGCTGGCCCTGCCGTTGACCTACCTCCGGTCCGAGGTCATCGACCCGGTGCCCACCTACGGTGGCGTGGTCAACGGCAACGTCCGGCTCGGCTTCGACGCGGCCAACCGGGTAGTGGTGACCTACACGAAGTACGACGCCGACCTCGGCAACCAGCTCTACGCGGCCCAGCCGGACGGTGCGGGCGGCTGGCGGATCACCCGCCTCACCGACTGGAGCGGCCGGTGGGAGGTCCTCGGGTCCGGCACCCTGGCGTTCCCCGTGGCGTTGCAGGCCGCCGCGAGCGGGCTGCCCGACGGCAAGCTGCGGGTGCCGTACACGTGCCGTGGGGTCAAGCGGTCCCTGATCGTGGACCCGTCCTCGATGAGTGTCGTGGCGGACGTGCCCGATCCGGTGCTGCCCAGCGAGATCACCCAGGTGCGGTCGGCGTTCCCCGGCATCGGCGTGCGGACCGCGACCTCGGTGGCCGGTGACCGCACCTACGTGCTGCGGTGGGAGAGCATGCCCAGCAACCAGGACCAGCCCCGGCCGGCGGACCAGACGCCCCCGGCCCAGCCCGTGCAGCTGTACGTGCTGACCACCCCGTGACGGCAGCACCGGAGCGGCCCGCGCGGACGATCGGCTGCTGCGGGCGGCGTTCCGGGCGCACACCGAGAGCGGGGCGCAGCGGTTCCTCGACTCTCGACGCCCACGGGAGGCGGGGTGAGGCGGCCGCGTGGCCAGAGGACGGTAGCAACATGGGCACCTTCCAAACGCCGTTCTGAGAGACCGCTCCGACCGGCAACACCCGGGTCGATGTACGGCCCATCGCCGTGAGCTATGACTACGACCCCCAGTTGGAGTTGCGGTTGTCGGACGCGGTCGCGCAGGCGGAGCTCGCTGTCGGCGTCTTCGACGAGGTCGCGGCGTCGTTCGCGTCACGAGGGATCTCCAGTCCCAGCAACGGCTGAGTGACCAAGCCGGGTGCTGGTCGTGCGGTTCGGGTGGGGGAGGACCCCGGGTCTCTGACGGGCAACCGTCTCGATGGGACACTTCGTATTGCCAGCAGACGAATCAGGATTTCGCAACACCCGAATGATTGATCCTACTCAATCGATCACTGCCTAGACTTGGGTGTTCTTCGTCAATACGCATTGATCACTGCTACGGGGAGGTAGATCATGCGTCGGCTTCGTGCTGCCATTTTGGCTGCGATGATCGCGCTAACACCCACTGTCGTCGCCGTCACCGGCGACCTGCCCGGGGCGCCGGTACTGCCGGCCGCCGCCGCCGAACCCACCCCACTGGCCCGAATGGTGCCGGTACCGCCGACCAGCGTGGTGACAAACCTTTCCGTACCGGCAGCCGCAACGGCGTCCGCCCAGGTCACCGGGATCGGCCCGGTGCCCGGGTCCGCCACCATGGTCTCCGCGCAACTCGTGGTCACCGGTACCGCCGACGGTGCGGTCACCGTGACGCCGACCGGGGCGCCCGCCACGGCCGCCGTACACGCCAGCCACCGCGCCGGGCTGACCACCCGGGTCGCCGTCACCGTGGGCGTGGGCGCCGACGGGCGGGTCGCGGTGGCCAACAGCGGCACAGCGCCCGCGACCGTGTCCCTCGTCGTGCAGGGCTACGCCCAGCCGTCCGCCCAGGGCGGCTCCTACTACGTCCCGATCAGCTCGTTGAGCGTGGTCAGCGGGCGCAGCGTGGCCGCGAACGCGGTCACCACCTTCAATCCGCTCTCCAGCGCCGGAGTGGCCTCGACCGGGGTGACCGCGATGGTGCTCAACCTGGCGGTGACCAGCTCCGCCACGGGCAACGGCACGATCTACCCGTACAACGGCACCGAGCCGGCCGTCCCGCAGGTGGAGTACGTCGCCGGGGACATCGGCGGTAACGAGGCCATCGTCGCCCCGGGTGCCAGCGGGCAGGTCACCTTCCGCAACAAGGGCACGGTGAGCGTGCAGCTCACCGCCTGGCTGGCCGGCTACTTCGTGTCCACCGGCAACGCCCAGGCCGCGCAGATCGTGCCGACCGCCCCCCAGCGCGTCGCCACCAACCTGGTGGCCGCCGCCGGCACCAACACCACCGTGACCCTCGCCGGGCTGGCCGGCATCCCGGCCGCCGGCGTCTCCGCCGCCTGTATCCACCTGACGGTCACCGCGGCCACCACCAACGGCTACCTCGGCCGGGTGCGCTACCAGGCGGGCAAGGCGAGCACCGGCTCGATGCTGCGCAACCTGACCGCCGCCGGAAAGATCAACCTGAACAACTCCGGTACCGCACCGGTCACCTTCTCCCTCGACGTCTCCTGCTGGTTCCGCGATCCGGTCGCCCCGGCCGCCCCCCGGGCGGTGCAGGCCAGCGGCGGGGACACCACCGCACTGGTCTCCTGGTCACCACCGTCCGACGACGGCGGCGCCCCGGTCACCCGCTACACGGTCACCGCCACGCCGGGCGGTCAGACGGTCACCGCCACCGCGGGTCAGAGCACCGCCACGGTGACCGGCCTGACTAACGGACAGAGCTACTGGTTCACCGTGCGGGCCACCAACGCGGTCGGCTCGTCGGACGAGTCGGCACCGTTCGGGCCGGTCGTCCCGGCCCCGCCGCGGGTGCCCGGCACCCCCTTCGTCACCGCCGTCCACCCCCGCGACAGCGCGGTCCGGGTCTCCTGGAGCCCGCCGGACACCGGCTCCGCCGACGTGGTCAACTACCGGGTGACGGCCACCCCGGGCGGGGCCAGTGTGCTGGTCCCGGCGGACCGGTCAGAGACGATCATGACAGGGCTGGCCAACGGCACCCCGTACACCTTCACCGTCAGCGCCGGAAACCCGGCCGGCCGGGGCCCTGAGTCGCTGCCGTCCGAGGCGGTCGTTCCCAGCCCCGCCGACGCGCCGATGGAGCCGGCGGCGCTGCTGACCGTCCCGCTGGACCGCCGGATCGACGTGCAGTGGGTCGCCCCCTCCGACGGCGGTGCACCGATCACCGGTTACCGGGTCACCGCCGAGCCCGGCGGGCACAGCATGAACGTCGCCGCCGACACCACGGTCACCGCGCTGACCGGACTGACCAACGGCACCGCGTACACCGTGCGGGTGGTCGCGCTGAACGCCGCGGGCACCTCGTCGGCGGCCGAGCGGACCGGTGTCCAGCCGGCCGCCGCCCGGCCCCCGGCCGTGCCGACCGATCTGCGGGCCGCGGTGCGCGGCACCGGGGCGGTCGAGGTGCGCTGGAACGCGCCGGTGGACACCGGCACCAGCGCGGTGACCGGGTACACGGTGACCGCCACCCCCGGCGGGCAGACGGTCTCGGTGACCGGGACCACCGCCACCGTCAGTGGCCTGGACCCGGCGGTCAGGTACCAGTTCACCGTCGCCGCCCGGAACAGCGCCGGTACCGGCCCGCAGAGCCAGGCGACCCGGGGTGTCGTGCCTCGGTTGCAGGTCAAGTCGGCGCCGAAGGTGCTCACCGGCCCGGAGGCCGCCGCCCTGCGGCAGGTACGCACCAACGGCTCGCTGGTGTTCGAACAGCCGCCGGCCGCAATCCGTGCCCTGCCCACCGGCACGATCGTCATCCTTCAGACGCACCCGCTGGCTCCCAACGGGCTCTTCGTCCGGGTGACCGGGGTGACCGAGGAGACCGGCCTGGTCGTCGTGCTGACCGAACCCGCCGCGCTCAACGAGGTCTTCGACGAGGTCGGGCTCGCCGCGATCTCCGAGATCGGTGACGAGGACGTCGCTGAGTTCATCGCCGAGTCGCCGAACATCCGGCGTAAGCAGCCCACCCTGAAGGGCCGCACCCTCGACCAGGGTGCCCCGGCCGCCAAGCCCGCCGGGGTCTCCATCGGGTTGCGCTCCGGGCACATCGTGGCCGAGGTGTCCGTGTCGATCAACAACCAGGGCGCGGACGACCCACTGCGACCGCCGTCCAAGACGCCACCGGTGGGTGGCCGGCTGGAGGCGCAGATCGACCTCGATCCGGAGATCCACAACGACGTCGACATCAGCCTGTCCGGCGTGGACACCTTCCACCACGCCAGCGTCAACTACGTCGCGGAGTTCCGGGCCAAGTTCGGCTTCCTCGGGGCCACCGAGGTCACGCTTCCCGGGGTCAAGATCCGGGCCCGCTGTTTCAACATCCAGGCCGGCCCGGTGCCGATCGTCATCTGCCTCGACTTCGAGGTCAAACCCACTCTGGAGATCACCAGTTCGATGGGCGTCACCGCCTCGGCCACCTTCGGCCGGGTGGTCGGCGCCGAACTGACCACCCACAACGGTCAGGTCACCTCGCACCAGGGCATCAACCAGCCCACCAACCGCCAGGCATCCAACCTGGAGGCCTACGCCGACGGCGACATCGTGCTCGCCCTGCCCGTCGAGACCACCTTGTACTTCTACAACGCCGCCGGCCCGGGCCTGACCATCAGGCCGTACGTGCAGCTCAAGATGGACACCACCCAGAATCCCTGGTGGGAACTGCGGGTCGGGGTCACCGTCGGGGTCTTCTTCAAGACCCGGAAATTCTTCGGGCACCAGATCGAGTTCACGAAGGACCAGTTGGTCAACTTCTTCGTCACCCTGGCCAGCGCGGGCAGCGCCTACCAGGGCCTCAAGGTCACCCCGAAGGAGTCGACGGTCAACCCCGGTCAGGTCCTCCACCTGCAGGCGACACCGGAACGCTACCCACCGGACATCCCGATCCACTGGCGGATGGTCTCCGGCCCCGGGCAGGTCGACAGCTCGGGCAACTTCCGGTCCGACGTGTCGGGCACCGCCGTGGTCGAGGCGTACAGCCCGGCGAGCGCGGCCACCGGCAACAAGGAGCTCACCCAGCGGGCCAGCGTACGGGTCGCCGGTGCGACCGTGCCGGGCGTACCGCGGGACGTCGTGGCCACCGCCCTTCCGCTGGCCGCCGAGGTGAGCTGGCTGACTCCGGCGAGCGACGGCAACCTGCCGATCCAGCGGTACGCGGTGGTCTCCGAACCGGCCAGCCGTACGGTCTACGTCGACGCGCCCGCCGGCAGCGTGGTCATCGACGGGCTCACCGCCGGGGTGGCGTACACCTTCCAGGTCCACGCGGTCAACGCCAGGGGGGCGGGCAAGCCCTCCACACCGAGCGACCCGGTGGTGCCGACCGAGGCGATCCGGCCGACCGGCCCGGTCGTCAACCTGGCGGTCGACGCCGCCGGCAACCCGGACAACAAGGGTGACCGCTCCGGCGTCGTGGTCTCCGGCGACGGCCGGTACGTCTTCATGGACGTGATGACCACCAGCAACCTGATGCCCCCGGAGGGGGCCGAACCGAGCGGCTACCGCGACCGCATCGTGCGGGTGGACCGGTTCACCGGGGAGCGGGTGCTGGCCAACGGCGCACTGCCCGGCTACACCGTCGGCAACGTGGCGAAACCGGTCGCCGCCAGTCACGACGGTTCGGTCGTCGCCTACCTCGGCTGGCCGTACTTCGACCGGTGGGACATCTCCCGGTCGTCCCCGGACCTGCTGACCTACAACATCAACACGGGAGTGACCACGGCGATCACCGGCAAGACGCCACAGGCACAGAAGTACGCGATCGGGGGAGGCTACTACCCGTGGGCCCGGATGAACGCCGACGGGACCGGATTCGCCTTCGCGGCCAAGCCCGACGGCGGCGCCTGGCACCTCTACCACGTCACCGGCAACGGCGACCCGGTCCAAGTCGACGACTGCTCGATCGACCCCGGATGCACCGACAACGCCGGACTGGCCTACGACCTGACCGACGACGGCAACACGATCTACTACACCGACCACGATGGACGCAGTCCGGACCCGTACGACGAGTGCTACAAGGTCGTCCGCTATGACGTCGCCACGGCCAGCAACACCGCGCTCGGCAAGCCCTGCACCGAGTCCGGCTGGGACATCCCGAGCAGTGTGGTGGTCGCCGGGAACGGCTCGCAGCTGGTCAGCTCCTACTGGCACGATCTCAGCTACAACCAGGGCATCGCGGTACGGCGGTTGCCGACCACCGAGTTCAACGGATACGACATCCGGTACTCGGAGGCCTGGTCCGGTGGCGACCACCTGGCACCGCAACGCAGCTCGTCGGACGGTCGGGCGGTCCTGGTCACCGAGACCGAGTCCTACTCGCCGAGCAGTGTCCACCTGAATCTGTACGACGTGGGCAGCAACTCGATGAGCCGGCTCTCCAGCGGCGACCTCAGCCGTACCGTCACCTCGTGGGACATGGCCGCCAACCACTCGGTCGCGGTCTGGGTGGAGGAGCAGGGCGAATGCTCGACCTTCACCTGCCCGGGTAACGAGGCCGTCCTGGCCCGAGCCCTGGGCTGAGCCGGCAGTGCCCCGCCGGCCCGACACGCGCATCGTGCGAGTCGGGCCGGCGGGTCCGCTGGGAGCGGTACCAACGGGGCGGCAATTCACGCGGCCCGATCGCTACACTCCCGGGCAGGAGTCCGGAGCCGCCCGCAGAACCCGCTGCGGTGACCAGAACCGAACGGAGACGCCCTTGACCGGCGACAAGGCCGCACCCCCCGGAATCGACCCCACCGTTCCCAGCGTGGCCCGGGTCTACGACTACTTCCTGGGCGGCAAGGACAACTTCGAGGTCGACCGCAAGGTCGCCGAGCACGCCCTGCGGATCACTCCGGACGGGCCGGCCGCCGGCCAGGCGAACCGGGCCTTCCTGCGCCGGGTGATCCGTTTCCTCGTCACCGAGGCCAACATCGACCAGTTTCTCGACATCGGATCAGGACTGCCCACCCAGGGCAACGTGCACGAGGTCGCCATCGCACACAACCCGGACGCCCGGGTGGTGTACGTGGACAACGACCCGATCGTCCTGACCCACGGGCGGGCCCTGCTCGCCGCGGAGGACACGTCGACGGTGATCCAGGCCGACATCCGGCGACCGCAGGAGATCCTCGACGATCCGGACGTCCGCCGGTTCCTCGACTTCGACCGGCCGATCGGGTTGTTGCTCTTCGCGATCCTGCACCACCTCGGCGACGACGAGGATCCGCGAGCGGTGTCGGCAGAGTTGATCGACGCGCTGCCGTCGGGCAGTTACGTGGCGATCTCGCACTTCCGGGATCCGGGCGAGCGGAACCCGGAAGCCAGTCGTAAGGCCCGCGAGGTCGAGCGGGTATTCAACGAGTCGCTGGGCACCGGCCGCTGGCGTACCGACGAGGAGATCCTCTCCTTCGCCGGCGGGCTGACGCTGCTGGAGCCGGGGCTGGTGCCGGTGGCCGACTGGCGTCCGGATCCGAGCACCTCCACGCCACAGCAGACCGACACCTACCACACCTTCGTCGGACTCCTGGCCCGCAAACCGTAGGCCGTCGCGCCGTAGCCGCCGATCCCGTCGTCGCCAGCACCTCCACTGGCGTCGCCGGCCGCCACGCTGTTGGATGCCTTCTCACGCGTTGAGAGACGCATCGACGGTCAGGCGACTCCTACGAACTCTGCCCTTCGGAATCCTGAGCGACGGCGGGCCGTCAAGAAATCGGACCTGCCCAGCGAGACGGTAGGGCAGGCGCCGTTCGGGTGGCGCGGATCAGCATGAGCACGGCCGCGGTGACGCCGGTGGCGCCGAGGACGATCAGGCGATCGTCGGACTTTCCCAGGCCGAAGACCAGCCAGCAGGACAACTCGCCGAGGATCAACGCCCAGGTTCCTCGGGAGATACCGGTCGGCCGTGTCGTCCGGTACGCCGCCCAGATCGACGGCGTCACCTGGACAATCGTGGCTGCCGCCAGGAGCGTGCCCAGCCCGGCGCGGCCGCCGATCACCACGGCGACGAGCAGTGCCGCTGCCCACCCGCAGATCGAGACCGTCGCCCTGGTCGTGCGGGCGCCGCGTTGCGCCAGCAGGACGGACATCGTCGCGGCCAGGACGCTCGCGGCGGTGGACGGGAGGCTCGCGGTCCAGTAGCCGGACAGCATGAAGTAACCGAACCAGGCGGCGTTGCTGACGCATGTCAGCGTCGCCCATGCCCAGGAGACGCCGGCGGTATCCCCGGTGGCGCGCAGCTTGACGATCTGGGGCACGTACTGCGGGATGCCGAACGCGGCGGCGAGGAACGGGAGATAGTCGAGCATGGTTCAACAATATTCTTGTCGATGCATCAATTCTTTGCTAGTTCTTTCCTGTGGACCCGATTGACAGGAAGATTATTGCTCTCCTCCAGGACGCGGGCAGGATGACGGTGACCGACCTCGCCGACCACGTCGGGCTGAGCATCGCGCCCTGCCACCGGCGGGTACGCGAGCTGGAGCGGTCCGGAGTCATCCGCGGCTATCGCGCGATCGTCGACCTGGCGGCCGTCGGTCGCGGGTTCGAGGTGCTGGTTTCGGTGACGATGGACCGCGAGGACGCGGACACCATCGCCGCCTTTGAGGCCGGCCTGGCCGCGATTCCGGATGTCGTCCATGCCGAGCGACTGTTCGGCGACCCGGACTACCTCGTCCGCGTGGCCACCGCCGATATCGCGGCCTACCAGCTGTTACGAGACGAGACCCTGGCACGCCTGCCGGGCATGCTCCGCATGACATCCACGATCGTCATGAAACGGGTCGTCGACACCCGCTCGTTGCCCACTTGAGCGGAGACGACACCGCCAGCCCCACCAGACGCCTGGTCGAAAACGTTCACCCGATCTAGCCGGGCCAACCGGGCGTCGGGTCAACCCCGGTAGCCGTCGTGGTGGATGCCACCCTGCGGGGGTGCGCCGTACGACCCCGGGAACCCGCCGCCCACCGGCCCGGTGTGCAGCACCGCCGTCGGAGCGTCGGTCATGCTCCCACCGGCCGGCGCCAACAGCTGGGTCGTCGAGGGAGCACCCGCCTGCGCCACCGCGTTCGGTGCGGTTCTCCGGCGCACCACCACCAGTACGAGCGCGCCCAGGCCCGTGGCGACCAGCAAGCCGCCCAGGAGGAAGAACAGCAGCGAACTGCCTCCCTCGCCGCTGACGGCCTTGAACGTGGGCGGCGCAGCCTCCGGGCTGCCGTCACCCGCCGCGGCGAGAGGGCTTGCCTCCGTGACGGGCGACGGCGGGGTCGTGGCGGGCGTTGCCGCCGAGAGGGTCAGCCGCACCGTCGCGACGGCACCCGCGCTGCCCCGTACGGTCGTGCGAGCGGTGCGGTAGCCGTCCATCGCCGCGCGGATCGTGATGGGTCCCTCGGCGATCGTCTTAGCGGCGCTGGATGTGATCGAGAACTGGCCGCTGCGGTTGCTGGTCGTACGGTATTCGTGTCCGGCGCTGTCCCGGATGGTCACCTCCGCGCCGCCGATTGCCTTTCCGCCGGCGTCGCGGACCCGGCCGGATACCCCGCTCACCCCGGTCGCCGGCTTGTTCCCGCCGGAGGACGACGCACCCGGGCCGTGGACGTAGACCATCTTGTGGGCGTAGCTGTTCTGGCCGGCGAGCCGCACGCCGATCGAGATGTTGAGGCCGGTGATCTCGCCCGGGTGAGCCTCGGGGGCGACGAGCGTCGTGTCGAAGGTCTGGCTCTGGCCGGCTCGGAGGTTCGGCTCCACCCGGCATCCGGAGGTGCATCGCAGGCCACCGCCGATTACCACGATGGCCGTTTCGGCCCTGCTCTCGTTGTTGGTGACGCGGAACCGCACCCGTACCGTCTCGTTGGGTTTCACGTTCTCCGCCGACACGCTCAGGATGCGGACGGTCTCCGGGGCGGCCGTCGCGGGTGCCGCCGACACCGCGAGCGTCCCCGCGACCAGCGTGATCAGTGCGGCAGCTCGGGTCCCTCGGGCACGTAAGCGCGTCGTCACTTCCAACCACCTTCGTCAGAGCAGGCAACACCGGTCGATGGCGCAGTGAGCCACTATGCCGTGTCTGCAACGGGTATCAGCGTCGATCCCCGCGCAACTCCCTCGGCGAGACCAGCACGGCACCGTACCACCCGCCGGCCCCGCCGATGGGCCCGCCGTTACTCGTGCCCCTGCGCCGAGTCGCTCTTCCGGAGTCCTCGGTATTCAGTGTTGCTATCTACCGGTACCTAGTGTTACTGTCTACCGGTAGTCAGCGACGCTTAATACTGAGGGGTGAGGGCATGGGCAGCCAGCTGACCGAGATGTTGAAGGGCACTCTCGAAGGCATCGTCCTGGCGATCCTGGCGCGCAGGTCCGCGTACGGCTACGAGATCACCGCGTGGCTGCGCGACCGCGGATTCTCGGACATCGCGGAAGGCACCATCTACGCGCTGCTCGTCCGCATCGAACAGCGCGGGTTCGTGGACGTGGAGAAGGTTCCCTCCGAAAAAGGGCCGCCGCGGAAGGTGTATTCGCTCAACGCGAAGGGGCGAGAGCAACTCGCCGAGTTCTGGCGGACGTGGAGCGTCCTTTCGGAACGCATCGAGCAACTTCACCACGACGACAACCAGCACCACGAAGGAGCATGAGCATGGCCGCGAAGTGGATCGAGACGCTCGTCGGATCGCTTGAGCAGAAGAAGCAGTACAAGCGCGACATGGCCCGCATCGAGGCCCTGCCGGAGCCCTATCGCAGCGCGGCCAAGGCGCTCCAGCGGTACTTCCTGTACCGGGGAGCAATCGTCGACGGGAACACGCTCGTCACGATGCTCGGCGACTTCGTCGACCTCTGGGAACGTGCGGTCGCCGACGGGACGCCGGTCCGTGCGATCGTCGGCGACGACCCGGTCGAGTTCGCCGAGACGTTCCTGCTGGCGTACTCCGGCAAGCAGTGGATAGACAAGGAGCGGCAGCGCCTCCGCACGGCGATCGACGCCGCCGCCGGCGACAACGGCGAGGAGCAGGGCGCATGACCACCACGACGCGCGACCCCGCGATCAGGGTGCGGGCGATCACCAAGTCCTACCAGGACCTACATGTGCTGCGGGGCGTCGACTTCGACGTGGCATCCGGAAGCATCTTCGCTCTGCTCGGCTCGAACGGCGCCGGAAAGACCACGCTGGTGCGGATCCTGTCGACGTTGCTGAAGGCCGACTCCGGCACCGCGACCGTCCACGGCTTCGACGTCTCCTCCGCCCCCGGCGACGTACGCAAGTCGATCAGCCTGACCGGCCAGTTCGCGGCGGTCGACGAGGTGCTCACCGGCCGGGAGAATCTGGTCCTGGTCGCGAAACTCCGCCACCTCAAGAGCCCGGGAGCGGTCGCCGACGCCATGCTCGCCCGTTTCTCGCTTACCGATGCCGGGAGTCGCCGGGCTGCGACGTACTCCGGCGGTATGCGCCGGCGGCTGGACATCGCGATGAGCCTTGTCGGCAACCCGCCGGTCCTGTTCCTCGACGAGCCGACCACCGGCCTCGACCCGGAGGCCCGCATCGAGGTGTGGCAGGCGGTGAAGCAGCTCGCCCAGGATGGCACGACGATCCTGCTGACCACCCAGCACCTGGAGGAGGCCGAGCACCTCGCCGACCGGATCGCGATTCTGCACAAGGGCACGATCATCCAGAACGGCACTCTCGCCGAGCTGAAGCGACTCATCCCGTCCGCCAAGGTCGAGTACGTCGAGAAGCAGCCGAGCCTCGAGGACGTCTTCCTCGCCCTCGTCGGCGACACCAGTGACACCGCCGGCACGGCAGGCATGTCCGCAGGGAAGGAATCCCGATGACCGTCCACGTCCTCAGCGACACCGCAACACTCACCGGCCGCTCCCTGCGTCACATCCTCCGCAGCCCGGACACCATCATCACCACAGCGGTCACCCCGGTCGCGCTGATGCTGCTGTTCGTGTACGTGCTCGGCGGCGCCATCGACACCGGCTCCGGCGAGTCGTACATCAACTACCTGCTCCCGGGCATCCTGCTCATCACGATCGCGTCCGGCATCGCCTATACGGCGTACCGCCTGTTCCTCGACATGCAGGGCGGCATCTTCGAGCGCTTCCAGTCCATGCCGATCCCGCGACCGTCCGTGCTCTGGGCGCATGTCCTCACCTCACTCGTCGCCAACCTGGCCTCGCTCGTGATCGTCACCGGCGTCGCGCTGGTCATGGGGTTCCGCACCGGCGCGTCCGTAGCCGACTGGCTCGCCGTCACCGGCATTCTGATCCTGTTCACCCTCGCCCTCACCTGGGTCGCCGTGATAGCGGGCCTGTCCGCCAAGAGCGTCGACGGCGCGAGTGCCTTCAGCTACCCGCTGATCTTCCTGCCCTTCATCAGCTCGGCGTTCGTCCCCACCGACTCGATGCCTGGCCCAGTCGCGTGGTTCGCCGAGAACCAGCCGGTGACGTCCATCGTGAACACTCTCCGCGCGCTGTTCGCGCAGCAACCCGTCGGCACCGACATCTGGGTCGCCTTCGCCTGGTGCGCCGGCCTGCTGGTGGCCGCCTACGCCGTCGCCACCGCGATCTACCGCAAGAAGAGCAGCTGACCGATCGCGGGACGACAGCGCCGCATGCGCCTGGATGTGGCGCTGTCGTCCTGCGCACGTTCGCCAACCCGCGCGCAGGCGCGCGGAGTAACCCCGGCCAGCCGTGGCGTGGCAACCGCAGCTCTCCGGTCTGACGTCAGGTAACGGATGCACCCCGGAGAGCGCATCTGTTACCGTCGATGCGCACCCGCGATCCATCCGTAACCGTCACTCCTTTCGAAGCGAGGCCGACGGGGAGGAGTCGAATGAGCGCCCTGTTCAAGGCCTTGCGCGAGCGGGTCGAGGTCAACGCGCGGCAGGCGGTCGAGACGTTCACCAGCGAGGTCGGTGAGTACCAGGCCCTCTGGCCGGGCGTGGACGAGCGGATCGGGATGTACGACTTCGCGGTCTTCATCCGGCGCCGCTCGCTCGACCTCGCCGTGGCTGCGCTGCCGCTGAACGAGGCCGACCTGGCCGGCATCGCGGCGGTCGGCCGGCAGCGGGCCGAGATCGGCCTGTCCGTGCCGTCGCAGCAGCGCGCGCTCGGCCTGCACACCGCGATGATGGTGGGTGAGGTGCACGACCTGGCCCGCCCGGAGGACGTCACCGACCTGCTGCGTATCGTCGGCTGGCTCGGCGTCCAGGGCGTCCGCGCGCGTAGCGCCTACCTGCGCGGTTACACCCATGGTGTGGGTGCCGCCCGGGTCCTGCCGACACGGCTGGAGATCCTGGCCCGGGCACTGCTGGCCGACGAGCCGGTGGAGCCGTTCGTCGCCGATCTGCGCTGCGCCCGGCAGTACCAGGTGACGGTCCTGAGGACAGCGCGGCCGGTGACCGGGGAGACGCAGGCCGAGGTGGTCGCCGCCTTCGCCGCCGCCGACCGGATCCCGGTGACCTGGCTCGCCGCCGACGAGCTTGCCGTGCTCACCCCGGACCACGATTCACCGGCGAAGATCCTCGAACGGGTACGGACCGCGGTCACCCTGATCGGGCAGCCGTGCGGCATCGGTGCGGCGCAGGGAGCGGTGGGCGGACTGGCGGAGACGCTCGCCTGGGCCCGGGAGGCGAGTCGGGTGGCGCCGCCGCAGGACCGTCCGGACCGGCTGCCCGGCATCACCGACCTGTTCGTGGAGATGGCGGTCGCCCGCGCCCCGGCGGTCGACGGGTGGTTGCGCGACTACGCCCGGGCGCTCGCCTCCGGGCCGGACCTGGTGGCGACGCTGCGCGCCTACTACGCCCACGACATGAACCGCACGAGCACCGCCGCCGCGCTGCACATCCATCCGCGCACCCTGGACTACCGGCTGCGCCGCGTGCGGGAGGTCACCGGCATCGACCCCGGCTCGACCGTCGGCGTGCGTCTGCTGAGTGCGGCGACAGCCCGGACGCTCGCCGTGGAGCATTACGCGGATTGACAAACGTCACCGCCTGATTGCGTACGGCTCACGAAGACGCGCAGCCCGCGGCGTCGACAGACTCCCGACCATGCGGAAAACACTGAGACGGGGCATCGTGGCGTCGGCCGTCGCGCTCGCGATGCTGCTATCCGGGACGGCACAACCGGTACGCGCCAACGCCGACGGGGCGAGCAAGAACGTCACCGACCTGGCGCTCCTCGCCTATCAGGTCTTCCGGGCCCGCGGCTTCACGCCCGAACAGGTCGCCCAGCTCGTCCAGCTGGTGATCGGCGCGGTGAGCGCGACCGAGGTCGCGGTCCGCGACCACATCGACGGCATCGAGGCGGCCGCCGTGATGGGCGACCTGCGCGGGGTCTCGTACACCATGGCCGACTACGCGGTGCTGCGCGAGAACGAGATCTGGCGGGAGATGTACCCGTCGACGATCTCCGGCTACGCGGGCAACGCCTTCCAGAAGTACTACGCGGTGCAGTCACGGGTGGCCAAGGACCAGATCGGCCTGGCCGGGCAGAGCCTCTACTCGACGCTGCTGTCGGTCGCCACGGACGCCGGGCTGAACAACATGATGACCAAGGCCGACGCCGACTACGTCAGGTTCATGCAGGACATCGTCCGGGACCTGGAACCGACGTGCACCCACGTGCCCGGGCCGGACAACACCCCGCGGGACCGGATCGTCACGCACACGTGCACGGCGGCCAACGGCAACCAGGTCGTCAAGTACGAGATCGTCCGCGGCGGCGTCCTGATCAGTGGGCCGCCCGACGAGGCAGCTCACAAGGTCGAGGCCGCCAGGGATTCGGCCTGGCTGGCCGCCAAGGAAACCCTCGCCAGAAAGGGACAGTAGCGCCGTGAGAAGACTCCGCAACTGCATGATCGCCGCCGGTGTCGCGGTGGCCGTCGCGGTCGCCCCGGCCGTCGCGCCGGCCCAGGCCGCGCCCCGCACCGGTGACGCGCAGGTGATGTTCTTCGACTGGACCAGCCTCGTGGTAGCGGTCGCCGGGCACCTGCTCGCCGGTGGCAGCTCCGAAGCGCCGTCGCTGCAGGCGGCCGTCGACCAGATCGTCGCCGCCGTGGAGCAGTCGGAGCGGGACATCATCGCCCACACCGACCTGATCGCCGCGGCCGACGTGCAGGCCTGCGCCCGCCAGCACACCATCGAGTTCAGCGACATCGACAACATGGGCACCACCGTGCGGCAGCTGTGGGCGCAGAACGCCACCGGCTGCGCCGCCCTGGCGACGTCGTACGTCAGCACGGTCACCACCCCGGCGGCGGTGGACAACATCGGTCACGTGCTGCCGTCGCTGTTCGCCATCGTGGTTGCCGCCCGTGCCAGGGCCGGCCTGACCAACGGCATCAACCTGGTCATCCAGGACCAGATCCGCAGCTACGAAGCGGTGGTCGCCAAGCTCACCCCGACCGACTGCGTGAAGAAGCGGGCCCGCGACCCCGGCTACCCGGTCGAGAAGTGGTGGGAGTGCACCGCCTACAACGGTGACAAGGGCAGCTCCGACTCCGTCGTCGGCGACCTTCGCGAACCGAACCGCACCCAGGCGGAGGATCGCGCTACCAGCAGAACCAGTCGCCCCGCCGCCAAGTCCGCCCTACCTCAGCTCCGCGCCCTGGGAGTCTGACCCACCGGGGCCGCCCGGCCGCCCACCGGCGCCGTGCGGCCCCGGTGGTGGGGCCGGGGCCGGCCCGCGCTTGGCCCGCTGGATCTGCTCGTAGACGTGGGTGCGCAGTTCGGTGAACCGGGGCAGGGCCCGGGTGGTGAGTTGATCGCGCTGCTGCGGGAGGTCGATCGCGAGGTCCTCCTGGACCTGGGTCGGGGAGTTCGACAGCACGAGCACGCGTTGACCCAGGTACACCGACTCGTCGATGTCGTGGGTCACGAAGACCGTCGAGATCCCGCGGGTCAGGTGCAGCTCGCGTACGAGGTCCTCCAGGTCCGCGCGGGTCTGGGCGTCCACCGCGGCGAACGGCTCGTCCATGATCAGCACTTCGGGTTGGTACGCGATGGCGCGGGCGATCGCCACTCGTTGCTGCATCCCGCCGGAGAGCTGCCAGGGATGGCTGCGCGCCGACTGTGGCAGTCCGACGGCCTCGATGGCGTCGGTGACGATCCGGTCGCGTTCGGAGCGGGGGAGCTTCTTGTGGCGCAGCGGGAGCTCGACGTTGCCGCGGACGGTCAGCCACGGGTAGAGGCTGCGGCCGTACTCCTGGAAGACCACGGCCATGGCGGGGCTCGGGCCGGTCACCGGCGACCCGTCCATCTCGACGACGCCGCTGGTGGGCCGCAGCAGCCCGGCCAGGCATTTCAACAGGGTGGTCTTCCCGCACCCGGAGGGTCCGACGACGCACACCAGTTCGCCGGGTTGCATGGTGAAGCTGAGGTCGCCGATCGCCTCGACGTCGCCCGCCGGGGAGGAGTAGACCTTCCGCAGGTGCTCGACCCTCAGCAGGGGGCTCCCGTCAGGCACGGGTGATCTCCTTCATTCCGTGGTACCAGCGCAGGACGCGGCGCTCGACGAGACCGAAGAGCACGGCGAGGAGGACGCCGATGAGGCCGAGCAGGAGGATGCCGCTCCACATCTCGGCGATCAGGTAGTTCCGCTGGAAGTACGCGATCCGGTATCCGAGGCCGGAGGACGACGCGAACATCTCCGAGATGACCATGAGGATCAGTGCGACCGACAGCGCCTGCCGTACGCCGGTCATGATGCGCGGGCTGGCCGCCGGGAGCACGACCGACCACAACCGTTCCCATCGGCGGATGCGGTACGAGTCCGCGGTCTCCAGCATCACGCTGTCGGTCGCCCGGACGCCGTCGATGGTGTTCAACAGGATCGGCCAGATCGCGCCGGACGCGATGACGACGACCTTCATCGTGTCGGTGATGCCGAGCAGGAGCATCGCGACCGGGATCAGCACCGGCGGTGGGATGGCACGGAAGAACTCGAGCAGCGGCTCGAGGGTCTCGCGTAGCCGGCGGAGCCGGCCGATCAGGACGCCGGCGGCGACGCCGAGGACGATCGAGGCCAGGAGGCCGAGGCCGAGGCGGTACAGGCTCGGCAGGACGTCGTCGACGAAGGCCGGGCCGATCCAGGTGCGCCGGAACGCGTCGAGGATGGTGAGTGGACCGACGAGGAACCGGTTCGTCGATTGGGTCGACCACGCGCCCCAGAGCACCACGATCAGGACGGGTAGCCCGAGCCCGAACGAGACGTTCACGGCGATCCGGGTCAGCAGGCCGCGCGGGCGGGCGCCGGTCGCGCGAAGGGCGGTCATCGCGCCTCCTCCGAGAGCACCGACTGGTGCCAGGTCAGCGAGCGGCGTTCGACGAGGCGGAACACGACGTTCACCACGACGCCGAGGAGCCCGGTGACCACGACGAGGCCGTACAGGCCGACGGCGTCGCCGGCGGAGCGGGACAGCTCGATGGAGCGCCCGAGGCCGGGGTTGCCGATCACCATCTCCGCGGTGACGGCCAGGATGAGCGCCACCGTCGCGGCGAGGCGCAGACCCGTCATCAGGTACGGCAGGGCGGTCGGGAACACGAGGTACCGCAGCCGCTCGGCGCGGGTGAGACCGAAACTGCGCGCGGTGTCCCGGGCGACCGTGTCGACGTCGGCGACACCGTAGATGACCTGCACGAACACCTGCCAGAACGCGGCGTACACGATGATGACGAGCGCGGCGCGCAGCTGCAGGCCGAACATCAGCACGGCGAGGGGGATCAGCGCGACCGACGGCACCGGTCGCAGGAACTCCACCGTCGTGTGCGTCGCGCGACGCAGGAACGGCACCATACCGATCGCCGTTCCCAGGACGACCGCGGCGAGTGCCGCCATGGCCAGACCGATCGCCCACGACGTCATGGTGAGCCGGAGTCGCCGCCAGAACGCCAGGTCGCGGACCTCCTGGACCAGCCACGCGAACACGTCGGTCGCGTACGGCAGGTACTGCGGGTCGACCAGTCCCAGCGTGGGGACCAGTTGCCAGACGACGAGGAACCCCAGCAGGCCGCCGGCACCCAGCAGGACCTTGCGCACGGCCGGTTACTGCTGCTGGATGAGGCGGTCGAAGTCGGGCTGCCGGTCGAGCACGCGGTACTTGAGGGCGAGCGCGGCCAGTTGCTCCAGGCCGGCCCGGTCGAGTTCCCACCCGAATGCCGGCAGCCGCAGGGAGTCCGCGACCGCGTCCGGAAGCTCGAGGTTGTCCTTGATGGCCTGACGCAGGTCCGCCTCGTGGGCCGGGTCCGCGGCCCAGGTCAGTGTTTCCTTCATCGCGGCCGAGAAGTCGGCGACCAGCGCCGCGTCGGACTCCTTGAGTTTGCTCGACGTGATCGTGGTGAGGGTGGCGAGGCCGGGAACCGTGGCCTGGTACGGCTCGACCACGAGGGCGTCGCCGCGCTCACGCAGCTGGCTGATGAACGGCTCGGTCACCCAGGCGGCGTCGATGTTGCCGGCCGCGAGCTGGGCCGGGGCGTCCGGGAAGGCGACCTCGACGAACTCGATCGTGGTGGGGTCACCGCCGTCCTTCTCGACCGCCGCCATGATCGTGACGTCGCCGGCCGCTCCGAGGCTGTTGACCGACACCTTGCGCCCCGCGAGCTGGGCCGGCCGGGTGATGCCGGACTTCGCCGACGCCACCACGGCGTTGATGTCGTCACCGTCGGCGTAGGACGACGCGTAGTTGCCGACGATCACCACACCGAGGTTCTGCAGGTCGGCACGGAACGGGCCGAACGGCTGCCCGATGGCGAAATGGATGTCGCCGTTGATAAGTGCCGGAATGGCCTGCGCGCCGCCCTGCGCGGGCTGGACCTCCACATCGAGTCCTCGTTTGCTGAAGATCCCCGCTTTGATGCCGCCCCACAGCGCGGCGGTCTCGCTGATCGGCAGGGCCGCCACCCGCACCTTTCGCAGTTCGCCGCTTGCCTGGGGGGACGGCGCGGTGGCGTCGGAGTCCGTACAACCCGTCAGGGCGATGGCGACGCCGGCCACAACAGCCAGGGCGGTGACCTTCTTCATGGACGAGCCCTTCCGTGCGCAGCGCTGGTGCATCGTGAGGAGCGAGGGGCCGGCGAGGTGAGGCAGACCATCCGACCGCGCCGCTCAGCGTCATGCAAAGGGCATCGATTGTCAAGAATTCTGATAGAGCAATTGCCATTGCGATTCCAGTGGCGCAGCCTCGTCGAACATCCCTTTGGGAAACGCCTTGACGCCCGACGATTTTGTGACCAAACTGTGCGGTTGGTGGTGTGCGGCGGCGGAGGGAACGACGACTTGGCGATCGTGATCGCGGGCGCCGGTATCGGCGGCCTCACCACCGCGCTCAGCCTGCACCAGGCCGGGTTCCGTGACATCACCGTCTACGAGCGCGCCGCCGCGCTACGCCCACTCGGTGTCGGGATCAACCTCCTCCCGCACGCGGTCCGTGAGCTCACCGAACTCGGCCTCGGCGAACGCGTGGAAGGGCTGGGCGTCGCACCCGGCTCGCTGGCCTACTACAACCGGCACGGTCAGCAGATCTGGCGTGAGCCGCGCGGCCTGGACGCGGGATACCGCTGGCCGCAGCTGTCCGTGCACCGCGGCCGGTTCCAGATGGAACTCCTCGCGACCGTGCGGGAACGGCTGGGGGCCGACGCGGTGCGCACCGGGCACCGGCTCGTCGCCGTGCAGGACGGTGTCGCGCGCTTCGAGACGGCGGCGGGCGAGCTCGACGTCACGGCCGACCTGGTCGTCGGCGCCGACGGCATCCACTCGGCGCTGCGCCGCCAGCATCAACCCGGCGAGGGCGCACCGGTGTGGAACGGGCTGACCCTGTGGCGGGGCACGGCACGCGCCCCCGGATTCCTCGACGGTCGCACCATGATCATGGCGGGGGACGCGGAACAGAAGTTCGTCGCGTACCCGATCGGCCCCGACCTGATCAATGTCGTCGCCGAACGGCGCGGCCCGGGTTTCGCCGGGCCGAACGCCGACTGGAACCGGGCGGTCGATCCCGCACCGGTCGTCACGCTCTTCGCGAACTGGCGCTTCCCGTGGCTCGACGTGCCGGGCCTGTTGCGCGCCGCCGACGAGATCCTCGAATATCCCATGGTGGACCGCGATCCGATCGACAGCTGGACACACGACAACACCACCCTGCTCGGAGACGCGGCACACCCGATGTACCCGAACGGCTCCAACGGTGCGTCGCAGGCGATCCTGGACGCCCGTACTCTCGCCTTCCACCTCGCCACCGCGTCGACGCTCCGGCAGGCGCTCGACGCCTACGAGGCGGACCGGCGCCCGGCGACCACCGCGCTCGTGCTCAGCAACCGGCGGCAGGGCCCGGAACAGGTGATGGTGCTCGCCCACGAACGCGCCCCGGACGGGTTCGCGCACATCCACGACGTCATCGCGCCGCAGGAACTCACCGAGATCGCCACCGGGTACAAGAAGGCGGCCGGCTTCCTGCCCTCCGCCCTCAATGAACGGGCCTCCCTGACACCGACGGTCTTCACGGGCATCCTTCCGTGACCGGGGAGACCGCCGAGCTGGACGCGGCCCGGCTGGCGTCGGTGATCTCACCGCTGCGCCGCACGCTGCTCGCCGCCGCCCGGGCCGCCGAGCACCTGCCGGAAATCCCGGACGCGCAGATCGAGATCGTCCGCGCGCTGCCCCGGGGAACGGTGTCCACCCCCGGCGAACTCGCCGCACGACTGCGCCTGAACCGGTCGACGGTCAGCAACCTGCTCACCGCGATGGAAGCCAACGGGCTCGTCGAGCGCCGCCCCCGTCCCGGCAACCTGCGCCACGTCGACGTCCTCGCCACCGCGAAGGCCTTCGACCTGTTCGACCGCTTCGACCTCGCCAGCGGGAACCTGGTCGCCCGCGCCGCGGCCACCCTGTCGGAGCAGGACCGGTCGGCCCTCGCCGCCGCGGTGCCCGCGCTGGAACGCCTGCGCGACGCCCTCGCGCACGCCAAGGACGTCGCATGAGTACGCGCCCCGCCGACCGGGTGGCCCACCGCACCGCTGCACGCCCCCACGACCTTCGGTCGGCACCGGCGTGAGTGCGCCGGCGGTTCCCGGTCTGCAGGCCGCGTTCGACGTGGCGGCCCGGCTCGGCACGCCCGAGGACCACGGGGTGACCCGCGCCGGTCACCGCCGCGTCGTGCCGGTCGTCGGCGGCCGGGTCACCGGCCTGTTCGAGGCGGACATCCTCCCCGGCGGCGCCGACTGGCAACTGGTCCGCCCCGACGGCGGAGTCGAGATCGACGCGCGTTACTCGGCACGCACCGCCGACGGCGGCCACGTCTACATCCGTACGGTCGGCGTGCGCAGCGGCCGCCCGGAGATCCTCGACGCGCTGCGACGCGGCGACCCGGTGGACGTATCCGAGTACTACTTCCGCCTGTGCGTACGACTGGAGACCTCGCTGCCCAGGCTGGCCGTCCTGGAGCAGTGCGTCTTCGTGGCGTCCGCGATTCGCGAAGCCGACCAGGTGCGCTACACCGCCTACCGCGTCACGTAGCCGTTTCCCGGGGGCGCGGGTGCCCCGTGGGCCCGGTGCCAGCCGGCACCGGGCCCGGGCAGTTCCACGCTCAGGGGCTGGTGCAGGTGATGTTGCTGGCCGGAGTGGCGCCGTCGCCGGTGGCGGTGAACCCGAAGGTGGTCGAGGCGTTCACGCCCACCGTGCCGTTGTAGGGGGCGTTCCGTACCGTGACGTTGCCCGTGGTGCCGGTGTTGGTGCCGTTCCAGAGGCTGCTGATGGCCTGGCCACCGGCCAGGGTCAGACGTACGGTCCAGCCGTTGATCGGGGCGGCGGTGGCGTTGGCCACGGTGACCTCGGCCTGGAAGCCGCCGGGCCAACTGTTGACCGTGCGGTAGGTGGCGACACAGCTGGCCGTGGTCGGGGGA
>JAEYGD010000411.1 GCA_023402505.1 Actinomycetes bacterium
GGCCGGTGGCGGCAGGCACCGGCGAGGTCTCGTCTCAGCCGCGGTGCCGGGCCGTCACAGGTGACGGTCGTCGGCCGGCAGGCGCGGCGGCTCCGGGGGCTGCGGGGCCTGGTCGGGCTCGCCGAGCTGGGCGACGTGCGTCGGGTCGAGAACCCGGGACAGGAAGGAGCGGGTGCGTTCGTGCCGCGGCGCGCCGAGCACCTCCTGGGGCGGGCCCTGCTCGACCACGACCCCGCCGTCCATGAACACGACCCGGTCGGCGACGTCCCGGGCGAAGGCCATCTCGTGGGTGACCACCATCATCGTCATGCCGTCCTCGGCGAGGGTACGCATGACGGTGAGCACGTCGCCGACGAGTTCCGGGTCGAGGGCGGAGGTCGGCTCGTCGAAGAGCATCAGCTCGGGCTCCATCGACAGCGAGCGGGCGATCGCCACCCGCTGCTGCTGCCCGCCGGAGAGCTGGGCCGGGAACGCCTTGGCCTTGTCGGCCAGGCCGACCCGGTCCAGGTTCTCCCGCGCGATCCGCTCGGCCTCGGCGCGGCCGCGCCGCAGCACCCGGCGTTGCGCGATGGTGAGGTTGTCGAGCACGGTCAGGTGCGGGAAGAGGTTGAACGACTGGAAGACCATCCCGATGCCACGGCGTACCGAGTCGATCTCGACGTCCGGGTCGGTCATCTCGATGCCGTTCACCCAGATCCTGCCGGCGGTCGGCTCCTCCAGCAGGTTGACGCAGCGCAGCAGCGTCGACTTGCCGGAGCCGGACGGCCCGATGACACAGACCACCTCGCCGTGTCCCACCTCGAAGTCGATGCCCTTGAGCACCTCGACGGGGCCGAACGACTTGTGCAGGTCACGGATCTCGACGGCGGGCCGGGACCGGGGGGTCGTCATGTGGATCACCGAGCCTTGGCGTAGCGGAGTTCGAGGCGTCGCACCACCTGCGACAGGGGCAGGGTGATGATCAGGTAGGTGAAGCCGGCCACCAGCAGCGGGGTGGCGTTCACCCGGTCGTTCAGCGTGTCCCGACCGAACTTGGTGATCTCGATGGTCGACGCGGTCACGCCCAACACGTACGCGAGCGACGAGTCCTTGGTGAGCAGGATGAGCTCGTTCGTCAGCGGCGGGATCACGATCCGGAACGCCTGCGGGATGACGATGGTACGCATCGCGGTGAAGTGCGACATGCCGAGCGTACGGGCGGCTTCCATCTGCCCCTTGGGCACGGCCTGGATGCCGGCGCGGATGGTCTCGGCCATGTACGCCGCGGCGGTCAGGCCGAGGCCGATGGCGATCGACCCGAACACGCCGCCCGGGATCTCCCGTTCGGGGAAGGCGATGGGGATGCCGTACCCGACGAGGAAGAGCACCAGCAGCGCCGGCAGCCCCCGGAACAGCTCGATGTACGCGGTGGCCACCCAACGGTACGGAGCCACCCGGGACAGCCGCATCAGCGCGAGGAGGGTGCCGAACACGAGGCCGAACGCGAACGCGCCCAGCGTGTAGAGGATGGTGTTCCGCAGCGCGACGGTGATGATCGTCGGGAACATCGACTGGATGATGTCGACGCGGAAGAACGCGTCCTTGAGCCGGCCCCAGTCCGCCGCGTAGGCCACCACGGCGATGACGGCGACGAAGGCCAGGTACTGGAGCCAGAGGGACAGCCGCTCCCGCTGGCGGCGTCGCAACTTCACGGTTCGATGCTCCTTGCCCACGCGGAGGGCGCGCGCCGGGCGCGCGCCCTCCTGCCACGAGTTGCGATCAATTGGCCGGCTGCTTGCCGATCCACTTCTCGTAGATCTTGTCGTAGGTGCCGTCCTGCTTGGCCTTGCCCAGCACCTCGTTGATCTTCTTGAGAAGCTCCGGGTTGCCGTCCTTCTTCACCGAGAACCCGTACTGCTCACCGGTGTCGAACTCGGCGGTCACCTCGAACCCGCCCGGGTTCTCCTTGATGTACTCCGTCCAGACCGGCAGGTCGTTGATGGCGGCCTCGACCTGGCCGTTGGCGAGGGCCTGCTGCAGGGCGGCGAGGTCCTCGAACTCGACGAGCTGGAGGCCCTTCTCCTGCTCGAACTTCTTGGCGTAGTCACGGCCGGTGGTCGACGCCTGGATGCCGAGCTTCTTGCCCTTGAGGTCGTCGAGCGACTTGTACGGCTTGCCCGTCTTGACCAGCAGCGCCTGGGTGGCGTCGAAGTACGGGTCGGAGAAGTCCATCACCTTCTGCCGTTCCTCGGTGATCGTCATCCCGGCCGCGGCGGTGTCGCACTTGCCCGTGTTCAGGTCCTGGCCCGACTTGATCCCCTCGAACGGGGTGTCGACGATCGACTGCTCGACGCCGAGTTCCTTGGCGACCAGGTCCATCACCTCGACGTCGAACCCGACGACCTTGCCGCTGTCGTCCTTCGACTGGAACGGCGCGTACGGCAGGTGGGTGCAGACGGTCAGCTTGCCCTTCTCGATGAGCTTGACGCCGTCGGCCTGGACCTCGCCCTCATCCTTCTTGGCGCATCCCGCGCTCACGGCGAGGGCGGCGACCGCCGCGATCAAGCCGGCCCTGCGGACTGCGCTGTGCAACGTCACTGCGGTGTCCCTCCCCGATTCGGGCCCTCCGACGGACGGCCCGTGTTGGTGCCAAAGCGGTGTGACAGGGCACGCTACCTGATCGGACCGGCCACACCTAGATCAAGTCGGCCGGTTGTGGCCATGCTGTAGCCATCACCCTCAGTGAACCCGGCAGTCGGTCCGGAACCGGGCGCCCGCCGCCGACATCCACCTTCCCGCGATCCGACCGTCACGCACGGTGAGCACGACGCGTTCGGGTCCGTCGGGCCGGCCACCCCTGCGCGCGGCCCGGGCCGGCCGGGACTCCGGGACGGTCCTCCGCTGCGCGGTCTCGTACGCTCCGATCGTGGACACCAGTCGCGCGCGGGCCGTGGCCCACCTGTTGGATGCGGCGGAGAACGCGTCGCCGGTCGAGGCGGTCGAGGCGGTCACCCGGGGGATCGGTGCCGCGTTGGCGGCCCACAGCGTCACGTTCCTGATCGCCGACCTCAGCGGCCGGGCACTGGTCCGGTTGGCCCACGTGCCGCTCGTCGACGGCGACACGGGACGCCGGGCGGGTGACGAGGTCGCCACGGTGATGCCGTTCGACGGAGGGCCCGCCGAGCAGGCGCTGCGCAGCCAGGCGGTGCAGGTGGTCGCGGAGTCGGACCGGTGGACGGTGCTGGCGCCGGTGACCGACCGCGGCGAGGCGATCGGCCTGCTGGAGATGACCCTGCCGGAGGAGCCCTCCGCGCGGGCGCTGGAGGAGATCACCCGCACGGCGCACGTGCTGGCGTTCGTGGTGATCGCCAACCGGCGCTACACCGACCTGTTCGAGTGGGGGCAACGCACGACCCCGTTCACCCTGTCGGCGGAGATCCAGCGCCGCCTGCTGCCCGCGTCGTTCACGTGTGAGGGCAGCGCCTTCACCCTGTCCGGGTGGCTCGAACCGGCCGCCGACATCGGCGGGGACACCTTCGACTACAGCCTCGGGCGTGACCTGCTGCACTTCAGCGTGACCGACGCGATGGGCCACGGTGTCGCCAGCGCGCTGACGGCGACCCTGGGCGTGGGCAGCCTGCGCAACAGCCGGCGCCGTGGGGCCGGCCTGGTGGAGCAGGCCGACGCCGCGAACGCCGACGTGGCGCGGCACGCCGCCGTGCCCGGCAGCTACGTCACCGCGGTCCTCGGCCGGCTCGACCTGCGCACCGGCGTGTGCGCCCTGGTCAACGCCGGGCACGTGCCGCCGCTGCTGGTCCGCGACGGCGACGCGCGGGCGCTGTCGCTGCCGGGCAACTTCCCGCTGGGCATGTTTCCCGGGGCCGAGTACCAGGCCGGCGAGATCACGCTGCGGCCGGGGGACCGTCTGGTGGTGGTCACCGACGGCATGCGGGAGCGCAACGCCGCCGACCTGGACCTGTCGGCCATGTTGCGGGCGACCACCGGCCTGCACCCGCGTGAGGCGGTCCGGGCGGTGGCCGACGCCGTGATCGAGGTCAGCGGGCCGGCCCTGGCCGACGACGCCACGCTGCTCATCCTCGACTGGCACGGTGGGCACGGCGCCGGGCGGAGCACCCGGGCCGGCGCCGACCAGTCGCGTGCCAGCCCCGCGCTGCCCGACTGACTACCGGCCGGGCGCGTCGTCCGGGAGCGGCGTGTCGGCTTCGGCCGCCCGCACGCTGTCGTAGACCCGGATCACCCGGTCCACCGATGTGACCGTGAGCACGGTGTGCACGGCGGGCTGCGCCGCGGCGAGGCTCAACCGGCCGCCGGCCTCGCGCAACGCCTTGAACATCACCACCAGCGCGCCCAGGGCGCTGGAGTCCATGAATCCCACCCCGGCCAGGTCGACCACCACCTGGCGGTCACCGGCGTCGATCAACTGCTGGAGACCGTCGCGCAGGTGCGGGGACGTCGCCATGTCCAGCTCGCCGCGCACCTCGAGCACGGTGCACCCACGGCCCGGCCGGACCGACAACTGCAGATCCACGACAACCTCCCCACCCTGATCATCCCCACTTACCCTATTCTCCCGAAGCACCGCGCGCCCGCGCTGGGTCGCCGGCGTCGCGGCCGGGACCCCGCCGCCGTCCGTCGACGTCCTCGACCTCCTGGCGGGACCTTGCCGAGACCCCTTGATCGGCGTAGGAAGAAGGCCACGTCCCACCCCCGCTCCTCCCGCCAGCGTCGATTCCGTGGCTCCGTCCACTCCGTCCACCATCGAAGGAGATGCGTGTGACCACCCCCAGACGCCTCCGTCTCACCGTGTCCGTACTGGTGACGGCCGGTGCCGTGCTGCTCGGCACCGCCGCCGCCGCCGGACCACCACCGCCACGGCCGCCGGCACCCGGCGCCTGCGACCCGATCGACCCGACGGCCTGCCTGCTGCCGTTCCCGAACGACTACTTCACCGTGCCCGACCGGAGCAGCCCCACCGGCAAGCGGGTGCGGTTCGCGGCGTCGGCGATGCCCGCCAACGTGCAGGGCACCCCGATCGACCCGACCGAATGGAACCGGCAGGACGGGTTCAGCCCCGGCTCGCCGATCCTGGTACGCGTGCCCGGCCTCGACGCGGCGGCCACCGGGATCGCCCCGGTGACCGACATCGGCCGCTCACTGGCGCCGGACGCGCCGATCGTGCTGCTCAACACGGCCACCGGGAAGCGCACGCCGTACTGGGCCGAGCTGGACGCGCACGCGACCGACCAGCCCGACCGGCGGCTGCTCATCATCCGGCCGGCCGTGGCCCTGGCCGAGGGCACCCGGTACGTCGTGGGTCTGCGCGGCATGCGTGCCGGCGACGGCCGGCTGATCCCGGCGCCGGCCGCGTTCCGCGCGTACGTCACCGGGCCCGGCGTCGGCCCGCGGGACCACCGGGGCCCGCAGGTCAAGCGGATCCTCGCCGACCTGACCCGCGTCGGCGTCAAGCGGCACACCCTGCACCTCGCGTGGGACTTCACGGTGGCCAGCAGGCAGGGCCTGACCGGACGGATGCTGGCGATGCGCGACGGCGCGTTCGCCACGCTGGGCAGGGCGGCGCCGTCGTTCGCGGTCACCCAGGTGACCGACTACACCGAGCAGCAGGACGCGCGGATCGCCCGTCAGGTCGCCGGCACGGTCGACGTGCCGTCCTATCTGACCGGCGACGGCGGGCCGGGTTCGCGGCTGCACTACGGGCCGGCCGGCGGCGACGGAACGGCGCACAGGCCGGATGCCGCGCCCACGCCGTCCGGCGCGACGGTGCGCGCCGACTTCGTCTGCAACATCCCGCGCGGCGCCTCCGCCGCCGATCCGGCGCACCTCTCGCTCTACGGCCACGGCCTGCTCGGCCGGCCGACCGAGGTCAACGCCGGCAACGTCAAGACGATGTCGGCCACCCACAACTTCACCTTCTGCGCCACCAGCTGGATCGGGATGGCCGCCGCCGACGTGCCGTACGTGGCCGGTGCCTTCACCGACCTCAGCGCCTTCCCGGCGGTGGCCGACCGGTTGCAGCAGAGCTTCCTCAACTTCCTGTTCCTGGGCCGGACGATGATCCACCGGGGCGGGTTCGCCGCCGACCCGGCGTTCCAGGACGCCGACGGCCGGCCGCTGATCGACGTGGCGGGCGGGCTGCACTACGACGGCAACAGCCAGGGCGGCATCAACGGCGGCGCCCTCACCGCCGTCGCCCAGGACTGGACCCGCTCGGTGCTCGGCGTGCCGGCGATGAACTACTCAACGCTGCTGCAGCGCAGCGTGGACTTCGCGCCGTTCCAGCAGATCATGGACGGGTACTACCCGGACCCGGTCAACCAGCAGCTGATCTTCGCGCTGCTGCAGATGCTGTGGGACCGGGCCGAGGCCAACGGGTACGCCCAGCACATGACCGACCGGCCGCTGCCGCGTACCCCGGCGCACCAGGTGCTGATGCACGTGGCCTTCGGTGACCAGCAGGTCTCCCCCGCGGCGGCCGAGGTGCAGGCGCGCACCATCGGGGCCCGCCTGCACACCCCCGCCCTCGCCGACGGTTGGTCGCTCGACGTGCGGCCGTACTGGGGCATCAAGCCGATCCGGGCCTACCCGTACCGCGGTTCGGCGATCGTGATCTGGAACAGCGGTGCCGCGTACGCGCCGCCGCCGACGAACCTGGCTCCGCTGGGGCCGGAGTTCGGCGAGGACTCGCACGAGTTCCCGCGCGCCCAGGCCGGCGCGCAGTTGCAGAAGGCGACGTTCCTGCTCACCGGCCGGATCATCGACGTCTGTGCGGGGCAGCCCTGCCCCTGACCTGCGACGACGGTCGTGGCGGGCCCGGCCGCCCAAAAGCGGT
>JAEYGD010000416.1 GCA_023402505.1 Actinomycetes bacterium
CTGCTGCGCGGCACCGCCCTCCTCGCCCCAGCACCGGTACGCGGCGGAGCCCGGAGCACTGGCGTCGGGCAGGGACACCGTGCACGATGTTGCCGTGTCCCAGTCTCCGGTCGGCGCTGCGGTGGAACTACGGCCGCGTCGCGTCTGGTTCGTCGTCGCGGCGTTGGTCGCCGTCGTCGGTGTGTCGGCAGCGGCCGGCGTGACGCTGTTCGTACTCCGCTCCGGAGGTGACCTGGGACAGCGGCTCACCCCAGGTGAGGTGGTCACCGCCGACCTGTCGCCGGCGGACGAGAAGATGGTGTGGGTCAAGCAGACCGGCCAGCGCACCCCAGAGGTCCGATGTGCTGCCGCACCGCTGGACGGGCGGGAGATGCGTGAGTTCGGCGAGGTCCACCTGCTCGCCGAGAACGTCGTGCTCGACGTGGACAACGAACGGTGGCGGGGCCTGCTCACCCTGTCCGCCGAGCCGGCCGGCAGGTACCGCGTGGAATGCGGGACCTCCGGGGACGGTCCGGCGCCGACGCTGTCCATCGGCGATCCACCCCGGTTCTACAATGCGCGCGACACGGCTCTGGGCAGCCTGGCGGCAATCGGCCTGGCCGCCCTCGGCGTGCTCGTCGGTGGGGTGCTGGCGGTTGTCGTGGCTGTCCGGCGCTCGTCGCGGGGTCGGACCGATGCGCCGGGATGAGGAGCCAACGGGCGAAGCAGCTTTCGTCGTCCAGTCCGGAGTACGGCGGTAGCTTCGCACGGGTGCCGTACGCGGGTCAACGGCGGCGCAGGACGGCGTACACCATCCGGTTGCTGCCGATCTCCGTAATCGTGACGAGTTCCCAGCCCACCGCTTCGAGCACCTCGGCCGCGGCCAGGGCCTGGGTCAACTGGTCGCCGCCGATTCCCCGGTTGACGATGACCGACAGCAGCCGGAAAGGGTAGCCGCGCAGGTCGACGCGGTTGCCGAGGACCGCCTCGGCGGTCACCGTACGGGTGCGCGCGATCTGCTCCGGCGTCTCCTGACGGGTCACGTCCTGCACCCTAGTGCGTCTGTGCACGGCACCATCACGACCCCGCGCCGACGGGTACCGTCATGGCTGTGCGTGACTCGCTGCGTCGCTCCGGTCTGGCCGTCGCCCTGGTCGCCGTCGCCGTGCTCGGCGGCTGCGACCGTACCGAGGAACTGCCGGTGCCCACACCACCGGCTGACGCGTCGACGCCCGCGCCGGCAGCCTCGTCTCCGGCGGCCCCAGCGCCGGCCTACACGGCCGCCGGGCTGGACCTGTGCGAGCGTACGGACCTAGCACCGCTGGCCGATCTCCGGTTGACGGTGACCCGCTCCGATCCGAAGCCGCCGGCCGGCCGACCCGGCGCCGCCTGCCTGTTCGAGATGCGTACCAGGGACGGGTACCAGGCGAACCTGCTCGTCGAGGCGTCGACACCCGCCACGGCGGACGTGGCGCGCCAACTGTATCGGGGCACCCGGGAGGCGACGGGGATGACACCGGCGGGACCGGTGACGGGCGTGGGGGAGGAGGCGGAGGCCTTCACCAAGCAGTCCACGCCCGGTTTCCGCTATGCCGAGTACATGGTGCACGCCCGCACCGGCAACCTGGTGGTGAAGGTGTGGCTGGCGGTGGGCGGCGACTCGTTCGTCCCCGCCGAGACGCTCGCCGGCAGGTCCCGGACCATCCTCGAGGCGACCCGGGCGGCGGTGCCGACGGCCTGAGACGTCGGCTACCCGCGTACGGCGTGCGGCCACTGCCCGCCGGGCAGCTTCGAGTGGTCCCCGACCTGGGTGGCGATGTCCCGCACGTTGCCCAGCGCGTCGACGAACCGCTGCCCGATCGTCAGCAGCGTGTTGAGGCCGGCGGTGACCAGGTCACCGACGGACTTGGCGAGCGTGGAGACCGCCCACGGCAGGTCGATGACGGTGCCTGCCTCGGCTGCGGCCTGCACGAGCTTGCCCGCGAGATCCGTGACGATCTTGGCCAGCTCGACGGCGTAGTCGACGTTCGCCCTGGCGATGGTGAACAGCCACTGGCTGATGAACTCCGACTTGAGCACCGTCTCGTCCACGGCAGCCTTCTGCTTCAGGGTCTTGGCGGTGTAGGCGCTGGCCGCGTCGCCGGTCCACTTGGTGAGGTTCTGGTTGTCCGGCTCGGTGGTGACGAACGACAGATCGGAGACCGGCGTCTTCACGTCGTTGACCCACCGGAAGCTGACGTTGATCAGCGACAGGACCGGCACCTGGTGCTCCAGCGCCCGGTCGACCCGGTCGAGCATCTCTTCCACGGCGGAGCGGACGTTGTCGAGGTTGTGCTTGATCCACCACAGTGCCGCCGGACCCAGCAACCACCGCCAGTCGTTCACCTGCTCGACGATCTGGTTGAACGTGGTCACGGCTGTGTCGACACCGGAGCGGATCTGGTCGAACGCCTTGTTGAACGGCTCGCCGTACTCCAGGTCGATCGTTGTTGGCTGCACTGCTCGTATCCTTCGCGGTCAGGCCGAATAGATCTTGTTCAGGTCGAGCGAGACAACTGCGTCGGCGCGGTCGTACTCGTCGGCGATTCGCCGCAGTGCGTCCCCGATCTGCTCGAACTCGACCACGGCGCCGCCGAGGACCCCGACGATGAAGGTGTGGAAGTCGCGGTACGCCACCGAGTGGATCAACGTGTTCGCGTCCCCGATGAAGAACGCGGAGGCGTCCAGATGCAACTGCTCGGCGGCGGTCTTGACGGCGGCGACCCGATCGGACAGGGTCAACCACTTGCCGGCCTCGTCGCGGACCGCGTCGGTGATGACGTTCAGTTCCTGCATCAGCAGCCTCTCAGGATCGGTCTCCGGAACGGATTACGGCACACGTCCGCAACAGCGAGCGAGCCTCGAACCGCAACTGCCCGGCATCCAACCCGGCGACCCGTGCCGGGTCGCTGGTGACGGCCACGATGCCGCCGGATCGTAGCTGAGCGGTCAGACCTCCGTGTGGACTGGTGATGGTCTGCTCCGTCGGCGCATCCGAGGGCCGCCACAGCCGCTCGAGATCGGTGTCGATGCTGTCCAGGGTCTGCCACACCCGGCGCAGCCACACATGCTCGTCGACCTCGTCCGCGGCCCCGCTCCTCGGCTCGGACCCAGCGCGGGGTGCAACGGGTGGCTCCTGCTGCATCTGTCGTACGGCAGCGGTCTCGACCGCGGACTGCACCGCCATGACGTACGCCTCGAACAGCGCCTGCCCCACGGCGGCCGGGCCGATCCGCGCGCGCCAGTCCCGCTCGACCGTCACGTCCTGCACCTGAGCGTCGTCATCGACGAGCACCTCGAACGAGCCGCTCTGGTCCCGACCCACGTGCACGTCGGACTCCGGGTGAGCGTCCCGCTCCTGGACCACCTGCTCGGCCTGGGCGCGCATCTGAGCGTCGTCGCCGAGCGTGTCGAGGCTGGCCAAGGACAGGCGTACGTTGCGTCTGTCGCGCTGCATCTTCTCCCGACCATCACATCGTCAACGTGGTCCACATCGCACCTGCCGAGGGCGAAGCGGTACTACCGTACGGCAACGTCGGTTCTCCGGGGGCCCCGTGATCGCGTGGGCCGGACCTGACGCCAGCACACGTGGTTCAGCGCTTGCGACCCACACCGCCGAAGGCGTCGATGTCGGCCGGGGTGTCCACGTCGTCGTCGGGTCGCCACTGCGGGCACGGCACGACGCCCGGCTCCACCAGCTCCAGGCCTTCGAAGAATCCGGCGATCTGGTCGGGGGAGCGCAGGGTGTACGGCGTCGCCCCGGTGTCGTTGTAGTCGTCCTGCGCCTGCTGCATCTCGGGGCTGATCAGGCTGGTGCCGTCGTTGAGCGAGAGGTAACTGCCCGACGGCAACGGCGCCAGCAGGTGGCGGGTGATCGACCGGGCGGTCTCGTAGTCGGGCACGTGGCCCATGACGCCGCTGAGGATGAGTCCGATCGGCTGCTGGAGGTCGAGCGTCTTGCTGGCCTCGGCGATGACCGCGGCGGGATCGTGTAGGTCGGCGTCGAGGTAGGCCGTTTTGCCCTCGGGTGTGCCGACCAGCAGGGCGCGGGCGTGCACCAGCACCAGCGGGTCGTTGTCGACGTAGACGATCCGGGCGTCCGGTGCGACCCGCTGCGCCACCTCGTGGGTGTTGTTGGCCGTCGGCAGCCCGGTGCCGACGTCGAGGAACTGGCGTACGCCCGACTCGCCGGCGAGAAACTTGATCGTGCGGACGAGGAACTGCCGGGAGGCGCGGGCGACGTCGACAACGCCGGGGAAGACCTGGCGGTACTGGTCGCCTGCCGCACGGTCGACGGCGAAGTTGTCCTTGCCGCCGAGCCAGTAGTTCCAGATCCGCGCCGAATGCGGTATCGACGTGTCGATCTTCGGCTGCGCGTCGCTGTTGCCCGGTCGGCCGCTCGCCGGCGAGTCCACGGTCACGATGAACACCCTCGTTTCGACTGCGTTCGCGGAGATGGGGTCGCGGACCGGTCCTCGGGAGAGCCGTCGTCCGCGACCGTGTCACGGTATAGAAGGACGGACATGAGCGCCACCGCCGGATGATTCGTCCGCGCCCAGTGAGGACGGACCGCAGGCGCGATCGATCCGTGAGGTGGGATGGTCGACCGTTTCCGTCAGGGCAGCGGGACGACGTAGGAGTCCACGCGGGCGATAAGCCCATCACGGAATGTGAACAGGTCGTTGAAGGCGAAGCGGAACGGCCCGTGCTCGACGCTGACGCCGCGCCCCTCGCCGGTGGTGATGACGACCGGGCCGTCCTCGTGGACACGCAGGACGTCGAGGTCGGGGCTGCCGGTGAACGCCGGATTCTCGATCTCGCCGTCGAACTCGGCTTTGCCGCGAGTGGTCCGGTGGCCGTGGATGACCCACTCGACGTCGTCGGTGAGGGTGGCCAGGATTCGCGGGTGGTCGCTCGTGCGGAATCCGGCGAAGTACTCCGCGACGACGTCGCGCTGTGTGGTCCGGGTCATGGTGCTGCTCTCCGTTCTGGTGTCGGGCGGCGCTGCTGTCGGCGGCGCTGCTCCAGGTGGGCGGCGAGGGCCACTCACGTCCCGCCGTGCTCCGCGAGCCGGGCGAAGGTCGCGGCCTCCTGCTCGAGGAACCGTCGGGTCCGCTTCCCGTACAGCAGGCGCACCAGGTGGGCACCGGGACCCGCCCAGTCGATGCTCAGCCGCAGCCGGGTGGCAGGCCCTTCCGGATACAGCTCGTGGTGCGCCGTGGTCCGGACGCCCGCCGCGCGGGCCATCCAGGTGAAGCCCGCCTCGGGACGCCAGTCGGTGACCTCGTAGGTCGCGGGCATCAGCCCGGGCTGGCGGAGGCGGAAGCGGCTTCCGGCCGTGATCGGGCCGGGCCCGTCGACCCGCCGGACGTCCTTCACCGTGGGTAGCCACTCGGCCCAGCGATCGAGGTCGCTGATCGTCCGCCACACCGAGGTGCGGTCGGCGTGGATGTGTCGCTCGACAGCTATCGACATGCGCCGAACGGTACAGCGGAGCGGGTGCTCCGACCGGGCCCGCTCCCTGGCGGGTTCACCCTCGACGGGACCGCTCGTCGGCCAGGTCGTGCGAGATCCGCTCGGCCGGTCAGCGGCCATACGCCTCCAACAGGCGCAACCACACCTCGCTGACCGTGGGGAACGCCGGGACGGCGTGCCACAGCCGGTCCAACGGCACCTCGCCGACGATGGCGATCGTCGCAGCGTGCAGCAGCTCCGCGACGTCCGGGCCGACGAGCGTGAAACCGACGATCACCTGCCGGTCCTCATCGACGACCATCCGGGCGTGCCCCTGGTATCCGTCGGCGTGCAGGGCCGCCCCCGCGACGGCACCCAGGTCGATGTCGACGACACGGGTTCGCCGGCCCGCGGCCTCGGCGGCGGCTGCGGTCAGCCCCACCGACGCGACCTCCGGGTCGGTGAAGACGACCTGCGGCACGGCATGTCCGTCGGCGGTGGCCACGTGCCGGCCCCACCGGCCGTCGTCGACCGTCTCGCCCTTGGCGCGCGCCGCGATCACGTCCCCGACCTCGCGCGCCTGGTACTTGCCTTGATGGGTGAGCAGGACACGCCGGTTGACGTCGCCGGCGGCGTACAGCCATCCGTCACCGATCAGCGCCCCGTCGTCGTCGACGACGCGCAGCGTGTCGTCGACCGTGAGCCAGGCACCCGGTCGCAGGCCGATCCGGTCGAGGCCGACGTCCCGCGTGTTCGGCGTACGACCGGTCGCGACCAGGAGTTCGTCGGCTTCGACCTGCTTGCCGTCGGTCAGGGTGATGCGCACCGAACCGTCGCCGTCGCGGGTCACCGAGGCGGCCTCGGCGCCGAGACGTACCGACACCCCGGCCTCCTTCAGCGACTGCGTGACCCGCTCGGCGGCGAACGGCTCCGCCTGCGGCAGCACACCGTCGCGGGCCAGGACCGTCACCACGGATCCCAGGCCCGCGAACGCGGTCGCCATCTCCGATGCCACCACGCCACCACCGATGATGGCGAGCCGACCAGGAACCTCGCTCGCGGCGGCTGCCTCCCGGCTGGTCCAGGGTGCCGCCGCCCGCAGCCCGGCGATGTCCGGGACCAGCGCGCTGCTTCCGGTCGCCACGACGACCGCGTGCCGGGCGGTGAGCGAGACCGAGTCGCCGTCCTCGCCGGTCACCTCGACGACCCGGTCCGCGCTGATCCGTCCCTGGCCGCGAAACAGCACGATCCCGGCCGAGTCGAGCCACGACACCTGACCGTCGTCGGACCAGTCCGCGGTGAAGGAGTCGCGACGGCGCAGGACGGCGCTCGGGTCCAACTCGCCCGTCACCGCCTCGCGCGCTCCCGGTACCCGACGCGCCGCCCGGAGCGCCGTCGCGCTGCGCAGCAGCGCCTTCGTCGGTATGCAGGCCCAGTAGGAGCACTCACCACCGACGAGCTCCCGCTCGACGACGGCGGCGGTCAGACCCCGCTGCACGACGCGGTCGGCGACGTTCTCCCCGACCGGCCCGGCTCCGATGACGATTACGTCGTAGACAGGGTTTTCCATGTCACTCCTTAGCGGCACGCCGAGGCGGATGGCCGAGATGAGGAAGAAGGTTGCGTCGGGGATGGCGTCACCGGTCGTCGTCAGGTGAACCTGCGGGCGGTGGCCTCCAGCCTCTCGCGGTAGGCGGCCCACCACGCCTCGTCGCCTTCGGCCATGTTGTCGCCGGGCCGCCGCCAGCCGACCTGGCCGTCGATCAGTTCACGCACGACGTCGGCGTGCCCGGCGTGCCGGTTCAGTTCGGCGAGCATGTGCACGAGGATGAGATGCAGCGTCACCGGCGTCTGGCCCCACCACCGCACCGAGCCGGGCGCGTCGACCGGGAGCGCCTCGATCGTGGCGTCCGCGTGTGCCCAGACCCGGTGCCACAGGTCGATGATGTCGTCGCGGGACTCGTCGGCCGCTGCCCACATGTCCGTGTTCGGCTCGGCGTCGTCGTCAAGGCCCGGGACCGGTTCGGGGAAGGGCCGATCGAACACCTCGCCGAAGTACCCGGCGGTCACCGACGCCACGTGCTTGACCAGCCCGAGCAGGTTCGTGCCGGTCGGCACGAGCGGGCGCCGTACGTCGTACTCCGACAGCCCGTCGAGCTTTCCGAGCAGCGCCTCGCGTGCCTGCCGCAGGTATCGGTGGAGATTCGCCTTGGCGTCCAGGTCTGTCATGCCGCCCAGGATCTCACCGGTCGCCACCTCCGCAGCTCGCCAGGGTGCCGAGCCGCACCGACTCCGGACCGAATTCGGTGGCGGCGGTCGCAGCGGCCGTGCCAACCTGCGGACGGATCACCGCCGCGCTCGGACGCAGGGCGGCGAACGACGACGACGAGGAGTGACGATGCGAGCAGATTCCACGCTCCGGACCCTGGACCGTCCTACCGTGGAGTTCTGCCTTGGCGTTGTTGAACCTCGGAATCGTCGCCCATGTTGACGCCGGAAAGACCAGTCTGACCGAACGCCTGCTCTACCAGGCCGGCGCGGTGTCCCAGCTGGGCAGCGTCGACGCCGGCACCACGCGGACCGACTCGATGGAGTTGGAGCGCCGGCGCGGCATCACCATCCGGGCGGCCGTCACGTCGATCACGATCGGTGACCTGACCGTCAACCTGCTCGACACCCCCGGCCACCCCGACTTCATCGCGGAGGTCGAGCGTTCGCTGGCCGTGCTGGATGCCGCCGTGCTCGTGGTGTCGAGCGTGGAGGGGGTCCAGCCGCAGACCGTCGCCATCTGGCGGGCGCTGCGCCGCGTCGGCGTACCGACGGTGTTCTTCCTCAACAAGGTGGACCGCCGTGGCGCCGACGTCGAGCGGGTGCTGGCCCAGGTACGCCAGCGGCTCGGGACACGCCCGGTCGTACTCACCACGGTCATCGGTCAGGGCGCGCGCGACGCCCGCGTGCGGGCCGTGGGCCTCGACGCCGAACCGGTGGTGGAGGCGGTGGCGGAGGTCGACGACGCGGTCGCGGCGCGGTGGTTGACCGACCAGCCGGTGCGCGTCCGTGACCTTCGGCGGGCGCTCCGGCACGCGGTGGGCCGCGCCGAGCTCACCCCGGTGACGTGCGGCTCGGCGATCACCGGTGCCGGCGTGCGGCAGCTGTGCCACCTCCTCGCCGACCTGCTGCCGCGTGGCGAGGAGCGTGACGGTGCGCTGGCGGGCACGGTCTTCGCCGTCGACCGGGACGGGCACGGCCGGCGGGCCTGGCTGCGGCTGTGGTCCGGGCGGCTGCGTGTACGGGACCGCGTGCAGCTCGCCGGAACCCGCCCCCAGACGGTGACCGAGATCGCGGTCATCGAACCCGACGGCGTCCAGGTGCGCCCGTCGGTGTCCGCCGGGCAGATCGCCGCGGTGCGCGGCGTGTCGGCCCGGATCGGCCAGCACATCGGGGACCCGCCGAGGCGGCACGTCTACCGGTTCCCGCCGCCGACCAGGCAGGCCGTCGTCGAGCCGGTCGAACCGGACCAGCGGCTGGCGATGTTCGCCGGCCTGGCCGAGCTGGCCGACGAGGACCCGCTGGTGGACCTGCGGCTCGACGAGCAGCAGGCGGAGGCGGTGATCCGCCTGCACGGCGAGGTCCAGAAGGAGGTGCTGGCAGCCCTCATGGAGGACCGGTACGGCGTCCGGGTGCGGTTCTCCGGCACGCTGACCGCCTGCATCGAACGGGTCGCCGGCACCGGAGCCGCCGAGGAGCGGGTGCAGGAGCGCGGCAACCCGTACCTGGCCGGGTTGGGGTTGCGCATCGAGGCGGCCCCGGTCGGGCACGGTATCGAGTTCCGCGCCGGTGTCGAGCCCGGTCGGCTCCCGCCGGCGTTCGTCGCCGCCACGGAGGAGGGGGTGCGGACCGCGCTGCGGCAGGGCCGGCGCGGCTGGCCGGTCACCGACTGCACGGTCACCATGACGGCCTCGCGGTACTGGCCGCGGCAGAGTAGGCCGCACCAGAAGTTCGACAAGTCCGTCTCGACCGTGGCGGCGGACTTCCGCAATCTCGCCCCGGTCGTGGTGGCCGCGGCGCTGCGCCAGGCCGGTACCCGGGTCTGCCAACCGGTCGAGCGGTTCGACGTCAACCTTCCCCAGCACGCGGTGGAGACGGTGCTGGCGCTGCTCGGTCGGCTCGGAGCGGTCGTCCACGACACCGCCGTCGCCGGCGGGTACCTCGAGGTGAGCGGCACCCTGCCGTCCACGCGGGTCCCGCGGGTCGTCGCCGCGCTTCCCGACCTCACCGGTGGCGAGGCCGTGCTGACCACCACCTTCGACCACTACGCGCCGGTCACCGGTGCGGATCCGCCGACGTTGCCCCGGCGCGGACCTGACCCGGACGACCGGGAGGCCTGGTTCCGTGCCGTACCCCGCTAGGTGCTCGTAGTGCCCGCCGTGCTGTCGGCCGCCGGTGCACCCGCGCTGGACGCGGCTGGGTTCCGGGGGAGTCCTGATCCTCGCCAGCTACGCCGCCATGACCGCCCGCCAGCAGTCTTCTCCGCTGGCCAGGGCCCGGTCAGCACCGGTGGCGGGCACCAGTCACCCTGGAACGGTGATTCGCTTCCTGCTGAACCTGCTCTGGCTGATCTTCGGTGGCGGCCTCGTGCTCGCCGTCGGCTACGGCATCGCCGCCCTGCTCTGCTTCCTCCTGGTCATCACCATTCCCTTCGGCGTGGCCTCCCTGCGCCTGGCGAGCTACTCCCTGTGGCCCTTCGGCCGCACCCTCGTACCCAAACCCGGCACCGGCGTTGGCGCCGGCGTGGCCAACATCCTGTGGGTCCTGCTCGCCGGCTGGTGGCTGGCCCTGACGCACATCGTCGCCGGCATCGCCCTGTGCGTCACGATCATCGGGATCCCGTTCGGCATCGCCAACTTCAAGCTCGTTCCCGTCGCGTTCTGGCCCCTCGGCCGCGAGGTGGTCGACGCGCCGTGACGCCTGTCGCGGCATCCGCCTGCGCCGGGCTGTGCGCCGCCCGTACGCGGTCCGGCCGCCGATGATCCTCAAGGTCCGCGCGCACCACCCGCGGCTCGGCGCCAGGCACTACCGTGTCATCCGCCCGGCCAGCCCGATCCGCGGCGCCGTGCTGTCGGACAACAACCCGTGGTTCACCCTGGATCTCGACGCCACCGCGGCGTTCACCATCGCCGGGCTGTGGATGCTGGCAGGCCGATCCCGGCACACGCTGATCCATATTCCCCTGCGGCGCAACGCACCGGATGTCTCCGGCGTGGTTCGTGGGTCCGATCAGCTCGACCTGGTGCTGAGCCACACCGACCTGCAGTTCGCCCCGCACCGGTGGAAGGACCTGCGTCATCGGCTCGGCCACGGTGCGCCACACTCCGTGTCCTGGAACCCGGACGACGTGCCGACCTGGGACGAGGTCCACGAGGCGAACCGCCGTGCCCGTCAACGCGAGTGTCGGGACAGGTTCCACCAGCACCTGCACAGCCACACCCTGTTCCTGGCCGGAACCACCCAGGCGTTCCGGCGTACCGCCCGCTACGTGCTCGACATGGCCCTGCACCGGCCCGACCCCAACCAACCCGGCTCCTACCACTCCGCGACGCTGCACCCCGCGGACGGGCACTTCGCCGCCGGCTGCCAGGGCCTCTACCTCATCCGGGTGCGGTAGCACCGCGCTCACCTGTCCGACCAACAGGATCGGCTTGCGGAGCACGCACCGGCCATCATGGACGGTGCTACCTGACCCGTTGCCCGGAAGTGAATCGGCGGTCACAATGCACACGGCTGCCGCGGTGTCGCGACGTCCGCGCCTCCCCGCGGGCCGCGCACGACCGGTCCGGCGTACCGGTGGGCAGCGGCGACGGAGGAGGGCCGCGGGATGGGTGCCGCGTGGGGGATGGCGGTGGCCTCCGTGCTCGGTGGTCTCGTCGGCGCCTCGATCATGAAGTTACGTGCCCGGCGGACGGCCGCCACCAGGCACCGGGAACTGGTGCAGCTCGAGCAGTTGGTCGAGCGGCGGGCGGAGCAGGTGACCGCGCTCAGCCATGAGCTGCGAACCCCGCTGAGCATGATCAAAGGTGCGGTAGACCTGCTGCGGGAGGGCACCCCTGGGCCCCTCACTCCGGCGCAGGCCCGTTTTCTGCAGGTCCTCGAACAACAGTGCACGCAGGTCATCGGACTGTGTGAGAGCCTGCTGATCCAGGCCAAGATCGAAGCCGGACTGTTCACCCCCCAGTTGGAAAGGGTCGACGTGTCGGTGGTCGTGCGCGAGGTCGTGACCGCGATGCGACCGTTGTGCACGCAGCGGCAGCAACGCATCAGCCTCGACATGCCGCAGGTGATGCCGCGGATCCCGGCGGACCCGATGCTGCTGACCCAGGCCCTGACCAACCTGTTGTCGAACGCGAGCCGGTTCACCACGACCGGGGGGAACGTGGACGTGCGTGTCATGCTGATCGACACCGGCGTGGCGGTGTACGTGACCGACGACGGCGCGGGCATGACCCAGGCGGAACGGCACCGCCTGTTCCACCGCTTCGCCACCGGCCGGCCGTTGGCTGACGGGACCGGGCTCGGCCTCGTGATCACCAAGACCATCGTGGAACTGCACGGAGGCGAGATAATGGTGCACACCGCGTCGACCAGGGGGACGACCTTCCTGCTGACCCTGCCGGCCGGATCGTGACCGGCCCCGGCGAGCGGCCCGGTGGCGGCCCCACCGCACTGGTGGTCGACGACGAGCCGCAGATGACGATCATCGTGGAGTTCGCCCTGGAGACCCAGGGGTTCACCGTCCTCACCGCCCACGACGCAGCGACCGCCCTGCATCTGCTCCGGGTGCACGCGGTCGACCTCATCGTGCTGGACGTGATGATGCCGACGATGGACGGACTGGCGCTGTGCCAGCGGATCCGGGCGCGGTCGGAGGCGCCCATCATGTTCCTCACCGCGCTGGCCCAGCGCGAGGACGTCATCGCCGGCCTGGAGACCGGCGCCGACGACTACGTCACCAAGCCGTTCCACCCCCGGGAAGTGGCTCTGCGCGCCCAGGCCCTGGTACGCCGCCGCCGTGGCACGGGCACCACCATCCGGGTCGGGCAACTGGTCATCGACCCGGCCACCCAGAGCGCCACGTTGGCCACGCACCGGCTGGACCTGCCGTTCACGGAGTTCAAGCTGCTGCACCACCTCGCGGTCCGTCGGGGCGTACCACAGTCGTGGCAGGACCTGCTGCGCGAGGTCTGGGGCACCGCGGACCTGATCGGGGGACGGGACGTGGTGAAGTCGGCCGTGTACCGCCTCCGGTCGCGGCTCGCCGGCCTGCCGGGTGGCTCGGCGTACATCCACACCCTGCGCGGCGTCGGCTACCTGATGCCCGAGATGCCCGCCGAGCCGTCCGACGGAGGGCCACCCTCGTCGGCCCGGTGACGGCGGCGTCACCAGGGTTCACGGCGCCGTCACCGGGATCCCCGTCATGCGCACTTAACGTGGCCGTTACATCGCTCTGATCATTTCAGTAGGGAGACCGCGTCGTGACGACGGACAGATGGCGGGGAAGGCAGACGCTCCTGGCAGCGGTGCTGGCGACCTCGGTGGTGGCGGGCGCGGCCGGCTGTGCCCGCGAGGACCGGGCCGGTGCCAGCAAGGACAGCGGTGTGGTGCACGTGGTGTGCGGTGCCACCGAGGACTGGTGCGCGGCGACCACGAAGAAGTTCACCGAGTCGACCGGGGTGAAGGCGGACTTCGTCCGGCTCTCCAGCGGCGAGGCGCTGGCCCGGATCAAGGCGGGCAAGGGCAACGCCGAGTTCGACGTCTGGTACGGCGGCCCGGCCGACGGGTACGCCGCGGCCGGCGAGGAAGGGCTGTTGGAGGCGTACGCGTCGCCGAACGCGAGCGTCATCCCGGACAAGTACAAGGACCCGCAGGGCAGCTGGACCGGCGTCTACATCGGCGCCCTGGGTTTCTGCAGCAACAGCAAGCTGCTCGCCGAGCGGGGCGTCGCGATCCCGGACTCGTGGGCCGACCTGCTCGACCCCAAGCTCGCCAAGGACATCGGCATCGCGCACCCGTCGACCTCGGGCACCGCGTACACCGCGCTCTGGACCCAGGTGCAGTTGGCGGGCGGCGACGAGACCAAGGCGCTGGAGTACATGCGCAAGCTGCACCCGAACGTGTTGCAGTACACCAAGTCCGGCGCCGCGCCCGGCCAGATGACGGCGCGCGGCGAGGTCGCGGTCGGTGTGATCTTCGCGCACGACTGCGTGGCCACCATGGAGGCGGGCTTCCCCGACCTGAAGGTGAGCTTTCCGGCGGAGGGCACCGGCTACGAGACCGGCGGTGTCGCCCTGGTGGCGAACGCCAAGAACCCGACCAGCGGGCGGAAGTTCGTCGACTGGGCGCTCACCACCGAGGCGCAGGAGGTCGGCCCGACGGTGAAGTCCTACCAGTTCCCGACGAACCCGAACGCGACGGTATCGGACAAGGTCGTCCCACTCTCCGGCATCACGCTGGTGGAGTACGACGCGGTGGTGGCCGGTAAGGCCAAGTCGGCGCTCAACAAGCGGTTCGACGCCGAGGTCGCGCAGGCGCCGAAGGCATGACCACCCTGCTGACGGACCCCGGGTTGACCGCTCCGCCCGGGGTGGGCGCACCCCGGCGACGCCGGCGGCTCAGCTCGGGGCTCCGGGTACTGGTCGGCGTGTGCGCGGCGGTGGTGGCGCTCGGCGCGGTGACTCCGCTCGTGGCGGTGCTGGCCACGGCCTTCGCGCCGGACGCGCTGCCCCGGTACGCGGAGTTCTTCACCTCGTCCGTCGACCTCGGCATCCTGCGCAACACGCTGGTGCTCGGCGCGCTCGTCGGTGTCTGCGGCACCGCCCTGGGGTTCCTGTTCGCGTTCGTCCAGGCCCGGCTGGACGTACCGGGTAAGAAGATCCTGCACGTCATCGCGCTGATGCCGATCATCAGCCCACCGTTCGCGGTGGCCACCGCCACGGTGGTGCTGTACGGCCGGCGCGGGGTGATCAGCAACGGTCTGTTCGGGCTGGAGTACGACATCTACGGCCTCGACGGCCTGGTCTTCGTCCTGTCCCTGTCGCTGTTCCCGGTGGCCTACCTGGGTCTGCTCGGCATGATGCGGGCCCTGGACCCGGCGCTGGAGGAGGCGGCGATGGACATGGGCGCCAGCCGCTGGCAGATCATGCGTCGGGTGACCCTGCCGCTGCTGGCACCCGGGCTCGTCGCTCCGTTCCTGCTCCTCTTCGTCGAGGCGATCGCCGACCTGGCCAACCCACTGGTGCTCGGCGGTGACTACACGGTGCTGGCCAGCCGTGCCTACCTGGCGGTCACCGGTGAGTACGACACGACCAGCGCCGCGGTGTACTGCGTGATCCTGCTCGTGCCGTCGCTGGCCATGTACTTCGGCCAGCGGTGGTGGCTCAGCCGGAAGGTGCGCACCACCGTCACCGGTCGGCCGTCCGGGTCCATCCACCTGATCACCGGCTGGAGCCGCTGGCCGGTGTACGCGCTGGCGCTGCTGGCCGCCGCGGTCATCGTCAGCCTCTACGGCACGGTGATCGTCGGCTCGGTGACCCGGGTGTTCGGCGTGGACAACACCCTCACCTGGGACTACCTCGAAGAGGTGCTGTTCGGGGTGGGCGTGGAGGCGGTCCTGGACACGGTGACCTTCGCGGCCATCGCCACGCCGGTCGCCGGCATCCTCGGCCTGATCATCGCCTGGCTGGTGGTCCGCCACCTGCGCCGTACCGCTTGGCTGCTCGACCTCGGCGGCACGCTGGGCGTCGCCGTGCCGGGCACGGTGCTCGGCATCGGGTTCGTGCTCGCCTACCGGCCGGAGCGGTTCCTCGGTGACTACCTGGTGTTCCCCAGCCTGGTGGGTGGCAGCGCCATCGCCGGTGGCGCGATGGCCATCGTCATCGCGTACGTCATCCGCAGCATGCCGGCCGGGCAGCGGATCGCGGTGGGCGCCCTGACCCAGCTGCACCCGCAGATCGAGCAGGCGTCAACCGACCTCGGGGCCAGCCCGGTGCAGACCTTCCGCCGGGTGACCCTGCCGTTGATCAGGCCCGCCCTGCTCACCGGACTCAGCTACAGCTTCGCCCGCAGCATGACCTCGGTGTCGACGATCGTGCTGCTGGTGACGCCCGAGACGAAGATCATCACGTCGCAGGTGCTCAGCGCCGCCAGCACCGGCCGGTACGGGGTGGCCTTCGCGTACTGCACCGTGCTGACCGCGCTCGTGCTGGCCGCCTTCGGGCTCATCCGGCTCCTGGTCGGCGGCGGCGTGGCACTGCAACGTACCGCCAAGCCTGAGAGGCAGAAACGATGACCGTCACCGCGCCCACTGCGCTCGAACCCGCCGGGCGTCGTGAGTCGAATACCGGACGCCTGCAACTCGAGTCGCTGACCAAACGCTTCATGAGCCGTACCGGCACCGTCACCGCCGTGGACAACGTCTCGCTCGACGTCATGCCGGGGGAGTTCATCACCCTGCTGGGCCCGTCCGGCTGCGGCAAGACCACCACACTGCGCATGGTGGCGGGTTTCGAGGACGCCACCGACGGTCGCATCCTGCTCGACGGCAGGCCCATCGACGACATGCCGCCCCAGCGCCGGCCGATGGCCATGGTCTTCCAGAGCTACGCCCTGTTCCCGCACATGACCGTCGCGGAGAACATCGCGTACGGCCTGCGGCTTCAACGGCGCACCCGCGCCGACATCGCCGAGAGCATGCGGATGGCGGTGACCAGCATGAACCTGGTGGGCCTGGAGGACCGCAGCCCGCACGAGCTCTCCGGCGGTCAGCAGCAGCGCGTCGCGCTGGCCCGGGCGCTGGTGGTGCAGCCGAAGGTACTGCTGTTCGACGAGCCGCTGTCCAACCTGGACGCGAAGCTGCGGGACGCCATGCGGGCCGAGATCCGGCGTATCCAGAAGATGTTCGGGATCACCAGCATCTACGTCACCCACGACCAGGACGAGGCGATGAGCATGTCCGACCGGATCGTGGTGATGAACAAGGGCAAGGTCGAGCAGGCGGCGACGCCAGGCGAGATCTACGCCCGCCCGGCGAGCGTCTTCGTGGCCGACTTCATCGGCCGCGCCAACTTCGTCGAGACGGTGCCGGAGAGCGTCGTGGACGGGCGGGCCACCGTGACCGTGCTCGGCCGGCGGCTGAACGTGCCGGCCCATCCGACGGTGTCGGCCGGGTCGATGGCCGCGTATCTCATGATCCGTCCCGAGACGGTGACGTTGTGCCCGGTGACCGACGGCGGGACCGGCCTGGGCGTGGTGCTGCGCTCGACCTTCCACGGGCCGAGCATCGACTACGAGGTGGAGACGACCGGCGGCACCATCACGGTGACCGAGTTGGGCACGGACCCCGGCGCTGCCGTGGCCGAGGGCACCAATGTGGACGTGAGTATCGCCCCGGACCGCACGTACCTGCTTCACCGGGAATAGACCTGGTGGCGGCCCACCGTACGACTCCCCCCTAGGCCGCGGTGGGCCGCCATCAGCACACCATCTACATAGGACAGATATTCCTACCGGCGGGTGCGGGTGCGCGGTAGGATCCGCCCGGTCACACCTGCACCCGCTGCGGAGGCGACATGAAGTTGCGACGGCTGACGAAGGCGTACGGGGCGGGCGCGGGAGTTACCGTGCTGGCCCTCGCGGCCACCGTCTTCGCGATCGGCGCCACCGCACAGCAACCGTCCGTCGTGGACGGCGCGTCGTGGCTGTGGAGCCGGAACACCGGCGAAGCGACCCAGGTCAACGCCGTCTCCGGCATCGTCGCGCTGCGGCAGCCGATGATCGACGCGCAGGGCCACCGGGTCCGGATCAGCCAGAGCGACCAGTACGTGGTCCTGCACGACCTCGACACCGGCCGCGCCACCTCCATCGACCTGGCCCGGCTGGGCTTCTCGGGCTCGCTCGACCTGGGTGTCAAGGAGGAGGCCGCCCTCCTGCTCGACAAGTCGACCGCGGTCCTGGTCGACCGAACCAGGGGCGTCGTGCGCGCGGTCGACCCCGCGACCCTCCAGGCCACCGGCCCGCAGCTGCGTCTGCCGGCCCCGCTGGTCGGTGGCGAGTTCGACAAGTCAGGACGACTGTGGTTGAGCGTGCCGAGCCAGGGCACGGCGATCACGCTCCGCGTCGGCGACGGAGAACTCGACGTCGAGCGCACCGAGTCGGTCACCGCCCCGGGCAACGCCCAGGCGCTCACGGTCCTCGACGACGGCGCGCTCGTCGCGGACCTCAGCGGCACCGACACCATCACCGTCATCGGCCGGCGCGGCAGCCGTCAGATCAAGTCGCCGGTGCCACTGGCCGGCGCGATCGTCCCACCGCGCACGGTCGGTACGATGGCCGCGATCACGGTGCCGGCCCAACGCAAGATCGTCACGATCGGCGATGTGGCCGGTGACGCCCGGGTGGGAACCCTGCCACTGCCCGGAAAGGGCGCGGCGACACAGCCCGCCGTGAGCTTCGCCGACCGCGTCTACGTCCCCGATCAGTCAGCCGGTGTGGTGCGGGTCTTCGCGGCGGACGGCGACCCCGCCGGGAAGATCGACGTCGGCGAGCCGCAGGCGTCGGTGGAGTTGGAGGTCCGGGAGGACTTCCTGTTCATCAACTCCCCCGAGGCGGAGTCCGCGGTCATGGTCAACCGGGAGGGTCGCCCCTCCACCGTGCAGAAGTACGACCCGAAGCCGGCCGTCACGCCGACGCCGGACGCCAGCCCACCGCTCACCCCGCGACCGGTCAACCCGCCGCCGTCCGCGCAACCCCCCGCACCGGTCGAGCCGTCCGCGAGCCCGGCGCCGACCCGCCCGCGCGTGCCGGTGCAGCCCCAGCGACCCGGGCCGCCGGTTCCGGTCACCGCCCTGGCCGGCGACGGGGAGGTGCGCCTGTCCTGGGGCCGCGCGAAGCGCGGATCGGCACCGGTACGCACCTACACGATCGCGTGGGACGAGGACGGTGGCGGCCAGGTCCGGGTCGACGGTGACGTCCTCCGCCGGACGATCACCGGCCTGTCCAACGGCACCACCTACCGGTTCCGGGTCTTCGCCACCAACGCGGTCGGCGCCGGTCCCGCCGCGCTGTCCCAGCCGGTGCGGCCGCAAGCCACCGTGCCACCGGCCACCCCCGCCGCGCCGACAGCGGTCAGGGAACTGAACACCGCCGGTTTCCCCACCGGCGCGGTCGAGGTGCGCTGGACGGCGGTGCCGCAGGCCGCCGACTACGTGGTGACGCCGATCAGGGACGGCGAGACCGGCGCCAACCCACCACAGACGGTCTCCGGCACGAGCGCCCGGTTCCCCGGCCTCACCCCCGGGCCCGCCTACACCTTCACCGTCACCGCCCGCAACGCGGCCGGCCGCGCCTCGGCCGCCGGCCCGCCGAGCGCACCGATCGAGGTCCACTACGCGCCGGCCGCACCCGGCGGCGTGTCCGGCCAGCAGACCGGCGCGAACGCGTACCTGGTCCGCTGGAACGCGGCGCGCGCCAACGGCGTCCCGGTCACCTCCTACACCGTGCGCGACAACAGGGGCACCGTGCTGGCCAGGGTCGGTGGCTCCACGCTGAGCGCCACCGTCACGGCGACCGGACTGACCTCGGTGACGGTGACCGCGGGCAGCGCCGACGGGGACGGCCCGCCCGGCTCCGGCGCGGTCCGGGCCGCCACCGCGCCGCAGGTCACCATCTCGTCGACCAGCGCCACCTCGAACTCGATCACGGTGCGGTTCGCCGTGGCCGGCGGCGGCGCACCCACCTGCGTCGTCAGCGTGGGGGAGCGCCGCGTCGAGTCCTGCACGTCGCCCGTCACGGTACGCGACCTGAACCCGGACACCGCCTACCCGGTGACCGTGGCGGCGGAGAACTTCGCCGGCACCGACACCGCCCGGGCCAACCAGCGCACCGAGCCGATCACCTACGGCGCCCGGGTCACCTGCACCGACGCGCCGGGCAACCCGGACCCGACGTTCTGCGCCAAGGGCCTGCCCGTCTACTCCGCCAGCAACGACGACGGCGCCGTACGCAAGCGGGTCACCAGCGGCTCCCGCATCGTCGTCACCTGCAAGGTCCACGGCGAGAACCAGAACGCCGGGCCGTACAACGGCAACAAGGAGGGCGACCACTGGGTACGGCTGACCGACGGCGGCTGGATGTCGTGGGTGTGGCTGCGCTTCGACAACGGCGACAACGTGGAAGCGATCCAGAACTGTTGACCCGACCAACCGCACGGGGGATCGGCACCACGCTCGCCAGCGGGCTCCTGGTGCTGGCCGGCCTGCTGGTCGGCTACCGCGAGCTGTTCATGCTCGGGGCGGCGGGGCTGGGTGCCATGGCGGTCTGCGCGACCTGGTGTCTGGTCCCCCCGTCGATCCTCGTCGACCGGGCCGTCGTGCCCGCACGGGTACGGCGCGGCGAACCGGCCGAGTCCGTCGTCGACATCCAGGCCCGGGGCCGTTCCGGCCGGGTCCTGTCGCTGCACGACGGTGTGTGGGACGCCGACGGCAGGGCGCACTCACCACCCGTCACCGGCGAGGTCCTCGCCCGTCCCGGGCAACCTGCCCGGGTACGGCTGCGGCTGCCCACCGGCCGCCGAGGTGTCTTCCGGGTGGGGCCGTTGCAGGTCGGCCGCGACGACCCGCTCGGCCTGTGGTCGGCACGTCGGCCGGTCGGCCCGGCGCACCACCTCGTCGTCTGGCCGGCCTGGCACGCCCTGCCCGCCTCCGCGATCGGGCGCACCGCGCAGATCGAGGCCGTCCGCGACCGCCGGCACAACGAGAGCAACGACTTCCACACCCTGCGGGAGTACGTCTCCGGCGACGATCTGCGCCACATCCACTGGCGCACCTCCGCCCGGACCGGCGCCCTCATGGTCCGCCGGCACGAGGGCACCTCCGTCGCCCGCCTGGTGCTGCTGGTCGACGACCGCGCCTCGTCGTACACCGACTCCGAGAGCTTCGAGGAGGCCGTCGAGGTCGCCGCCTCGGTGCTGGTGTCGTTGACGCGGGCCGGACGCCGGCTGGCGGTGTTGAGCGCCGCGGACCCGGGCCGGCCCCCGGTGACCTCGATCGACGCCGGCCTCGACCTGCTCGCCGCCGCCCGGCTGACCGACCCGGCGGCACCGGACGAGCGAATCCAGGCGCAGCTACGGCTGCACCCGCTGGGCGACGCGCTGCTGGTCGTGACCGGCACCGCCGCAGACGTGACGCTGACCGGCCCGCTCGCCTCCCGGTACCACTCGGTGCGGACCCTGCGACTCGGGCCTGGCCCCGCCCCCGACACCACCGGCGTGACCGACGCGTCGACCGCCGTGGGCATGCTCGCGCGACTGCGGGAGCAGTGATGCGCCCGTTCCTGCTCGCGGCGGCGGTCGCCACCGCCGGGGCCGCCGGTGGCGGCCAGCTCGCCGGCCACTACGTCGGCGACACCGCCCTGTGGGCCGTCGCGTCCGCCGCCGTGGGCTCCGCCGTGGTCGGCCGACTGGCGGCCCGGCACCCGGCCCTGGCGCTGCCGGCCCACGTGGTGGGTCTGCTCGCGCAGCTGATCACGTTGCAGCGGCTGGTGCCGTCCCCGGACGGCCTGCTCGACGCGCTCCCGCACGCGGGTGCCCGGCTGCTGACCAGCGCCAGCCCCGTGCCGGCCCAGGTGGACACCCTGGCCCTGCCCGTGATGGCCACCTGGATCGCGGTCGCGGTGAGCGACGCGCTGACCCGCGGACGCCGCCCCGGCGCCGCGGTGCTACCGCCCGTCGTCCTCGCCACCGCGATGCTGGTGCTGGCCGGTCCGCGCCGGGACCCCGGCTATCCGCTGACCGCGCTCCTGATCGCGTCGCTGATCCTCCTGCTCGCCCTGACCCGCACCCCACCCACGACCCACCGGCAGGCCCGGCTGAGCCGGGCGGGCACGACGCTGCTGCTCGCCACCGCCCTGGCCGCGGCGGCCGGGCTGCTGACGCCGGTGCTGCTCCGCGACGCCACGTCCAGGCCGCCGGACCTGCGGGCGGTGGTGGTGCCGCCGGTGCGGGCCGCCGACCAGACCCACCCGTTGAGCCTGCTGGGCCGCTGGCAGGCCCACCCGGAGCAGCCGCTGCTCGCTCTCGACTCATCCCGCCCGGTGACGCTGCGGTGGGCCGTGCTCCCCGACTTCGACGGAACAGCCTGGCAGCCGGCCGACTCCTACCTGGCCGCCGGCGGTGAGCGGGTACGCAGGCGGCCGGCGGTCGCGGTGGAACCCCTGCACGCCAGGGTCACCGTGTTGGGGCTGACGGGCGGCTGGCTGCCGGTGCCCGACGGCCTGGACCGGGTCAGCGGGCTGCCGATCGCCGTCGACGAGAAGTCCGGCGGCGTCGTCGTCCCAGGTGGCCTGCGTGCCGGCCAGTCCTACGAGGTCGAGGCCGCCGTGCCGGCACCGACGCCCGCGCAGCTCGTCGGCGCGCGGATTCCGGTCACCACCGATCTCGACGCCTACCGGGAGCTACCGCCGGGCAACACCGGCCCGATCTTCTCCCTGGCCCTGGACGCCGCGGGTGACGGACTGCCGTTCCAGCAGGCGACCGCCCTGGCGAACTGGCTGAAACAGCACCACCGCTACGATCCGCTGGCCCCGGGCGGCAGCGGCTATCCGAGCCTGGTGCGCTTCCTCACCGCCGCGCCGCAGCTCGGCGGGGGCCGCGGCACCTCGGAGCAGTTCGCCGCCGCGTACGCCGTACTGGCCCGCGCGCTGGGCATCCCGGCCCGCGTCGTCGTCGGGTTCGGGCCGAAGGCCGCCGGGGAAGCCTCGACCGTGGCCACCATCACCGCCGCCGACGCGCGGGCGTGGCCGGAGGTCTACCTGGAGCCGGTCGGCTGGATCCCGATGGACGTCACGGCTCCCCGGGCGTCCGACGACCCCGGTGCGAACGCGGCACCACCGCCCCCGTCGACCGCGCCGTCGCCGTTGCCGGAACCGGCCGTGCCGGAACTACCGGCACAGCGGGCGCAGGGCGGCGGCGCAACCGGTGCCGCCTGGCGGCCCCTGGCCACCCTGCCGGTGCTGGCGGCCGGGATCCCCGCGCTGATCCTGGCGCTGCGGGTGCGCCGAAGTCTCCGCCGCCGCGCCGGCCCCGACGACCTGAGCCGGCTGCGGGGAGCCTGGGCGGAACTGCTCGACGCCGCGCGTCTCGCCGGCATCCGCGTCGAGCCGCACTGGACGGTCGGCGCCACGGTCGCCGCGGTCAGCGTGGCCGTACCGGCCGCCACCGCGACGCACCTGGTGACGGCGGTGAACCGGACCCGGTACGCGGCCAGGCCGGACGCCGAGGGCGCCCGGCTGGCCGTGACCGAGGCCAGGGACCTGGCGTACGGGGTCCGCCGGAGCACGGGCCGGCTGCGCCGCCTGCTCTGGTGGCTCGATCCCCGACCCCTGTGGTGGTGACGGCGTTCTGCCGGGCCCGATCGGCCCGGCTACCCGGCCTCGTCCAGGTGGCCCGCGTAGCTGCAGATCAACTGGTGCAGGGCGGGCAGCAGGTGGGAGAGCATCTCCCGCGGCGAGTCGACGACGGTGTCGTCGCCGTCGAAGGGCTCCCGGAACACCTCGTAGAGTGCCTCGCAGGCGTCCCAGAGGGTGGGGGAGACCGGGGCCCACCGCCAGATGTCGTGCACCAGGCTGTTCACCAGCATCCACGGCTCGTCCGGCCCGCCGATGCCGTACAGCCCCGCCCAGCCCAACTGGGTGCCGTGCCCGTACAGCATCGACTGCCACCGGTAGGCGTGGGCCATCTCCTCGGCCTCGGGCAGGCCGGCGTCGATCGCCAGCAGCAACCCGCGGTCGGTCAGTTCCGCCATGGCCGCGTCGAACCGGGCGGGAGGCAACCCGGCCGCCCGTGCCACGTCCGCCGGTGTCCACGGCGTGACACCCTCAGCCCCGTGCGCCACCAGCCAGATCCGGTAGGGGTCACCGCCGGGCAGGATCCGTACGCGTTCCCCGATCCGCACCCGGTGGGCCGTCGGCAGCGGCGTCGCAGGTCCGTCGAGCGGGCCGAGGTAGTGTCCCACCGGGTACAGCAGCGGCGACCAGACCTCATCACCCATGGCTCATCTCCCAGCGACGCGGTGACTGACCCGGCAACGCCAGGTCGAGACAGGCGGCCCCAGCGCGGGTCAGCTCTCCCAACCGGGACAGCAGCTCGACCAGGACGTCGTGCGCAGAGGCCCACCCAGCGCTCGCGCCGTCGGCCTCGGATCGGGCGTCCGCGAACGACTCGCAGGCCTGCCAGAGCGAGCGCCGCGCCCCGGCGACCGCCCACAACTCGTAGCTGAGGCGGTCCACGGTGACCAGCGGGCGTCCCGGGATCCCGAGGTCTCGCCGGCTGTCGTCATCGGCGTTGGCACCCAGCCCGAGCATGAGCGGCACCAGCCGGTAGGCCCGCGCGAACGCGGTCTCCCCACGCTCGGCCAGCACCACCGAGAGGCCGAGGGCCCGCACCGACTCCACCACCGACGGGTCGTGCCCGGCGTCGTCGGGAGCGAACCACACCGCGGCCTGCGCCTCGTCGAGGGTGAAAACGCCCGCCCCCAACCGCACCTCGACGCACGTCCCACCGTGCTCCGCCGGGAACGACCCCAGATAGTGACCAACCGACACAAGGCCGAGCGGTACCGTCATGCCCCCTGCCCACCTGCCCTCGGAACGCGCAGCGGCAGGTCGGCGACGAGGCCACCCTGCAACCAGCTGTTGACCACCTGCTCCAGCACGTGCGCCAGCCGCTCCGGGTCACCGGCGACGTCGGGTGCCAGCAGCAGCCGGTGCGGCTGTTCCAGCGCCGCCAACGGCGACACCGGCTCCACCACCGCCGACGCCCTGTCGTCGCCCAGGTCGGTGGTGCGCAACGCCAGGCCGAAGGCGCCCGCCTCGGTGGTCACCCGCACGGTGCCGCCGCCCGTGATGCGGACGTGCCACGCGGGATCCGGCCGGTGCGGATCCGCCACCGTCCGGCCGTCGCGTCCCAGCCGCTCCACGGCCTCGATCAGGTCGTAGGTCAACGGGTCCCGCGTCCGCCGCCCGTCGACCCAGGCCCGCACCAACTCCGCCTCGGACCGCTCCGGCCAGGCGTCGTAGCTCTGGCGCAGGACACCCAGTTCGGTTTCCTCCCGCAGGTCGACGCCGAAGCGTCGCCGGACGTCCTCGACGACCGCCTCCCAACGTCGGTCCGCATCCAGTTGGCCGTCCAGCAGCCCGAGCCGCTGCATCTGATCGCGGAGGTAGCCGCGCAGCACCGTCGGGTCCATCATGGGCGACGTGCGGCGCGGCGGGGCGGCGTCCGCCTGGTCACGATCGGCGGATTGGCCATCGACCGCCGCCGACAGCTTCTCCGCCACGCTGAGCAGCCGGTTGACGGCCACCGCGTCCTGCGGGCCGAACCGCACCCTGGCCCCGCTGGGACCGGGGCGCAGCGCCGGACCCCAACCGGGGGCGTCGTCCTGTACCGCCCGGTGTGTGGCGGTCAGACTCCGCCGGACCGTGGTGAGGCCGCGTTGCACGCGGCTCCGGGACCGGGCCGGCGGCGCAACGACCTCGGTGGGAAGGATCCGCGCGTTCTCCTCCGCGATCGCGTCGACAAGCCGCTGGAGTGCTCCCGGTATCTGCTCCGGGGCCAGCGGCAGGCGAGCGGCTTCCCGGGCCATCTGGTGGCTCCGGTCGTTGCGCTTGGTCAACACGGGAACGACCCGCATCGCGCCCTCGCCGAGGGTGTACGCGACGGTGTAGGCGGCCTGACCGGCGATCCAGATCACCTCGTTGCCGCCCGGAATGTCGAGAAGCAGCAGCGGCGACGCCGCGGTGATCGCGCCGACGAAGCCGAGGACGTGCTTCCTGCTCTGGACCCGGAACGACTCGTCCCGTGGCACCCCGTCCCGCCCGTCGCGCCGCAGGACCTGCCGGTCCTGAACGGCCCTGCGGAGGGCGGCCAGCCGACCGGACGGTGGAGGCGACACCTGGTTGCGGGAAACGTCGGAACTTTCGCTGACAATCGACTCGATGTTGGCAAGAGCCTGTCGGAGGTGGTCCAGCGCCTGAGCGGAGGCGACCGCCTCGGCGTCGAGCGCCTGGATCACGGACAGGTCCGTCCAGCCGTACCCGTAACCGAAGCCGCGGCCACCGCCGGCCAGCAGGTTGGCGAACAACAGCTCCGGGGTCCTGCTGATCCCGAAGTACAGCGACGGGAGCTGCATCAGCGCCTGCTGCGACCCCACCCGCAGCGGGTTGGCCAGCAAGGGAGCCCGCGCTTCGGGCAGGTGCGCCATCTCGTACGTCATGGTGACGGGCGATCGGAAGACCCGCACGCCCGGGATCCGCCCGACGGTCGCGTCCCACAGTGTCTTCGCACCCTCACCGAGGCTGCGGCGTCGCCGCAGGGCCTGCACCTTCCCTTCGACCGCCCGCTCGGTGCCGCTGCCGCTGCCGTAGAGCTCCAGTTCCAGGTGCGCGATCGCCGCCGTCAGCCGGTCCCGCAGACCGTCCAACTGGTCACGTGTCCCGGTGGCGTCGGTGTCGAGTTCCACCAGCAGCTTGTTGACCAGGTGGTAGACCGCTTCGGCGTACCGGTTGCGCCGGGTCTCCGGCTCGACGGCCGCCATCGCCTTGCGCTGGTTCACCGCGGTCATCTCGTGCGGGTCGGCGGCCTTGTCGGCCACCGCCTGACCGAGGGAGGCGAAGAACGTCAGGGCGCCTCCGGAGAGTCCCTTGACGACGTCGCCGTCGAAGCCGAGGTAGATCGCGATCGTCGCCCCGGTGCTCGCGTACGCGTAGTAGGTGCGCTTCTTGATGTTCGAGCTGAAGGGATCGCCGGGGCTGCGCTCCGGCGGTTGCAGGGTGAGCGGGTCGGGGACCCCGGTGACCCCGACGGACAGCAGGACGGTGGGCAGTCGACTGCCCAGGGTCGCGTCCGCCCAGGCCTGACCGAGGTTGCCGCCCGTGCCGGACCCGATGCTCGTCAACCTCGAGTCCTCGGACCGGCCGAACTCCTCCCCGACGTACCAGGTGTTGGCGCCACTGCCCAGGACCGAGACGACGCGCCGGAAGAAGTGCGGTGTGAAGAGGCGACGTCGCGGCGGCCGTCCGGCGAGGTCGCGACCCGGGTCCGCGCGATGCCAGACGCGGGCGGTGAGCTGCCGGCTCCCGTCGTCCCGGGTCTCCGCCCGGCGCGCCCGGTCCGCCATCTCGTCCGTGTACTGGCGGACCAGGTCCCGCTCGGCGGGCGTGGCCGAGAGGTAGAGCGCCCGCAGCGCGCGCTGACGGGCGGCGAGACGCGCCATCTCCGCCAGGGTGTCCGCCCGCGCGGACCTCTCCACGCCGGTCGTGGCCGGATCGGTCGACGCGGAGAGCCGCAGGTCCCCGAAGTAGGCCAGTGCCCCGACCAGCTCGACCAGGATCGCGACATCGCTGGCGTCCTCACGGACCTCCAGCCGTTGACCGCTGGGGCTCAGCGGGTCCGGGACGAGCCGCACCGCGAGGTCGCGGTCCGCGAAGGGCACGACCCGCACCGGTACCGAGAGGCGCTGGTGGCCGACCTCGACACCGATCGCGCCGTCGCCCACGGTGGTGAGCCGCACGTACGGCGGCAGGTAGGGTTCCCCCGCCACCAGCGCCACGTTCACCGACCGCCCGACCGCGGCCGGGTCCGGCCGGGACCTGCTGTCGAAGAGCCGCCGGCGTGCCCCCGGGTGAGCGTCGGAGAGCAACGGGCGCCAGCGTTGTAGTTGGTTCCGCGCGCCGGACTGGTCGGCGAGGAGACCGGCCTCGGACAGGAGACGGACGACCTCGTCGTCGTTACGGTTCCGGGCCGCCTGGTCGACGGCCGCGGCGGTGGCCCGCTCCACCGGGGAGAAACGGTCACGCCCGAGCCGCCAGTCCGGCGGACGGCTCACGTCGGTGGTGTAGGTCAGGCCGATGAACAGGTGGGCGGCTCCGACCACCCGCTCGGACACGACGTCGGCCAGCTGGTCCGGCGCGACCGAGGTGGCGACACTGACCCGTACGCGAAGCGACCCGTCTCCCATGGTCACGGTGCGTACGTCGTCGACGCGACCGGGCAGCAGACCGTCGTCGACCAGTACCTCGATCGTGTGCGTCCTGCCGTCCGGCGTGCGTACGCTGACGAGGTTCCGGTCTCCCTCGTTGTCGACCGACACGTCCTGCACGCGTACGCCGGCCCGGGCCAGGCCCACCTCGATACGGCCGCGCGAGCGCTCGATCGCCGCGGCGACCGTGGCCAGTTGGTCCGGCGTGTTGGCCCTGACCATCCGCTCCAGGAGCACGGGTTCCTCCGCGCGACGGCCGTCGTCACCGCGTGGGTCGTCGACCCCGGCCACGAGCCGGCCGGAGAGCTCGACGGCCGCGTCGGGGGCGGTCGTGGACGCAACGGCGGAACCGGGCGGGCGGACCATCACACTGACCTGCGTGACGCTGTCCCAGTAGCGGTTCGGCGTGGGCCGACGGTTCCCGTCGGTCTCGGACGGGTCGACGTCGGGCGGCAGCTGCGGGTCGATCCAGTCCACCTCGCCCCGGTGGTTGACCGAGACACCCACCAGGTGGCCGGTCTCCACCCCGTCGAAGGTCAGAAAGACCGCCGCCCTCGCGCCGGGGCCCAGGGCCCGCAACTGCGCCGTGATCCGCGCGAGGTCCGCCTCGACGTCGGTAGCCCGTCCCGCCCGCGATCCCGGGCGGGTGGCCTCGTCGTCGAACCCGAACTCGTCGCGCAGCGCCTGCCTCAGCACGTTCATGTCGATGCCGGTGCTGCTCCGGTTGCTGCCGGCGACGCGCGGGCGCCCGTCGAGCGTCGAGAACAGCGCGAGGATGGCCTCGCCGCAGTTGAACCGCCGGCCCGGGGCGAACGGACCTCCGTCGTTGAGCCAGCTGGCCCAGTCGCTGTCGTCCAGGGCCGGATTGACGGTGAGACCGCCATCGCGATCGCGGGGAAGGCTTCGCAGCAGCCGCCGCTCGTCGAGGGAGGTCGGCGGATCGTGGTCGGCCAGCTGTGGAGGAGTCACCGTGCCCGGCCGCGCCTCGCTGGCGGTCGGGGGGAGTCCCTCCCGGGTGGGCGGGGAAACGGCGTCCGGAAGCGGCGGACCCGTCGGCCGGGCCGGGACCGGTACGACCGGGGGAGCAGAGGTCTGAGCCGGGTCGGTGTTCGCCTCGGGCCGGCCGGGGGCCGCCCCGTCGTCCGCCGGTGGGCGGATCTCGGCGTCCCGCTCCGCGGTGGTCGTGTCGGGCGTCGTCGTGAGGTCCGCGGAGGGCGTCGGGCCCGTCGTCGGCGCTGTCCGGCCGGCGCGGCCGTCGCCGGCGGCGGCACGGGCACCGGGGCCGACCGTGACGGTGGCGGCCGGACTCGCCGGAGGCGACGCGGCCGGGCCGCTCCCGGTCGGCACGGCCGGACTCGCCTGGGGTGGCGTGGTGGCCGCAGCGTCGGCGGGCGGCGTGCTCGGGTTGGTGGTGCCCGTGGCCGGTGCGTCCCGCACGTCGTCCGTCGACGTGCCCTCCGTCGGGGATTCGACGTCGATGCCCGCGTGGGCCGCGGCGATCTTCATGGCGTCGGCGGCGTCGTTGCGCGCCGCGTACGCCGTCTCGGTCGCCTGCCGCAGCTCGGCGGGGGTCTCGGCGCGGGCGGCCAGATCAGCCGCTTCCCGTGCGGACTGGGCCGCCTGCTCGGCGATCTGCGCCTGTCGGGCCGCCATGTCGGCGCTCACCCGCTCCCGCAGGGCCGCCTCTTCGGCGAGCCGCACCTGCGGGCTCTGGTTCGGTGCCGGCGGCGTGCCCTGCGTCGGCTGGAGCGGGCTGGCCGGACCGACGGGGGAGACGCCCCGGGCCGGCGTCGGCGAGCCGTTCGCCGCGGTGTCCGGCGTCCGCGCGCCGAGAGGG
>JAEYGD010000437.1 GCA_023402505.1 Actinomycetes bacterium
GGGTGAGAGAGGGTTACGGGAGGGTCAGGGTTGTTTGTTCTGACGTTGTGCGGGTGGGGAGGCGGGACGGGTCGGGGTTGGCTACCAGGACCGTCGACGCTCGGGCGGTCAGCGGGGCCAGGAGCCAGTCGACCGGGTCGGGGTACCGGTCGACGTCGATCAGGACCCGGGCGCCGGGCGTGAGGCCCAGCTCCGTCGCGCGGGCGGTCGCGCGGGCCAGCAGCTCCGCGTCGTCCGGACCTGGCCCGGCGTACGGGGTGAAGTGGTCGCCGTGGGTCCGGACCTCGGACACGAAGTCGGCGAACCCGGCCGGGACCTGCCGCATCGGCAGGGCGAACGGGTCCAGCGCGAGGACGTAGCGGTCCCCGGCCGACCATCCGTCCGCCTCGGACAGCCGGCCGACCGCGACTAGGAGGACGTCCGCGTCGCGGAGGGCGTCCGCGTCGCGGAGGGCGTCTGCGTCATGGAGGGCGTCCGTGTCGACCACCGTGAGGCCCGCCGACCAGCATCCCAGCAGGACGGCGGCGGTCTGCCAGTGCGGCGGGAGCAGCACCCCGGCCGTGTCGCCCGGTCCGAGGCCGAGCCCGTCGACGAACAGGTTGGCCGTCTTGGCCACCCAGTTCGCGCAGGTCGCGCCGGACAGCTCGGTGCGTTCCCCGGTGGCGTCGTCGTACCAGGTCAGCAGCGGTCGGGTCGGGTCGGTCGCCACCGCGTCGGCGAAGACCCGGGCAATGTTGTCGGCCATCGGCGCGAACGATACGCCCATCGGGCGCGTAGAAGAGATCGATGACAAGTCGGCGTACCGTCGGGTCGCAGTCACCGCCGGGCCCCGGGCCCGGCGTAGGCTTGCTCCGGAGTGTTGTTCCCCACAGACCCGCCAGTTCAAGGAGTCGCCCCGTGACCGCCGGTCGCCCGCCCCGCGTGCTCATCGACGCCACGAGTGTCCCCGCCGATCGCGGCGGCGTCGGTAGATACGTCGACGGCCTGCTCGGTGCGCTCGGCAAGGTGTGCGGGTCGGGCGTCGAGCTGGCCGTGGTCAGCCTTCGCACCGATCTCGAGCGCTACTCACGCATGCTGCCCGGCGCGGAGATCATCCCCGCGCCGGCCGCCGTCGCGCACCGCCCCGCCCGGCTCGCCTGGGAGCAGACCGGCCTGCCGCTGCTCGCCCAGCAGGTCGGCGCGCAGGTGCTGCACTCGCCGTTCTACACGTGCCCGCTGCGCGCGGGATGTCCGGTCACGGTGACCGTGCACGACGCGACGTTCTTCACCGAGCCGGAGCACTACGACAAGTCCCGCCGCACGTTCTTCCGCAGCGCGATCAAGACCTCGCTGCGTCGCGCCGACCGGGTGATCGTGCCCAGCAAGGCGACCCGCGACGAGCTGATCCGGCTGCTGGACGCCGACCCCACCCGCATCGACGTCGCCTACCACGGGGTGGACCACGCGGCGTTCCACGCGCCGAGCGAGGAGGAGAAGGCCCGGGTCCGGGCCCGGCTCGGGCTCGGCGGCCAGAGCTACGTCGCCTTCCTCGGCGCGAAGGAGCCCCGCAAGAACGTCCCCAACCTGATCCGGGGCTGGGCGCGGGCGGTGGCGGAGCGGCCCGACCCACCGGCCCTGGTGGTGGCCGGCGGTCAGGGCCACGACGACGAGATCGACCACGCGGTCGCCGAGGTCCCGTCGCACCTGCGGCTGCTGCGGCCCGGCTACCTGCGGTACGCCGACCTGCCGGGCTTCCTCGGCGGGGCGCTCGTCGCCGCGTACCCCTCCTACGGCGAGGGCTTCGGCCTGCCGATCCTGGAGGCGATGGCGTGCGCCGCGCCGGTGCTGACCACTCCCCGGTTGTCGCTGCCGGAGGTGGGCGGCGACGCGGTCGCGTACACGAGTGAGACGGCCGACCAGATCGCCACCGACCTGGCCGCGCTGCTCGACGACGAGCAGCGCCGGCTGACGCTGGCGAAGGCCGGCTTCGACCGGGCCAAGGAGTTCACCTGGGAGTCCAGCGCGGAGGTGCACATCGCCGCCTGGTCCCGGGCCCGGTCGTGACCGCGACACACGTCCCGGTGACCACCCGGCTCCACGGAGCGCGGTCGGGCATGATGTCCGGGTGATTTACGCCGTCATCCCGGCGGGTGGCAGCGGCACGAGGTTGTGGCCGCTGTCCCGCGCCGGGCACCCGAAGTTCCTCCATCCCCTCACCGGGTCGGCCGCGTCGCTGCTCCAGGCGACCGTGGACCGGCTCGGTCCGCTGACCACGCCGGAGCACACCTTCGTGGTCACCGGCACGGCGCACGTCACCGCGGTGGCGCGCCAGCTGGCCGGGCTGCCGGAGGAGAACATCCTGGTCGAGCCGTCGCCGCGGGACTCCTGTGCGGCGATCGCCCTGGCCGCCGCGGTGATCGCCCGTCGCGAGCCGACGGCGGTGATGGGTTCGTTCGCGGCCGACCACCTGATCGGTGACCCGGAGCGGTGGCGGGCGACCGTCCGCGAGGCCGCCCGTGGCGCCGAGCAGGGCCTGCTGATGACGGTGGGGATCACCCCGACCCGCGCCGAGACGGGCTACGGCTACCTGGCGACCGGCGAGCCGGTCGGGGACGGGCCGCTGCGGCCGGTGGCCGAGTTCAAGGAGAAGCCCAGCGCCGACGTGGCCGAGGCGTACCTGCGGTCCGGGCGGCACCTCTGGAACGCGAGCATGTTCGTCTGGCGGGTGGACGTCTTCCTCGCCGAGCTGGCCCGCCAGCAGCCGGAGCTGCACGCCGGCATCGTCGCGATCGCCGCGGCGTGGGGCACCGAGGAGCAGGACGAGGTGCTCGGCACCGTGTGGCCGACGCTGCCGAGGATCTCGGTGGACTACGCGGTGATGGAGGGCGCGGCGACCGCCGGCAAGGTGGCGACCGTTCCCGGTGACTTCGGGTGGAACGACGTCGGTGACTTCCACACCCTCGGCGAGGTGCTGCCGGCGGACGCCGACGGCAACGTGGTGCTGGGCGGGGACGCGAAGCCCGGGGTCATCCTGCGGGACAGCACGGGCCTGGTGGTCGTCCCGCACTCGGGCCGGCTCGTCGCCACGGTCGGCGTGCACGACCTGATCGTGGTCGATACCCCGGACGCGCTGCTGGTGTGCCCCCGCGACCGCGCGCAGGACGTCAAGAAGATCGTGGACGAGCTCAAGGAGCGGGGCGAAGAGGGGCTCGTCTGAGCGCCGCCAGCGCAGGTCCGACCAACTGGGCGGTCCCGCCGGCCAGCGGCTCCGGCAGCCGGTCCGGCGGGAACCAGCCCAGCTCCTCGGACTCGTCGCTGACCCGGACCTCCGCGTCGGGTGGCGCGAGGACGGCGAAGCGTACGTCGTAGTGCAGCGAGCCGCCCTGGCAGCTGACCGGGTGGATGTCGACGTCGATCGGGACCGGGTCGATGCGCAACCCGGCCACACCGGACTCCTCGGTCACCTCGCGCAGCGCAGCCCTGGCCAGCGTGCGGTCGCCGGGCTCGCAGTGCCCGCCGAGCTGCACCCAGCGGCGGAACTTCCCGTGCAGGCAGAGCAGGACGCGGGAGCCGGTGGGGTCGAGCACCAGCGCGCTCGCGGTGACGTGGCCGGCGCGGTGCGCCCGGGTCATCGCGACCGGCCCGGCCGTGAGCAGGTCGAGCGTGCGTTCCCGGGCCTCGTCGGCCCGCGCCGAGGTGGCCGTCCAGTCGCCCAGCACGGCGAGAGCGTCGGCGTGCAGATCGGCGTCGAGAAGGGGCGCGTCCGCAACCTCGGGCGTCAACAAGGGGCCCCTCCTTCGTCCGTGCACACCCGGACACCTTACGTGCGGGTCCGCGCGCACGGCGGCGACCGGGCGGCACCTCCACGGACGTGTACGCCCGCGGACCCTCGTGGTGTCGCCCCGGTCGCCGACCGGCCCCCCGGTGCCCAGGGCGTGCCACCGAAGTGCTCGTCCCAGGCAGTGGAAAGCATGCCCAACCGGCCCCGGAGGCGTCGAGGCTTTTCAGCTCAGGCTTAAAGGCGGTGATAACTGCCGTCCGGGTAGAGTGCGAACGGCCACCGGCGTCCCCTCCGCCGGGGGCACAGGAGCGCTCCAATGCTGAAGATCCACTTCACCGGCGAGGACATCCTCCGCACCCGCGTCGCACCGGCCCCCGACCCGCTCTGGGAGCTGGTCCTCAGTCTGCACCTGCTGCAGGGGCGCAGCCGCGACCCGCTGATGTCGACCTGGCGGCGCAGCGTCGCCCGGCGGCTCAGCCACGACACCTCCGACCAGGTGCGACTCCTCTTCGCCCTCAACCCGCCGCGCGGCTACTTCCCCGACTTCCTCACCCCGTACGCCAGCGTCTCGGGCTTCGAGGCGGGGCTCGACGCCGTCCGGGCCACGCCGGTGTCGATGCTGCGGCGGGACCTCGCCGTGCTGGCCGCCGCCAACCACCTGCCGGCGTCGGCGTCGGCGCTGGCCCGCGGTGAGCCGGACGTGCTGCGGCACCTGACCCGGTCCATGGCGCACTACCGGGAGCTGGCGATCAACCCGTACTGGCCGCGGATCCAGGCGGCGGTCGAGGCGGACCGGAGCCGCCGGGCCCGCGCCCTGCTCGACGGCGGGGTGGAGGGGCTGCTCACCAGCCTGCGCCCCGCGATGCGGTGGGATTCGGGGACGCTGGAGGTCCTCGACTATCCGGACAGCCGCGAACTGCATCTCGACGGGCGGGGGCTGCTGCTGGTGCCGTCGTTCTTCTGCGCGCGTACCCCGGTGGCGCTGCTCGATCCGGCGCTTCCTCCGGTGCTGGTGTACCCGGTGGACCGGTTGGGTGGGTTGGCGCCGGCCGGTGGCGGGGAGGGCCGGCCGTCCGCCGGGCGGGACGCTCTCGCGGCGCTGCTCGGCCGGACCCGGGCCGCCGTGCTGGAGGCGTGCGAGGACGGCTGCACGACCGGTGAGCTGGCCCGCCGGCTGACGATCTCGGCGGCGGCGGCGAGTCAGCACACCGGTGTGCTGCGCAACGCGGGCCTGCTGGTCAGCCAGCGCGACCGGAACACCGTCCTGCACACGATCACTCCGCTGGGTCGAGCCGTCCTCGACGCCTGACGACCCCCCCCCCCCCCCCCCCCCCCCC
>JAEYGD010000439.1 GCA_023402505.1 Actinomycetes bacterium
GGGGGGGGGGGGGGGGGGGGGGGGGGGGGGGGGGGGGGGGGGGGGGGGGGGGGGGGGGGGGGGGGGGGGGGGGGGGGGGGGGGGGGGGGGGGGGGCCGGGGGGGGGGTGGTTGGGGGGGGGGGGGGGGACGGCGCGGGGAGCGCGGTACGCGGTGGTGTGCTCGTGCTCGCCGGGATGCTGCTCGTCGCGCTCAACCTGCGGGCCGCGGTCACCAGCCTCGGCGCGCTGCTCGACGAGGTGCGCACCGGTCTCGGGCTCTCCGGGACCATGGCCGGCCTGGTCACCACGCTGCCCACCATCGCGTTCGCGGGTCTCGGCGCGCTCACCCCGTGGCTGGTCCGTCGCGTCGCCCCGGCCCGGGTGCTGGTGGTCGCCATGGCCGCCCTCGCCGCCGGGCAGGTGCTCCGGGCGGTCACCGGCTCGACGCCGGTGTTCGTGCTCACCAGCGCGCTGGCGCTGGCCGGCATCGCGGTGGCGAACATCCTCCTGCCGATGCTGGTGAAGCAGCACTTCCCGCACCGCACCGGGCTGGTCACCGGGGCGTACACGATGGCACTGACCCTGGGCACGACGGTGGCCGCCGCGTCGGCGGTCCCGATCGCGCACGCCTTCGGCTCCTGGCGTGCCGGGCTCGGCGTCTGGGCCGGCCTCGCCGCGGTCGCCGTACTCCCGTGGGTGCCGCTGGCCCTGCGCGCCCGCGCCGCCGCCCGGCGGTCCACCCCGGCGGCGCTCGCCCGCCCCAGCCGGGTACGCCCGGCGCGCACCCGGCTCGGCTGGGCGATGGCGGTGTACTTCGGTGCGCAGTCGCTGAGCGGTTACGCGATCATGGGCTGGTTGGCTCAGCTGTTCCGGGACGCCGGCTACCGGCCGGGTACGGCGGGACTGCTGCTCGCCGGCGTGACGGCGCTGGGCGTGCCGATCGCGCTGCTGATGCCGACGCTGGCCGGACGGCTGCGGACGCTACGGCCGCTGGTGCTGTCGCTGACCGCCGCGTCGACGCTCGCGTACCTCGGGCTGGCGTTGTCGCCGCACGACGGCGCGGTGCTCTGGATCACCCTGCTGGCGGTCGGGCAGGGCGCCTTCCCGCTGATCCTCACGACCATCGGGCTGCGCGCCCGCACCGCCGAGGGAACGGTGGCGCTGTCGGCGTTCGCGCAGAGCACCGGCTACGTCATCGCCGCGCTCGGGCCGCTGCTGGTCGGCGTGCTCTACGAGGCCACCGGAGGCTGGACCGCGCCGATCGGCTTCCTGCTGGCGGCACTCGCCGTGCAGACCGGCGCGGGCCTGGCCATCGCCCGGCCCCGGTACGTCGAGGACGAGGCGTGACCGGCGGTCAGGAGGAGGCCGGAGTGGGGTCGCCCGCGACGGCCTGCTCGACCGTCTCGTACGTGTGCAGCACCTCGACTAGGCCGCTGACCTCGAGGATGCGCAGCACACCCCGCTGGGGGGCGGCCAGCCGTACGACCCCGCCGGCCTCGTCGCAGCTGTTCTTCGCGCGGACGAAGACGGAGAGGCCGGTGGAGTCGCAGAACGAGACGTCCGCCAGGTCGAAGACCAGCCGGCTGCGGCCCTTGTCCAGCAGGTCGGTGATCTGGTCCTGCAACTGCGGTGCGGTCGCCATGTCCAACTCGCCCGCGACCGACACGACGACGACATCGCCGCGCTGTTCCGTGTGCACCGTCAAGGACATTCGCCAGACCTCCTGTTATCGGGGAAACGGTATCCCACGAACGGGGTGACACGCAGATCGGGCGGCGATGTGCGGTGTCCGCCGTCATTCCTTTGCCTCGTGGCAAGTAGTTGACGGATGTGCGGTGATAGAGTCCGCCCGGTCCAGGTCGAGGGGGGTTGTCATGGCGCTGAGCGCCGAGCAGAGCGGTCGACTGGTGGGTCTGCTGACCAGCCACGCCGACCAGATCACAAAGCGGTGGACCGAGACTGTAGCCGGGCCGTCGCGCGGCCGGCTCAGCCAGGCCGAGCTGCTGCGGCAGGTGCAGGAGCTGCACCGCAGCATGATCGCGGCCGGCGAGCAGGGCCTCCGCGACCTCGACGGCGAACAGGCCACCGAGCTGCGGGCCGTCCTGGGCGAACTGTCCCGCAACCGCGCCCGGCAGGGCTTCTCGGCGACCGAGACCGCGGTCAGCGTGTTCGCACTCAAAGAGGCGCTGCTGGAACTCCTCGACGGGGAGCAGGACGGCTCGGCGCTGCGCGACTACGTGGCCTTCTCCGCCCTGGTCGACCAGATGGGGCTGTTCACCTTCGAAAGCTACGTACGCACCCGGGAAGGCCTGATCGCCGACCAGGCCGAGCAGTTGCTGGAGCTGTCCACCCCGGTGGTGAAGCTGTGGGAGGGCGTGGTCGCCGTCCCACTGGTCGGCACCCTCGACTCCGCCCGTGCCCAGGTGGTGATGGAGCGGCTGCTGCAGACCCTCGTCGACACCGGCTCGCCGTACGCGATCATCGACATCACCGGCGTGCCGGCGGTCGACACCCAGGTCGCCCAGCACATCCTCAAGACCGTGGTGGCGGCCCGCCTGATGGGCGCCGACTGCATCATCTCCGGGATCCGGCCGCAGATCGCGCAGACGATCGTCGCGCTGGGCATCGAGTTCGGCGACATCGCCACCAAGGCCAGCCTCGCGGACGCGCTGCGCCACGTTCTCCGGCTCACCGGCGTCGAGACCGGCCGCCGGTCCCGGCGGGAGGTCTGATGGACCGGGTGCCGATTCTCAAGATCGGCGACATCCTGCTGGTCTCCATCCAGGTCGACATGTCCGACCAGACGGCCGTCCAGTTGCAGGAGGACCTGGCCGAGCGGATCGTCGCGACCGGCTGCCACGGCGTGGTCATCGACATCACCGCCCTGGACATCGTGGACTCGTTCGTCGGACGGATGCTCTCCACCATCGCGTCCATCTCCAAGGTCCTCGACGCCGAGACGGTCGTCGTCGGGATGCGGCCCGCGGTCGCCATCACCCTGGTCGAGCTGGGGCTGTCGCTCAACGGCATCCGGACCGCCCTGAACGTGGAGCGGGGCATGGAGCTGATCGCGGCGGCCCGCGCCGACGAGGACGAGGTGGAACTCGACGACGAACCGGACGCCGAGACGACGGCGTCGCCGTGACGGCCAGCGTGGACCTGGGCCAGCCGCAGGCGCAGGCGATCCACAGCGACGAGGACGTGGTACGCGTCCGGCAGCTGGTGCGGATGGTCGCGGTGGCGGTCAAGCTCTCCCTGGTCGACCAGACCAAGTTGGTCACCGCCGCGAGTGAACTGGCCCGCAACACCCTCGTCTACGGCGGGGGCGGCATGGTCGAGGTGAGCGTCGTCGACAACGGACGGCGGCGGGGCGTACGGATCGTCTTCGCCGACTCCGGCCCCGGCATCGCCGACCTCGACCTGGCCCTCACCGACGGCTACACCACCGGCGGCGGGCTCGGTCTCGGTCTCAGCGGTGCCCGCCGGCTGGTGGACGAGTTCGACATCGAGACCGCGCCGGGACAGGGGACGACGGTCACAGTCACCAAGTGGTCCCGATGACCGGTGACGCGGTCGCCGACCGCGGCAGCTGGTTCCGGGTCGAGGCCGGGAGCACCGCCAGCGCGGTACGGCGTGCCGCCGAACGGCTCGGCACCGACCTGGGCCTCGGTCCGACCCGGACCGCCGACCTCGCCATCGTGGCCGCGGAGCTGACCAGCAACCTGGTCAAGCACGCCGAGGACGGTGTGCTGCTGCTCCGTCCGGTGCGCCACGACGGGCAGGCCGGGGTGGAGCTGATCGCGATCGACTCCGGCCCGGGCATGGCGGACCTGACCGTCTCGTCCCGGGACGGGCACTCCACCACCGGCACGCTCGGCATCGGGCTCGGCGCCATCGCCCGCCAGGCCAGCTGGTTCGACGCGTACTCCCGGCCGGGCCGGGGCACGGTGCTGGCCGTGCAGGTGTGGGCGCGGGACGCGAACCGCGAGCCGTCGTGGGCGGGCGCCCTGACCCGGCCGCTCACCGGAGAGCAGGTCAGCGGCGACGGCTACGCCTGGCGGGTCGTCGACGGCCGGCGGCAGCTGCTCGCCTGCGACGGCCTGGGGCACGGTCCGCTCGCCGCCGCCGCCACCGAGGCCGCCATCGAGGCGTTCCGGCGGGCGCCGGCCGGCCCGCCGGCGACGGTGGTCCAGCACCTACACCGGAGCATGGCGCACACCCGGGGCGCCGCGCTCGCGGTCGCCGAGCCGGATCCGGTGGCCGGGCTGCTCAGCTACGCCGGTGTCGGGAACATCGCCGGTTCCGTGGTCGACGGCGACGGACAGCGTCGCGGCCTCGTGTCGCTGCCGGGCATCGCCGGGCACCAGCGCCCGACGATCCGCGAGTACGGGTACCCCTTCCCACCGGACGCCCTGCTCGTGATGCACAGTGACGGGGTGGTCGACCGTTGGCAGCTCAACGACTACCCGGGGCTCGCCGGGCGGTCGCCCCTGGTCGTCGCGGCCACCCTGCTGCGGGACGCCGGTACCCGGCGTGACGACGCGTGTGTCCTGGTCGCCCGGGGGCAGCCGTGACCGGGCAGCTGCTGCACATGGCGCTGCGGGTGGAGCACGACATCTTCCTCGTGCGGCAGCGGGGCCGCGAGGTGGCGGCGGCCGTGGGGCTGGAACACCAGGACCAGGTACGCCTCGCCACCGCCCTCAGTGAGGTGGCCCGCGACCTGCTCCGCTTGCGCGGCGGCGCGGATGTGACGTTCTTCGCGGTCAACGACGCCGTTGACGGTAGGCGCCACCTCCGGGTCGACCTCGCTCCGCTCGGGCCGCTGCCCGGCGGCCGGTACGAGCCGCAGTCGGGTGCGGTGGCACGGCTGGTCGACACGCTCGACGTGGTGACCGGGGAGGGGGATACGGTCGTGAGGATGTCCCGACGTGTCCCGGCCACCGCCCCGGTGCTGACGACGGAGCGCCTCGCCGAACTGCGCGCCGCGCTCGACGTCAGCGCGCCCGGGAGCGCCCTGGACGAGCTGGCGGCCCAGAACGAGCAGCTCATCGCCGCTCTCGACGAGGTACGCAGCCAGCGTGACGAGCTGGCGGTGCTGAACGGGGAACTGGCGGAGACCAACCGTGGCGTGATGGCTCTCTACAACCAGCTCACCGAGGAGCTGGAGGAGACCAACCGGGGCGTGGTGGCCCTCTACGGCGAGCTGGACGAGAAGTCGGCCCAGCTGCGCTCCGCGAGCGAGTCGAAGAGCCGGTTCCTCGCCAACGTCAGTCACGAACTCCGCGCGCCGGTCACCGCGATCATGGGGCTGGCCCGGCTGCTGGCCGACTCGGCCTCCGACCCGCTCACCGCCGAACAGGCCCGGCAGGTCGGGTTGATCCGTTCGTCGGCGGCCGATCTGCTGGTCCTGGTCAACGAGCTGCTCGACCTGGCGAAGGCGGAGTCGGGGCGGATCGAGCCGGTGTGGGGCGAGGTGGACCTGCGGCTCGTCTTCGGTCAGTTGCGTGGCACGTTGCGGGCGCTGGCCACCCGGCCGGACGTCGAGCTGGTGGTGGAGGAGCCGCCCGCTCCGGCCAGCCTCCGCTCCGACGAGGTCCTCCTCGCCCAGGTGCTGCGCAACCTGCTGCACAACGGGCTCAAGTTCACCGAGCGTGGCGAGGTGCGGCTGTCGGCCCGGCGTGCCGGGGACCGCTGGCTGTTCAGCGTGTCGGACACCGGCCCGGGCATCGCACCGGAGCTGCACGACCGGATCTTCGAGGAGTTCTACCAGGTGCCGGGTGCCACCCGGGTCGGCGGCACCGGCCTCGGCCTGCCGTACGCGCGGCGGCTGGTGACCCTGCTCGGCGGCACACTGGAGCTGCGCAGCGAGCCCGGTACGGGCAGCACCTTCACGGTCACCCTGCCCTTGGACGGAGCCTGACCGTGGACGGCGGCCCGGCGACCGTCCTGGTGGTCGACGACAGTCGTACCAAGCGGTACCTGCTGGTGAGCTGGCTCTCCCGGGCCGGCTTCACCGTGTTGGAGGCGGAGAACGGCGCGGACGCGCTGGCTCGGGTGGGTGCGGAGCCGATCGACCTCGTGGTGCTCGACGTCCGGCTGCCCGACGTGAGCGGGTTCGAGGTCTGCGAACGGATCAAGGCCGACTACCCGGCCATCGCGGTGATCCACGTGTCGGCGCACGCGGTGGATGTCGCCGACCGGGCGCAGGGGCTCACCCGGGGGGCGGACGCGTACCTGGCGGAGCCGATCGAGCCGGAGGAACTGGTCGCGACGGCCCACGCGGTGCTGCGTTACTACCGCGCCCGGCTGCGGGCGGAACTGCTCGCCGAGCGGCTGCTCGGGCTCGCCGACACCACCGTGGCGGTGCACGCCGCGCCGAACTTCGCCCGGCTGCTCCAGGAGGCGGCGTCCGGCGCCGCGCAGATCTTCCGCAGTCCGGCGGCGGTGATCGCCGAGACCTTCGACGGTGAGTGCCTGGCCGGTGTCTCCACGGGTCCCGACGGGGCGGCCGCCGTCGTCCCGTGGACCGTCGACGATTCCGGTGTCCCGACGGGCGCCACGGTCCGCGTCGAGGACCCGGCCGCCTGGGCGCTGGTGGACTGGCCGCCTGGAGACACGGTCACCGTGGCCGCCGCCCGGTTGCGTGAGGACCGGGCACCGCTCTACGTGGTCGTGCCGACCGTGACCCAGACCGCCCGTACGCCGGTGCTGGTGCAGCTCGCCCAGGCGGTCGCGTCGGCGGTGGAGGCGCAGCGCTCCTTCGACGAGGAGCACCGGATCGCGGTGACCCTCCAGCGCAGTCTGCTGCCCCGCCGGATACCGGAGGTCGCCGGGCTCGACCTCGCGGTCCGCTACGAGCCGGCGAGCGCGCAGACCGAGGTGGGCGGTGACTTCTACGAGCTGGTGATGCTCGACGGGCACCTGCTGCTCGCGATCGGGGACGTGGCCGGTCACTCGCTGCACGCCGCCACGGTGATGGCGGAGCTGCGCCACGCGGTGCGGGCGTACGCCATCGAGGGGCATCCGCCGGGCGAGATCCTGCACCGGGTGAACGAGCTGATGCGGGCGCTGCTCCCCGCCGAGCTGGCGACGATCTGTGTCCTGCTGATGGATCCGTCGACCGGCCACGTACGCCTGGCCAGCGCCGGTCACCTGCCGCCGCTGATCAGCGCCGACGGCAAGGTCGACTTCGTGCAGCAGTCCGCGCCGCTGCTGGGCGTGCGCGCGCCGCGCCCACCGGACCTGGAGTTCGTCCTGCCGGCCGGGGCCACGCTGGTGTTCTACACCGACGGTCTGATCGAGCGGCGGGACACGACCATCGACGACGGGCTGAGCGCCTTGGCGGCGGCCGCGGCCACGGTCGACGACGATCTGGACCGCTTCTGCGAGCGGCTTCTCGTCGAACTCGCTCCGCCGGAGATCCAGGACGACGTGGCCGTGGTCGCCCTCCGGCGCCGCTGAAGTCCGGGCCACTCAGCCCTCGACCACCGCGAACCCCGGGCACCGCGAACCCCGGTCACCCGCGAACCCCCGGCCACCCGCGAACCCCGGTCACCGAGGCTCGGTCACTGACGGTGATCGTGGTGCCTGCCTACCTTCTGTAACCGAGGCGCGAGACCTGACAAGGCTACTTTTCGCCTTTGCTCTGCTGCCTAATTCGCACCACCCACCTTGAACTGCGACGATCCGCGCCCCTGTGGCGAACGTGAACGGAGGCTCGCTACGGAAGGTCACTGGTGCGTATTGGTCAGCAGAGCAAAGGCGGAGGAGGGGATGGCGTGGGGTGCAGCGGCGGTGACTCCGCGTGAGTTTTACAGGGGACGGACGCCGACCAGGAGGCGGCAGGGCGAGAGCCGGGCGGCGGGCGCGAGTAAGAAGTGCGCGGGCCGTGAATGAGACGGCCGTAGGCGGAAACGGCCGCGGGGCTCGCGAGCAGATGGGCATCGGTCGGGAGCGGTGCGCGGCCTAAGGCGGGTGGCGTAGGTCGGGTGCGGTGCGGCCTGGGGCGGGTGGCGTAGGTCGGGGTGTGGTGCGGCCTGGGGCGGGTGGCGTAGGTCGGGTGTGGTGCGGCCTGGGGGCGGTTGGGCGTGGGTTCGGGAGTGGCGCGGTGTGGGGGCGGGTGGGTGTGGATCGGGGAGCGGTAAGGCGGGTGGTGCGGACCCGGAGGCGGGCGCGGTTGCGGGGCGGAGCGGGTCAGGTCAGGGAGCGGGCGTACGCGGCCGGGGTGCGGCCGGTGACCGCGGCGAACTCGCGGACCAGGTGTGCCTGGTCGCTGAAGCCCAGGTCGGCGGCCAGCCGCGCCCAGTCGGGGGCTCCGCCGGCCGCCTGTTCGATGGCCTCCTGGAGGCGGTAGCGGCGGATCACCCACTTCGGTCCGACGCCGACGTGCGTCAGGAACAGTCGTTGCAGGCGCCGGACGGGGATGCCGTGGCGGTCGGCGACGTCGTTGACGCGCAGCACGCGGCGGTCCCGGCGGATCGCCTCCACCAGGGCGATCACCTCGTCGTTTACCGGGTCGGCCCGGGGCGCCCAACCGGCCAGCAGGGCGTCGAGGGAACGGCGGCGCTCGGTGTCCGTACCCGTGCAGTGGCCGGCGGGCGACGCGCCGGCACCGGCCCCCGGGGCACCGACCACGGCGGCGGCCGGTGGCCAGCGGTCGGCCAGCGCCGCGAACGACCAGCGCCCCCCGGTCAGCTCGGCCACCGGGCGACGCCAGAACGGCCGGAAGCCGCCCGGACGGAACTGCACCCCGCTGACCCCGCCGCAACCGTCAAGGGTGATCGAGAAGAGGGCGAGCCCGACCCCGGCCACCTCGCCGACCTCCGGGCCCTCGCCGTCACGGCGGAACACCACGTCCACGGCCGGATGCGGCACGATCTGCTGGGTCAGCGGCTCGGTCAGATCCCAGTCGACGAACCAGTAGTGCTCCACCCACGGCCGCAGCTCCGGGGCGGGCAGGTGCCGGCGGAAGCGCACCGCCCGGCGCAGCCGTACCGGATCCAGGATGCCCCGGTTGTCGACGCGCGGCTGCTGTCGCATTTCTTCAAGACCACCCTCTTACGCTGGCCCTATGGCCACACAGACTAGCGACCTCCTGGCTGCCGCCGCCCCGCGAACCGTCGCGGTGGTGCGCGGCATCGCCGACGACCAGCTCGGCCTGCCCACCCCGTGCAGCGAGTACACGGTCCGTGACCTGATGAACCACCTCTTCGAGGTGGTGGTCAACTTCCAGCGGCTGGCGGCGAAGCGTCCCGCCGAGTGGGCCGACAAGCCCGACTTCCTGGGCGACGGCTGGCGGGACCGGTTCGAGACCGAGACCCACCGGCTGACCGACGCCTGGGCCGACCCGTCCAGCCTGGAAGGAGTGTCGTCGGGCATGGGCCTACCGCAGGCGACGCTCGGCGACATGGTGCTGCTGGACCTGACCGTCCACGGGTGGGACCTCGCCGTCGCCACCGGCCAGCCGTACCAGCCGGCACCCGAGGCGATGGGCGTCCTGCACGGACTGGTCGACCAGCTCGGCCCGAACGCCCGGAAGATGGGCGTCTTCGCCGAGGCGGTGCCCGCGCGGGCCGACCTTCCGGACCTGGACCGGCTCCTCGCCGGCACCGGCCGCGACCCGGCCTGGGCGGCCGGCACCCGCTGACCTCCGGTCCCGGCGGCGCGCACGCCGCCGGGACCATTGACATCTACTATTCACTCAGTGAATAGTGACGGACGTGTCCACACCGCACGTCCTCCTCGGGCTGCTCGCCACCGGCACCAAGCACGGCTACGAGCTGAAACGCGCCCACGACGAGCGGCTGCCCCGCGCCCGCCCGCTGGCCTTCGGGCAGGTCTATGCCACGCTCGGCCGGTTGCAGCGGGACGGGCTCGTCGCCACCGCCGGGCAGGAGCGGGAGGCGGGCCCGGACCGCACCACCTACACGCTGACCGACGCCGGCCGGGTCACACTGGACCGCTGGCTCACCGAGGTCGAGCCGCCGATGCCGTACGTCGCCAGCACGCTGTTCGCCAAGGTCACGGTGGCGCTGCTGGTCGCCGACGTGGACCGGGCCCGCAACTGGCTGATCGCCCAGCGGCAGGCACACACCCGACGGCTGCGTGAGCTGACCGCGGCCAAGTCCGCCCCTTCGGCCACGCTCGACGACGTCGTCGCCCTCGATTTCGCGATCGCCCATCTCGACGCCGACCTGCGGTGGCTGCACACCACCCTGGACCGGGTCGCCGACTGGCACCGGGAGGTGCACACGTGACGCAACTACAGGCTCGCGGAGTGGTCAAGGCGTACGGGCCGACCCCCGCCCTGCGTGGCATCACCCTCGACATCGACGCCGGCGAAATCGTCGCGGTGACCGGGCCGAGCGGCTGCGGCAAATCCACACTGCTGCACTGCCTCGCCGGGATCCTGCGACCCGACGCCGGTGAGGTCACCTGGCGCGGGCACCGGATCGACACCTGGTCCGAGGCGGCCCGCTCCCGTCTCCGCCGGACGGAGTTCGGTGTGCTGTTCCAGTTCGGTCAGCTCGTCGCCGAGCTGACCGCCGCGGAGAACGTCGCGCTGCCGCTGCTGCTCGCCGGCACGGGGCGGCGCGAGGCACGCACCGCTGCCCTGACCTGGCTGGAGCGCTTCGGGGTGGCCGACCTGGCCGACACCCGGCCGGGCGAGATGTCCGGCGGGCAGCAGCAACGCTGTGCCACCGCCCGTGCCCTGGTCACCGAGCCGCGGGTGCTGTTCGCGGACGAGCCGACCGGAGCCCTGGACACGCTCACCGGCGAGCAGGTCCTCACCCAACTGGTGCGGCTCGCCCGTGACCAGGGCACCTCGGTCGTCCTGGTCACCCACGAGCCGCGCATCGCCGCGTACGCCGACCGCGAGGTCGTCCTGCGGGACGGCCTGGTGGACCACACCGGCCTGGGGCTCGACGCGCCGCTGCTCGGAGAACGGCGGTGAGGCCGGGCGCGGCGCTGCGCCTCGCCCTCGCCGGCAACCGCACCGACGCCGCCCGGGTGGCGCTGACCGTCCTCAGCGTCGTGCTGGCCACCCTCGTGGGGCTCGCCGCCCTGACCGTGCTGGCCATCCCCACGCCGCCCGGCGAGGCCGGCGAACCCCGCTGGTCCGAGCAGTACGGCAACGCCCTGCTCCGGGAGCCCGGGCTCCGCGGCGGGACGGCGTTCGCGTTGCTGCTGCTCACCATCCCGGTGCTCGCGCTGGCCGGCCAGTGCGCCCGGCTCGGCGCGCCGGCCCGGGACCGCCGGCTGGCCGGGCTCCGGCTGGCGGGCGCCACCCCGGGCCAGGTCACCGGCATCGCGGTCCTGGAGACCGGCCTCGCGAGCCTCCTCGGCACGGTCACCGGGCTGCTGGTCTACCTGGGCGGCCGGCAACTCCTGCACCGGCCCGACGAGCAGGGCCGGCTCGCCCTTCCCACGGACGTGCTGCCCACGACCGGCGCGACGGCCGCGCTCGTGCTCGGGCTGCCCCTGGTGGCCGCCCTGGTCACCGTGCTGATGCTGCGCCGGGTCACCACCACGCCGTTCGGGGTGGTGCGCCGGGTACGCACCCGGGGCCCGCGACCGTGGCCCGGACTGCTCATCCTGCTGGGGCTGGCCGCGTTCAGCGCGTACCAGCCGGTCGGGCTCTGGTACGCGCGGCGGGACGCCGTACCGCCGGACTGGCTGCCGCCGGCCCTGCTGATCGTCGGTGGTCTGGCGGCCACCACCGGCGTGGTGACCGGGACGGGCTGGCTCTCGTACACGGCCGGGCGGGTGCTGCACCGCTGGGCACGCCGGCCGGCCGCGCTGCTCGCCGCCCGCCGGCTGACCGCCGACCCGTGGGCCGGCAGCCGCACCTTCGCCGCGTTGCTGGCGGCCGTGCTCATCGGTGCCGGAGCGGCCGGGTTGCGGGCCTACTTCGAGGCGGAGCTCCGGCTTACCCGGCGTACCGGCTCCGGGATTCCGGACGACCCGTTCTACCTGCGGACGATGGACCTGGTCGACCTCACGGTGGTGGTTGCCGTGCTGATCGCCGGGGGCGGGCTGCTGGTCGCCGTGGTGGAGGGCATCGTCGCCCGGCGGCGCGCGTACGCGGCACTGGTCGCCACCGGCGTGCCCCGGGCGACGCTGGGCCGAGCCATCGCCTGGCAGTCGTTCGCGCCCGCCGTACCGGCCGTCGCCGTGGCGCTCACCGTCGGGCTGCTGCTCGCGCGCGGCCTGTTCCGCACGCCGTCCAACGGTGGCTACGAGCAGGAGGTCTGCGACGCGGGTGACGTCTGCGCCGACCCCGCGAACTGGGAACGGTACGCCCGGACCGTGTGGGTGGAGCGGGTCAGCGAGCCGCCGGCCGTACCGCTGGAGCAGTTGGCGCTGCTCGGCGGCGGCGCCCTCGCCGCGGTGCTGGTGACGGTCGCCGCCGGGGTGCTCTTCCTGCGGGTCAGCGCGACGGTGGAGGAACTGCGGACGACCTGAGCCCGGTGTAACGCGGACGCCGGTTCGCGGCGCTGATGGCACCGGAGGCCCGGGCGACGAGCCGGCGCCGGGATCCGGCGCGCATGCCACAGGAGTCGTCGTGCGGTCGTTTGGTCACCGCGCTGACCGGCACGTCGACCGCCGGGCGGGTCAGCCGCCGCCGAACAGCCCGGCGGCGAGGGCGACCAGGGTGCCGGCGGCGGCCGAACAGCAGCAGACGAGCAGGGCGGCGACCACCGCGAGGATCGCCCAGACCCGCCGGTCGCGCGCCGCCGCCCGCAGGCTCGACCGGGGTACGCGGTCCGCCGGCTCGCCGTCCGGGGTGCTCACCCCGCCGCCCTGGTCACGCCGGCGGCTCAGGCGACCGGCCGGCGTGGTCGAGCTGGTCGAGGATCCAGGCGTTGATGAAGGCCTCCTCGCGCCAGGCGTCGTAGCGGCCGCTCGGGCCGCCGTGTCCGGCGCCCATCTCGGTCTTGAGCAGGTAGTCGCCGTGCGGCGCGGTCGCCCGCAGCCGGGCGATCCACTTCGCCGGCTCGTGATAGAGCACCCGGGTGTCGTTGAGGCTGGTCACCGCGAGGATCGCCGGGTAGTCCACGGCCCGCACGTTCTCGTACGGCGTGTACGACTTCATGTACGCGTACACCTCGGGGTCGTCGAGCGGGTTGCCCCACTCCTCCCACTCGGTGACGGTCAGCGGCAGCGACGGGTCGAGGATCGAGGTGAGCGCGTCCACGAAGGGCACCTGCGCGACGATGCCGGTGAAGGCGTCCGGGGCCAGGTTGGCGACGGCGCCCATCAGCAGGCCGCCGGCCGAGGCGCCCCGGGCGACCAGCCGGTCGGCGGAGGTCCAGCCGGCCTTGACTAGGTGCCGCGCGCAGGCAACGAAATCGGTGAAGGTGTTCTTCTTGGCCAGCAGCTTGCCCTGGTCGTACCAGCGCCGGCCCAGTTCGCCGCCGCCGCGGATGTGCGCCACGGCGAAGATGACGCCCCGGTCCAGAAGGGACAACCGGGCCACCGAGAACCAGGGGTCCATGCTCGCCTCGTACGAGCCGTACCCGTAGATGACGCAGGGCGCGGAGCCGTCGCGCGGCGTGCCGGCCCGGCAGACGAGTGAGATCGGCACCCGGGTGCCGTCGTCGGCGAGCGCCCAGTCCCGGTGCTGCTCGTAGGCGGCCGGGTCGTACGGGCGGCCGTCCGGGCCGGGCAGCACCGGCTTGCGCCGCAGCAGCGTCATCTGCCGGGTGATCAGGTCGTAGTCGTACACCGAGTCGGGGGTGACCAGGGAGGTGTAGCGCAACCGGAGCCGGCCGGTGCGGTACTCCGGGTTGCTGTCCAGCCCGACGCTGTAGAGCGGCTCCGGGAAGTCGATGTCGTGGCTGTCGCCGCCGCCGATCGGCAGTACGCGCAGGCCGGTCAGCCCGTTGGTGCGCAGGGTGACGACCAGGTGGTTCTCGAACGCGTCGACCGCCTCCAGGCGGGTGCCCGGCGAGTGCTCGATCAGCGGCACCCAGTCGCCGGGGGCGTCCGCCGACGTGTACGCGAGCGCGAAGTCCTCGGCGCCGTCGTTGTGCAGGATCAGGAACCGGTGGCCGTGGTGCTCGACCGCGTACTCCACGCCCTGCCGGCGGGGCGCCACGGAGGCCGGGGCGCCGGTCGGGTTGCCGGCCGGCACGACCAGGACCTCGCTGGTCACCTTGCTGTGGATGTCGATGAGGACGAACTTCTCGGAGCGGGTCAGCTCGACGCCGACCCAGAACCGCTCGTCGTCCTCCTGGTGGACCACCACGTCCTCGCTCGACGGGGTGCCCAGCGTGTGCCGCCAGACCCGGTTCGGTCGCCAGGCGTCGTCGACGGTGACGTAGAACAGCACCGAGGCGTCGGCGGACCAGGCCGTGCCGTAGAAGGTGTCCGGCACCTCGTCGGGGAGCAGTTCGCCGGTGGTGAGGTCCTTGACCCGCAGGGTGAAGCGCTCGTCGCCGGAGAAGTCGGTCGAGTAGGCCAGCCAGCGTCCGTCCGGGCTGACGTCGAACGCGCCGAGCGCGAAGAAGTCGTGCCCCTCGGCGAGCAGGTTGCCGTCGAGCAGCACCTCCTCGCCGTCCAGCGGGGCGCCGTCGGTGCTCACCGGCGGCTGGGTCTCGCCGTCGCGGACCGCCCGGCGGCACTGCACGCCGTACTGCTGCCCCTCGACGGTGCGGGTGTAGTACCAGTGCCCGCCCTTGCGGGTGGGCACGGAAAGGTCCGTCTCCTGGGTCCGGCGGCGGATCTCCTCGTACAGCTGGGTGCGCAGGTCCGCCAGGTGGGCCGTCCGGGCCTCGGTGTACGCGTTCTCGGCGGTCAGGTAGGCGATCGTCTCCGGGTCGTCCTTGGCGGCGAGCCAGGCGTACTCGTCGACGACGGTGTCGCCGTGGTGGCTGCGCTCCGCGGGAACCCGTTTGGCGACGGGCACCGGCGACGGCTGGGGGTCGCGGCGCGGCGACCTGTCGGGAGTCTCGGTGGTCACGGCGTCACGTTACCGGCCGGCCGCCGGGTCACCCCCTCGTGCGACATGCCTTCCGCAACTTTCGAACATGTGTACGATGACCGGCATGGCGGCAGCAGCGAGTTCCACGGACCGACCCGGAGCCCTCGACATCACCCGGCGGCTGACGGAGATCTGCGGCCCGCCGTTCGCCCGCCTGGCGGGTCCGGCCGACGAGGTGGCCGGCCGGCCGGCCCGGTGGGTCGCCGTGCCGGGCACCGCCTGGGCCGCCGCCGAGGTGCTCCGGCTGGCCGCCCGACACGACCTGACCGTGGTTCCCCGCGGAGCCGGCACGAAGATCGACTGGGGTGCCGCCCCCGACCGGGTCGACATCATGCTGGACACCGGCCGGCTGGCCGGCATCGGTCACGAGCGGGTCGGCGCGCCGACCACCGAGGTCGGCGCCGGCACCCCGCTGCGCGCCGTCCAGGCCACCCTGGAGCGCACCGGCCAGCGGCTCGCCCTGGACGCGCCCTCGCCCGGCGCGACGCTCGGCGGCGTACTGGCGGCCGGGGAGGCGGGCCCGCTGCGTCACCGCCACGGCACGGCCTGCGACCAGCTCGTCTCCCTGCGCTACCTGGACGCCCGGGGTGACCTGGTCCGGGCCGGTGGCGGCGCCGAAGGGCTGGAGCTGGCCCGCCTGCTCTGCGGCTCCCAGGGCGCGCTGGGGGTGCTGGTGTCGGCGACTCTCCGGGTCCAGGCCGTCCCGGCGAGCCGGATCTGGGTCACCCGACCCGTCTGGACTCCGCTGGAGGTGCACGACCTGGTGCGTACGGTGCTCACGGCCCGCCTCGACCCGGCGGCCGTCGAGCTGGACCTCCCGGCCGGCGCGGGATCCCGGCCGCGGCAGGGGAGCCGGGCCGCGGCGATGGCGCGCCCCCCGGCGATGCCGGCGCGCGCCCCGCCCGGCCCGGCCCGGGCGGGGACCCTCGTCGTCCTGCTCGAGGGCGGGCCCGCCGACGTCACCGAACGCGCCGACCGGATGACGTCGCTGCTGGGCGGGGGCGCCTCGGCGAGCCACTCGGCGCCCGAGTGGTGGCGGCGCTACCCCTTCGGCCCCGGCGACACGGCGCTGCGCCTGGAGGTGCCGATCACCGACCTGCACGCCGCTGTCTACGCGCTCCGCGACGCCGCCGGCGGGCCGGTCCCGGTCCGCGGCTCCGCCGGCCTGGGCGTGGTGCACGCGGCGCTGCCCGGCGGCATGCCGGCCGAGCGGGTCGCCTCGATCCTCGCCGCGGTGCGCGGGGTCCTGCTCGCCCGGCGCGGCCGGTGCGTGGTGGTCTCCGCGCCGGAGGCGGTCCGGCGGGCCGTCGACCTGTGGGGTGAGCTGGCCGGTCTGGCCCGGCTGCGCGCCGCCAAGGAGCACCTCGACCCGCACCACCGGCTCGCACCGGGCCGCCTCCCGGGCGGCCTCTGACTCCGACGGTCCAGCCACCACCGGGTCAGCTCGTTGCCGACCCCGCCTCGTTGCGCAGGACCAGGATCGCGATGTCGTCGCGGGGCGTCTCCGGCGAGAAGCCGAGCGCCGTGGAGCGCAGCCGCGCCGCCACCACGTCCGCCGAGTAGCCGGCGAGCGGGGCCGCCGCGTCCCGGAGCCGGTCCACCCCGAACAGTTCCCGGCCGCGCCGCCGCTCGGTGACCCCGTCCGTGTAGAAGATCAGTGCGTCGCCGGGGCCGAGTGAGATCTCCGCCGCGGGCGAGGCGATCGAGTCGAGCAGCCCGAGCGCGGTGCCCCCGGTGCCGACGAACCTCGCCCCACCGGTGGCCGTCAGCAGCACCGGGCGGTCGTGGCCGGCGAGGTGCAGCGAGACGTCGAGGTGGTCGCGGTCGCCCGGCCCGACCGCCGCGAGGGCCAGCGTGCAGTACCGCCCGCCGCCCCGCTCGACCAGCGTCTCGTTGAGCCGGGTCAGCGCCTCCGGCAGCGGCTTGCCGTCCCCGACCAGCGTGCGGATGACGTCCCGCACCAGGCCGGTGACGGTGGCCGCCTGCACGCCCTTGCCGGAGACGTCACCGATCACCACGAGCCACCGCCCGTCCGGCAGCGGCAGCACGTCGTAGAAGTCGCCGCCGACGTCGGCGTCGCCGCCGGTCGGGACGTACTCGGCGGCGAAACCGATCCCCTCGACCACCGGCAGCACGGGCGGCAGCAGCGACTGCTGCAGGGCCTGCGCGACCCGGCGGCGCTCGGCGTGGATCCGGGCGTTGTCGATCGCGAGCGCGGCCCGGCGGGCCACGTCCTCCAGGACGGAGACCTCGTCCGGGTCGTGGCGGTGCCGCTGGTGCCGGCCCACCGCGAGGGTGCCGAGCCGCTGGCCGCGGGCGATCAGCGGGACGGCGAAACCCTCGGTCGGCGCGCCGAGCGGCATCTGGGTGCCGTTGCGGGACGCCTCCCGCAGCCGGGACTGGATCGAGTCCGGCCCGGTCTCCTGGAGGACGGCGTGCAGCTGCGGCAGCACCGACTCGTCCGCGTGGCTGGCCGCCGCGAGGCGCAGCCGGCCCCACTCGTCCGTGGTGTGCACCGCGCACCACTGCCCCAGCCGGGGCACCACGAGCTGCGGGATCAGCGCCATGGTCAGTTCCACGTCGAGGGACTGGGCGAGCAGCTCGCTGGCCTCGGCGAGGAACGTCAGCCAGGCCTGCCGGCGTACGTCGGCCCGGCGCAGCCGGTCGTTCTCCAGGTGCAGCGACAGCCGCTCCGCCATCAGCGACGCCAGCGGCCGGGCGTACGCGGACGGCGCCGCGTCCAGCTCCAGCTCGCCGGCGTACGGCCGGTGCACGGCCAGCGGTACCCGCAGCAGCTCGTTGCCGGCCCGGGGCTGCCGGCCGTAGCGGGCCAGCACCTGCGGGCCCTGCCCGTCGCCCCGGTCCAGCCGGACCACGCCACCGGCCGCGCCCACCATCTCGGCGACGCGGGTCAGCAGGCTGGTCGCGAAGTCCGGGAGCGGGTCCTCGGCGTACGGGTCGGGGGCGGTCTGCATCAGCTCGCTCATCGCCGCGGCGCTCGGCGCGGAGCGGTCCCCGCCGGGCCGGCCGCTTCCGGCGGTGGCGGCCTGGACCGGCCCGGTTTCGGGCGGGTCGGTCCGGTCCAGCCGGAACCAGACGCCCTTGCCGGTGGGGAGGTACGTGGTGCCCCAGCGGCTGGCGAAGTGGTCCACCAGCAGCAGGCCCCGCCCGCGCTCGGAGACCTCGGTGATGTCGCTGCTCTCGTTGCGGACGCCGACGGTCAGCTCCTCCACCGGGCCGCCGGCGAAGTCCGAGACGGTGACGGTGAGCCCGGAGCGGTCGGCGACGACCTCGACGTCCAGCTCGGTCCGGGCGTGCTCCACGGCGTTGGTGGAGAGTTCGGTGGTCAGCAGCAGCGCCTCGTTGGTCAGCTCCGCCAGGTCCGCCTCGACGAGCACGGACCGGACGAGGGCGCGGGCGGCGGCGGGCGTACGCCGGTCGGCGGGGAGCCGGACGCGCCGGACGTGCTCGTCCCGGCCGCCGGTCGACGCGGTCCCCCGCTCCGCTGACATCCCCGTATCCTCCATCGCCGGTCCTTCGGGTGCCAAGCTTGTCACGCGCGCACCGCACCGCGTGCCCGACCAGGGTCGCGGAGCGTGTCCGGTCCGCCACCCCAGGGCACGGACCGGCGGGATCGGGCCGGTCGGGCCGGGGCCGGACGGCGGTCGGCGTACGCCCAGCTGGGGGTGTCGCCGCGACGCCGGCGGGGGTCCTCGCGGTCGCGTCGGCCTGGCGCGGACCGGGTCGTGGGCACAATAGTGGGATGGCCGGCCGGTCGGCAGCCGGTGGCACCCGACGTGAGCGAGGAATGATGACCACGGCGAAACAGCCGGTGGCGGATCCGTCCGCGCCGGACCACGAGGCGGTCCTCGTCGAGCTGACCGAGGCGTTGCGGCGGGTCCGTCGCGGCGACCTCAAGGTCCGGCTGCCCCGCCGGGCGGGCCGGGCCGGGGAGGTGGCGGACGCCTTCAACGAGGTGGTCTCGTTGCAGGAGCGGCAGTACCACGACCTGCGGCGGATCAGCCGCATCGTGGGTCGGGACGGCCGGCTCACCGAGCGCCTCGACGACGAGGGCCTGGACGGTTCCTGGGCGGAGGGGCAGCGCGCGGTCAACTCGCTCATCGACGACCTCGGGCGCCCGACCACCGAGATCGCCCGGGTGATCGTGGCGGTCGCCGAGGGTGACCTGTCGCAGCACATGGCGCTGGAGATCGACGGCCGGCCGCTGCGCGGCGAGTACCTGCGCATCGGGCGCACGGTGAACACGATGGTGGATCAGCTCAGCTCGTTCGCCGACGAGGTGACGCGGGTGGCCCGCGAGGTGGGCACCGAGGGCAAGCTCGGGGGTCAGGCCGACGTCCGGGGGGTCGCCGGCACCTGGAAGGACCTCACCGACTCGGTGAACACCATGGCGTCGAACCTGACCGGCCAGGTGCGGTCGATCTCACAGGTCGCGACGGCGTTCGCGAAGGGCGACCTGAGCCAGAAGATCACCGTGAGCGCCCGGGGTGAGGTCGCCGAGCTGGCCGACACGATGAACTCGCTGACCGACACGCTGCGGCTCTTCGCCGAGCAGGTGACCCGGGTGGCCCGCGAGGTGGGCACGGAGGGCAAGCTCGGCGGCCAGGCGGAGGTGCCGAACGTGGCCGGCACCTGGAAGGACCTGACCGACAGCGTCAACTCGATGGCGTCGAACCTGACCGCGCAGGTGCGGAACATCGCCCAGGTGTCGACGGCGGTGGCCCGGGGCGACCTGTCGCAGAAGATCACCGTCGCGGCGCAGGGCGAGATCCTGGAGCTGAAGGACACCGTGAACACGATGGTGGACCAGCTCAGCTCGTTCGCCGACGAGGTGACGCGGGTGGCCCGCGAGGTGGGCATCGAGGGCAAGCTGGGTGGTCAGGCGCAGGTCCGGGGCGTATCCGGCACCTGGCGGGACCTCACCGAGAACGTGAACCAGCTCGCCGGCAACCTCACCAGCCAGGTCCGCAACATCTCCCAGGTGTCCACGGCGGTGGCAAAGGGTGACCTGTCGCAGAAGATCACGGTGGACGCGCAGGGCGAGATCCTGGAGCTGAAGAACACGGTGAACACGATGGTGGACCAGCTGTCGTCGTTCGCCGACGAGGTGACCCGGGTGGCCCGCGAGGTGGGCACGGAGGGCAAGCTGGGCGGTCAGGCGCAGGTCAAGGGCGTGTCGGGTACGTGGCGGGATCTCACCGACAACGTGAACTCGATGGCGTCGAACCTGACCTCGCAGGTCCGTAACATCGCCTCGGTCACCACCGCCGTGGCGAAGGGCGACCTGGGCCAGAAGATCACCGTCGACGCCCGGGGCGAGATCCTGGAGTTGAAGTCGACGGTGAACACGATGGTGGACCAGCTGTCGTCGTTCGCCGACGAGGTGACCCGGGTGGCCCGCGAGGTGGGCACCGAGGGCAAGCTCGGCGGCCAGGCCCAGGTACGCGGCGTCGCCGGCACGTGGCGGGACCTGACCGACAACGTGAACTCGATGGCGTCGAACCTGACCTCGCAGGTCCGCAACATCGCCCAGGTGTCCACGGCGGTGGCGAAGGGTGACCTGTCGCAGAAGATCACGGTGGACGCGCAGGGCGAGATCCTGGAGTTGAAGAACACGGTCAACACGATGGTGGACCAGCTGTCGTCGTTCGCCGACGAGGTGACCCGGGTCGCCCGCGAGGTGGGCACGGAGGGCAAGCTGGGCGGTCAGGCGCAGGTCAAGGGTGTCTCCGGCACCTGGCGGGACCTGACCGACAACGTGAACTCGATGGCGTCGAACCTGACCTCGCAGGTCCGTAACATCGCCTCGGTCACCACGGCGGTCGCGAAGGGCGACCTGTCGCAGAAGATCACCGTGGACGCGCAGGGCGAGATCCTGGAGCTGAAGTCGACCGTGAACACGATGGTCGACCAGCTGTCGTCGTTCGCCGACGAGGTGACCCGGGTCGCCCGCGAGGTCGGCATCGAGGGCAAGCTCGGCGGTCAGGCGCAGGTCAAGGGCGTCTCCGGCACCTGGCGGGACCTCACCGAGAACGTCAACCAGCTCGCCTCGACCCTCACCACCCAGCTGCGCGCGATCGCCCAGGTCTCCACCTCGGTGACGCGGGGTGACCTGACCCAGCGGATCGCCGTCGAGGCGCAGGGCGAGGTCGCCGAGCTGAAGGACAACATCAACCAGATGATCGTCACCCTCCGGGAGACGACCAAGAAGAACGCCGAGCAGGGCTGGCTGGACTC
>JAEYGD010000449.1 GCA_023402505.1 Actinomycetes bacterium
GGGGGGGGGGGGGGGGGGGGGGGGGGGGGGGGGGGGGGGGGGGGGGCCCGGCGGGGGGGCGCCGCCCCGCCCGAGCTTCGGGGTGGTTTGGTCGGCTTACGCTCGGGTCATGGCGAACGCTACGTACGACCGCAAGGAGCAGTTCCAGCAGATCCAGAGCGGCCTGCTCGAAGGCGAGCAGATCATCGCCGTGTACGACGCCGTGGGCACCGGCACCGGCTTCATCGGCCTGACCGACCGGCGCGTGATCATCCAGGACCGCTCATTCGTCGGCAAGCGGTACGCGATCACCAGCATCCCGTACTCGAAGATCACCAGCGTGAGCGTGGTCAGCAACAAGTCGTGGGGCGGCTCGTTCTTCTCCACCGGGGCGATCGCGATCCACGTCGGTACGCACACGTACGAGGTGGAGTTCCGCGGCGCCCAGAAGAGCCACCACGTCCACAACGTGATCCTGCACTACATCAGCTGATCCGGCGGCGGGTGGCGCACGCCCGACGGCATCCGGTCGGGTGACTGGTGCGTATCGGGGTGCAGAGCAATCGCCGCGCTCAGCGGACGACGCGGTACCAGTGGGCGGTCTCGCCGGGGATGCGCGCCAGCCGTACCCGGGTGCCCCCCGGCTGGTCGAACATGCGGACCCCGTCGCCGAGCAGCACCGGAGCGAAGAACATCAGGACCTCGTCGAGCAGGCCCGCCTCGACGCACTGCCGGGCCACGTCCGCGCCGAGTACGTTCACGTACCGATCACCGGCGGCCTCCCGGGCCTGCTCGACGGCGGTGTGCAGGTCACCGACGAAGGTGACGTCCGCCGGCGGCTCGGCCGGTGGGCGGTGCGTGAGGACGAACACCGGCCCCCGGTACCGGCCGCCGAACGCGCCCTCCTTGTCGGTGCCGCGGTTCGGGTCGTCGCCCCCGAAGGTGCGGTTGCCGACCAGGAGCGCACCCACACCGGCCAGCAGGCGATCCGCCGTCCGGTTCTCGTCCGCGGTGAGGTGCTCGGTCAGCCAGGACATGTCACCGCCCGGACCGGCGATGTAGCCGTCGAGCGAGGCCGTCGCCGAGTACAGGACCTTGGCCATGGTTCTCCTTCCGTCGATGGTTCAAGGCATACCGACTGCCGGTGGCCGGGAAAGTCATCGCCGCACCGGCGTTTCCCCGCACGGCCACCGGCAGGCACCCCGTCGACGGGATGTCGCAGGCCTAGCCGCCGAAGTCGGCGGCGTGGTCGCGGGCCCACTCCGCGAAGGTGCGAGCCGGCCGGCCGGTCAGCTCCGCCACGGTGCTCGTCACCGGTTCCGGCCCGTCGACCAGACCGGCCCAGTACGCGAGCATCCCCTCGACCAGAGCCTCGTCGCCGAACGTCCGCAGCAGCTCCGTACGGGCCTCGTCGAGGGGTTGCTCCTCGAAGCGCACCGGCCGCCCGATCGCCTCGCCGATCAGTCGCGCCTGTTCCGCCTGCGTCACGGTGCCGGGGCCGGTGAGCGCGTACGCCCGCCCGGTGTGACCGTCTCCGGTCAGCGCCCGCACCGCCACGTCGGCGATGTCCGCCTCGTGGATGAGCGACCGCGCGGCCCGGGCGTACGGCGTCCGCACCACGCCCTCGGCGCGGATCCGCTCCGCCCAGCCGAGCGTGTTGGCGGCGAACCCGCCGCAGCGCAGGAACGTCCAGTCCGCACCCGACTTCTCGATCAGTCCCTCGACCGCGCCCCACACGGTGTGTGGCCCGTCCGCCGCCTGGAGCGCGGACAGGTAGACGACCCGGCCGGTCCGGGCGGTGATCGCCTCGACCGTCGCCGCCGCGCCGTCCGGCGAGAACGACGGCCAGAGCAGGAACACCGCCGCCACGTCGGTGAGCGCGGCGGACAGGGACTCCGGGTCGGTGAGGTCACCCCGGACCGTCGGGACGTCGCCGGGCAGGTCGGTGCCGCCCGGATCGCGGGTCAGGGCGCGTACCGGAACGCCCGCTCGCCGCAGCCGGTGCACCAGTTGCCGGCCGACGGTCCCCGTCGCTCCGGTGACCAGGATCGTGTCGCTCGTCGTCATGCGACCGATGCTCGTACCTCAAGCAGGGTTCAGGTCAATCTGCTCTGCGCGAAGCCGTTCGCGGCGCTGATGCCCGGCCTCGTCGCGCCCGCCCCCGGGGCGGGGCTACTCCCGCAGGTAGCCGGTGGCGGGGTCGATCTCCGCGAGGAAGCCGCGGATCGCCTCCGCCAGCTCGGGCCGGGTCATCGGGCGGTCGGCGGACCTGCTGATGCTGAAACCGTAGTCGTGCGGCCCGCTGAGCCAGTCGAAGTCGTACGTGCCGGCGTGCTCGGCCCGTACCCGGACGCGGAACTCCTGCCCGTCCACGGTCAGCAGCACCGGCTCGCCCTCGTGACGTGGCCACAGGTGCGCTGGCGCGAGACCCGGTTCCGGCTCACCGGACATGCCCGCTCCCCTCCCCCGGGTCGCCACTACCCGATCGCAGCGACGGGTGCGTCGCTGCGCGGGCACGTCCAGCACGCGACACCGTCGACGAGGGCCGCGGCAGGGGGATGGGTGTGTGCGGGCAGGCACCCGGGCCAGGTGTTGTCTCCCTCGTCGAACTCCTTCTCCTGCACCAGGTCGGCCAACTCGACGACCGCCGCCTCCAGGTCGCGGGTCGGGTGCAGGCTGCCCAGGCTGCTCTCCCCCGCCGGTCCCGGCCGGTCGACCAGCAGGATGATGGTGTCGAGGGAGTCCAGGTGAACGCCCTTCGGCCGCGTGACAGCGCCCCGTCGGGCGAAGTCGTCCGCCACCCGGCGCACCGCCCGCTCGTAACACTCCAGTGCGTCGAGCACCAGCTCGTCATCGCCGTACGACACCAGGCCAGGCTAGTGCACCCGTGGGCACCGGCCCGTGCGCCGGCACCGGCCGGTGGATAGGCTCCCGAGATGCTCTTACGGGACGTGGAGCCCACCGACCTCGACGCGTACCTGCGGATGCGCTGCGACCCGGCCATGATGGCCGAGCTGGGCGGTCCGCAGTCGCCCGATCGCGTCGCCGGTCAACTCGACCGTGACCTCGACACGGCTCGGGCGGACAGCGCGTGGATCAAGATGATCGTTCCCGACGGCTCCGCGCAGGTGGCGGGGACGGTGACGCTGTACCCCCACGGGGACATCTCGGAGATCGGCTGGATGATCCTGCCGGAGTTCCAGGGCCGGGGCCTGGCGGGCGAAGCCGTCCGCGCGGTTCTCGACCTGGCCCGGGCGGACGGGCGATGGGGGCTCATCCACGCGTTTCCGAGCACGACGAACGCGGCGTCGAACGCCATCTGCCGCTCGGCCGGATTCGCTCTCCTCGGGGAGGAGGAGACGGCCTTCGCGGGACGCGTCTTCCGCACCAACCACTGGGTGTTCGACCCGGCGGCGCGCCGCTGACCGGCTTCTCAGACGTTGAAGCGGAACTCCACCACGTCGCCGTCCTGCATGACGTACTCCTTGCCTTCGATGCGGACCTTGCCCGCCGCCTTCGCCGCCGCCATGCTCCCGGCCGCGACCAGGTCGTCGTAGGAGACGACCTCGGCCTTGATGAAGCCGCGCTGGAAGTCGGAGTGGATGACGCCCGCGGCCTCCGGCGCGGTCGCGCCGACCGGGCTGGTCCAGGCCCGCGCCTCCTTGGGGCCGGCGGTGAGGTACGTCTGGAGCCCGAGCGTGCGGAAGCCGACGCGGACGAGCTGGTCCAGCCCGGGCTCGGACTGCCCGATCGACTCCAGCAGTTCGCGGGCCTCCTCCTCGGGCAGGTCCACCAGCTCGGATTCGATCTTGGCGTCCATGAAGACGGCCTCGGCGGGTGCGACCAGGGCGCGCAGTTCGTCGAGGAACTCGGCGTTGGCCAGTTCGGCCTCGTCGACGTTGAAGACGTACAGGAACGGCTTGGTGGTGAGCAGGTGCAGCTCGCGCAGGTGGTCCAGCTCGACACCCGCGGCGGCCGCCCCCGCGTACAGGGTGGTGCCGCCGTCGAGGACGTCGACCGCGGCCTTCGCGGCGGCGACCGCGGCGGCCCGGTCCTTGCGGAGCTTCGCCTCCTTCTCCAGCCTCGGCAGCGCCCGCTCAAGGGTCTGGAGGTCGGCGAGGATCAGCTCGGTGTTGATCGTCTCGATGTCGTCGGCCGGGGAGACCTTGCCGTCGACGTGCACCACGTTCGGGTCGGAGAAGGCACGTACGACCTGGCAGATCGCGGAGGCGTCCCGGATGTTGGCGAGGAACGCGTTGCCCCGTCCCTGCCCCTTGGAGGCGCCTCGCACCAGCCCGGCGATGTCGACGAACGACACCGGCGCGGGGATCACCTTCTGCGAGCCGAAGATCTCGGCCAGCTTGTGCAGCCGCTCGTCCGGCAGGCCGACGACGCCGACGTTGGGCTCGATGGTGGCGAAGGGATAGTTCGCCGCGAGCACGTCGTTCTTGGTCAGGGCGTTGAACAGCGTGCTCTTGCCGACGTTGGGCAGGCCCACGATGCCGATGGTGAGACTCACGACGGGCCAGCTTACGCCGCCGCCCGCCGGCCGCCGGCACCTGCCTCGGGTTTCCGCCGTCGAGGACCGGGTCCGGGGCCGACCCCGGTCAGTCGAGCAGGCGCGGGCTGATCGGGCTCTCCCGTACGCTGCCGTCCGGGCCGCGGCTGACCTCGTACGCCGACACGCCCGGCCGGTCCGCGACCGCCTCGACCAGCCGCTCGCCCCGGTAGAGCAGGCCCGTGCCGTCGTCGGTGCAGTGCGACGTCGGCAGTGTCCCGTCGCCCACCAGCCGGTGCATCAGCGGCCGGCGCTGCTCCTCGCTGTCGTAGTGCACGCCGTTGCCGTACGGCAGCCAGCCCAGCCCGTCGGTGAAGCCGCGCAGGGTGAGCCCGAAGCTGTCGGTGGCGCCGCCGGTGTGCCAGCAGATCGAACCGGCGGAGACCCCGCCCAGCACGACCCCGGCCTCCCAGCATTCCCGCAGGATGTCGCCGAGGCCGTGCGCCCGCCAGACGGCGACCAGGTTCGCGACGCTGCCCCCGCCGACCCAGACGATGTCCTGTGCCCGCAGGTGCGCCCGCACGTCCTCGACGTTCGGCATCGGGAACAGCGCCAGGTGGGTCATCCGGAACCGGCTGCCGGCGAACGCCTCGTACACCCGGGTCAGGGTGGTCGGCTGGTCCCCCTCGGCCTGGTCGAGGAAGCAGATCCGCGGCTCGCGCCCGGCTTCGGCCAGGTCGGCGGCCAGGTCGAAGACCGGGTTGATCCGCCGGGCCCGACCGTTCCCGCGCGGCGCGTAGATGCCCATGCTGGTGGCGAGGATGGTCGGTTCGCTGGCGGCCACGATGATCCTTCCGTCGGGAGACGTCGCCCATCCTGCCGCAACCGCTCACCGCGCCGCCGCCCGCCCGCTGGGGCGCGACGGTCACCGCCCGGCGTCGGTCACCGCCCGACGCCGGTCACCGCCCGGCGTCGGTCACCGCGCCGAGGAGGGTACGCAGCAGGTCGCCGAGACGCTCCTGGTCCTCGGGGGGCAGCGTGTCGAGCAGCCGGCGCTGGACGGCCAGGCCGGCCTCCGCCGCCTCCTCGACCAGGGCACGGCCCGCCTCGGTCAGCGTGACCTGGAGACCGCGGCGGTCGGCCGGGTCGGGTGACCGGCGTACCAGGCCGGCCCGCTCCAGCCGGTCGAGCCGGCCCGTCACCCCGCCGGAGGTGAGCATCAGCGACGCGGCGAGCGCCTTCGGCGCAAGGGTGTACGGCGTCCCGGCGCGGCGCAGCGCGGCGAGCACGTCGAACTCGCCCCGGCTGATCGACCACCGGGCGTACGTGCGCTCCTGCTCGTCGCCGACGAGCCGCGCGATCCGGTAGATCCGGCCGAAGACGGCCATCGGCTCGGGCCGCATGCCCGGCCGCTCCCGCCGCCACTGCTCGACGATGCCGTCGACGTCGTCCTGTTGCGCCACACGCGGATTGTGCCGCACGTCGCACCTCCGATTTGGCTCACCCTTAAGTAGCTTAGTCCTAAGATACTTAACTTGAAGCTTTTAGGAGGAGTGATGGACCACCGCCGGCTCGACCCCCTCATCACCGCCCTCACGCCGGTGACCTGGGGAACGACGTACCTGGTCACCAGCGAGCTGCTGCCCCCGGACCGCCCGCTCTGGTCCGGCGTGATCCGGGCCCTCCCCGCCGGCCTGCTGCTGCTCGCCCTCACCCGGCACCGGCCACACGGATCCTGGTGGTGGCGGTCCGTCGTGCTCGGCGCGCTCAACATCGGCGCGTTCTTCCCGCTGCTGTTCCTCGCGGCGTACCGGCTGCCCGGCGGGACGGCAGCCGTACTCGGCGCCACCCAGCCGCTGCTGGTGGCCGGCCTGACCGTGCTGGTGCTGCGCGAGCGGCCCCATCCGCGCGCGCTCGCCGCCGCGGTCGCCGCGCTGGCCGGGGTCACCCTGGTCGTGCTCCGGCCGGGCGCCGCGCTGGACGCCCTCGGCGTCGCCGCTGGCTTGGCCGGCACCGCGGCGATGGGCACCGGCCTGGTGCTGACCCGCCGCTGGGGCCGCCCGCCGGGGGTCGGCACCCTGACCGCCACCGGTTGGCAGCTCACCGCGGGCGGGCTGCTGATCGTGCCCGCCGCCCTGCTGGTCGAGGGGACGCCGCCGACACCCGACCCGCCGGCGCTCGCCGGGTACGCCTGGTTGACCCTCGCCGGCACGGCGCTCGCGTACGCCCTCTGGTTCCGCGGCGCGGCCCGGCTGCCGGTCACCCAGGTCTCCCTGCTCGGCGCGCTGAGCCCGCTGACCGCCGCCGCCCTCGGCTGGGCGGTGCTCGGGCAGGCGATGACCGGATGGCAGCTCGCCGGATTCGTCGTGGCGATCGGCGCCACCGTCGCCGGCCAGGTGCCGCCGCGCCGGCCGGCGACACCCGGTCAGTCGCGCGGGCCCGCCTGGCGGGGCACGACCGGCTCGATCCGCAGCGCCCCCGGCGCCAGCTCGGCCGCCGCCGCGAGCGGCAGGGTGAAGCGCGCGTCGGCGGCCGGGCCGGCCGCGTACGACTCGCGGAGCATCCAGCGCACCTCGTCGGCCGTCCACCCCAGCCCCGGCCGGGCGGCGATCTCGCGCAACAGGCGCAACGCGACCCGGGTGTCGTCGTCGTAGAAGCGCATGCACCAGTGGTGCACCCACATGCCGAGGGCGCGCAGCCCGCCCGCGTCGAGCGAGCGGACGAGCCGGCCGCAGGCGGTGTCTCCGAACGCCCGGCCCGGATCGCCGGCGCGGTCCCGGTCGAGCGCCCCGACCGCCGCGGGGGCCACCGCGCGCATCCGGGCGTAGAAGCCCTGCGTGACCGCCCGGTCCAGCGGAGGGTGCCCGCCCCGTGTCGACGCCGCCTGCCGACCCGCCCCGCTCGCCATCGCCGCACCCCTTCTTGAGTTGGTGGCGGGACGGTACCGACCACAACCGACAGTTTCCGCTCGACGGTCGCCGAACCGCGGCCACGTTGCCGGAACGGGCCAGGTCAGGGGGACGCCATGCAGGCCCGGCCCGATCGCGTTCGTACCGGTTCCGGGTCCGGGCGGCGCATCCGGGCGGCTCGCCACCCGGGCCGGCACGCCCAGGTCCGATTCCCGCCAGCCGCTCGCCTCCCCGCGGAGGCATCATCGGTGCGTGGACCTGGACTTCGAACGGTGTTACCGGGCCGTCGACAGCCGCGACCAGCGGTTCGACGGCTGGTTCTACACCGGTGTGACCTCGACCGGCATCTACTGCCGGCCATCCTGCCCGGCGATCACCCCGAAGCGGCAGAACGTCCGGTTCTTCCCGTCCGCCGCCGCGGCGCAGGGGGCCGGCCTGCGCGCCTGCCGCCGGTGCCGGCCGGACGCCGCGCCCGGTTCGCCGCAGTGGGACGTCCGCGCCGACGTGGTGGGCCGCGCGGTGCGGCTGATCGCCGACGGCGTCGTCGACCGGGACGGGGTGCCCGGCCTCGCGGCCCGGCTCGGCTACACCGAGCGGCACCTGCACCGGATGCTCCGCGCCGAACTGGGCGCGGGCCCGCTCGCGCTGGCCCGGGCACAGCGCGCCCAGACCGCGCGCACCTTGATCGAGACCACCGACCTCGGGATGGCGGACATCGCGTTCGCGGCCGGGTTCGGCAGCGTCCGGCAGTTCAACGACACGGTCCGCGAGGTGTACGGGGTGGCGCCGTCCGAGCTGCGGGCCGCCCCGGGCCGGCGGGCGGTGCCGGCCGGGGCGGGCACGATCACCGTACGGCTGGCGTACCGGCCGCCGCTGCACGTCCGGTCGCTGCTGGACTTCCTCGCGCTGCGGGCGCTGCCCGGCGTGGACGAGGTGCGGGACGGGACGTACCACCGGGGTCTGCGGCTGCCGCACGGCACCGGCGAGGCGGTGCTGACCCCGGCCGACGGGTACGTGACGGCGACGCTGCGGCTGACCGACATGCGGGACCTGGCGCCGGCGGTGGCGCGTTGCCGCCGCCTGCTCGACCTGGACGCCGACCCGACCGCGGTGGACCAGACCCTCGCCACCGATCCCGCCCTGGCGCGCGCGGTGGCGGCCGAGCCGGGCGTCCGCGTCCCGCGCGCGGTGGACGGATTCGAGATGGCCGTCCGCGCGGTCGTCGGCCAGCAGGTCTCGGTCACCTCCGCCCGCACCACCCTCACCCGACTCCTGACCCACCTTCCCACCCGGCTCGCGGCTCCGACCGACGCCGTTGACCATGAAGTTGGCGGGCGTGTCGATCTCCCCCGAACCCGTCAACTTCATGATCAATGTGAGCTGAGGGGGTTCCCGACCGCCCAGGAGGTGCTCTCCGTGCCGGACGGCGGGTTCCGGATGCCGGCGGCGCGGCGGGAGACGATCCGAGGACTGGCCCGGGCGGTCGCGGACGGCTCGCTCGACCTGGAGCCGGGTGGCGACCGGGAGGAGACCCGGCGACGGCTGCTGGCGCTACCCGGGATCGGGGCGTGGACGGCGGACTACGTCGCGCTCCGCGCGCTCGGCGACCCGGACGTCCTCCTCGCCACCGATCTCGCCGTCCGCCGGGGCGCCGCCGCCCTCGGCCTCCCCGACGACCCGAAGACCCTGCACACGTACGCCGACCGCTGGCGCCCCTGGCGCTCGTACGCGGTGATCCGACTCTGGAGAGCAGCATGAACACCATCGACAGCGCCGTCATCGACACCCCGGCCGGCCCGCTCAGTGTCCTCGTCGGGCCCGACGGGGCGGTCCGGGCCGCCGGCTTCACCGCCGATCCGCAGGTCCTGCTCGCCCTGATCCACCCGGCCCTGCGTGCCCCGCTGCGCGAACGGCCCGACCTCGGCCCGGTGACCGCGGCCGTCGCCGCCTACCTGGACGGCGACCTGACCGCGATCGACGCGGTGCCCGTCGAGCAGCACACCGGCGGGGCGTTCATGGCGCACGCCTGGACGGTGCTGCGGCAGGTCAAGCCGGGCGAGCCGGTCACCTACACCGGCTTCGCCGAGCTGGCCGGGCGTCCCGCTGCCGTACGGGCCGCCGCGGCGGCCTGCGCTCGCAACGCCGCCGCGCTCTTCGTCCCCTGCCACCGGGTGCTGCGTACCGACGGAACGCTCGGCGGCTACCGCTGGGGGCTGGACGTGAAGACGTGGCTTCTCGGTCACGAGCGACGGTTGACGGCAAGCTGACAGCGGCGACGCTCCCGTTTGCCGCTACCGTCGGGTAGTGCCTGCCGAGAGCGACGGCGACCCGGCCCCCGCCACGGGCCGACATCCGCTGCGGAGCCTCTGGCGCCTGCGGCACTACCTGCGCCCGTACGCGGCCGAGTTCGCCTGGCTGCTCCTCGCCGGGCTGGCCGCCACGGCGGCCGGAATCGCCGTGCCGCTGGTCGCCCAGCGCGTCGTGGACGGCCCGGTCGCCCGGCAGGACCCGGCCGGGCTGGTCCGCCTCGCCGGCCTGGCGCTGCTCTTCGGCCTCGCCGAGGCCCTGCTGATCTTCATCCGGCGCTGGGTGCAGTCGTCCTCGTCGGTGGGGATGGAGGCGGCCATCCGGGCCGACGTCTACGCCCACCTGCAACGGCTGCCGCCCGGCTTCCACGACCGGTGGCAGTCCGGGCAGCTCCTCTCCCGGCTCACCACCGACCTGTCGGTGATCCGCCGGTTCCTCTCCTTCGGCCTGTTCTTCCTGGTCCTCAACGTCGTCACGTACGTCGTCGTGGTGGTGCTGCTGATCCGGCTGCACGCCACGCTGGGCCTGGTCGTCGCCGCCAGCGCCGTTCCGTTGTTCCTCATCACCCGGCGGTTCGCGCGCGCCTACCACGCCGCCTCCCGCCGCATGCAGGACCAGCAAGGCGACGTCGCCACCCTGGTCGAGGAGACCGCGCAGGGGTTGCGCACGATGAAGGCGTACGGGCGGGGGCCGGAACTCGCCGCCCGGTTCGCCGAGGGCGCCCGCGCGCTGCACGACACCGGGGTCGGCAAGGGCCGGCTGCTCGCCGCGACCTCCGCCCGGCTGGACCTGGTGCCGAACCTGACCCTGGGCGTCGTGCTGGTCGCCGGCTCGGCCGCCGCCGCCAACGGCGTGCTCACCATCGGGGAACTGGTGGCCTTCGTCAGCCTCCAGCTCATGCTGATCTGGCCGGTACAGGGGCTGGGCTGGATCATCGCCGGCGGGCAGGAGGCGGCGACGGCGGCCGACCGCGTGCGGGAGGTGCTGGACACCCCGCCCGCCATCGTGGACGCTCCCGGCGCCGTCGTGTTGCAGCGAGCCGGGGTACGCGGGCGGCTGGCGTTCGAGGGCGTCTCGTTCCGCTACCCGGACAGCCGGACCCCCGTACTGCGGGAGGTCGACCTGACCGTCGAGCCGGGCGAGACGGTGGCGCTCGTGGGGGCGACCGGCTCCGGCAAGAGCACCCTGCTGTCGCTGGTGCCGCGGCTGCGCGAGACGACCGGCGGACGGGTGACGCTGGACGGGCACGACGTACGCGGGCTGCGGCTGGCCTCGCTGCGCCGGCTGGTCGGGGTGGCCTTCGAGGAGCCGACGCTGTTCTCGATGTCGGTGTGGGAGAACCTGACCCTGGGCCGGCCCGACGCCGGGGAGGACGAGGTGCGTGCCGCGCTCGCCCTGGCGCAGGCCGACTTCGCGTACGACCTGCCGTGGGGGTTGGCCACCCGGGTGGGCGAGCAGGGCCTGTCGCTGTCCGGCGGGCAACGGCAGCGGCTGGCGCTGGCCCGTGCCGTGCTGGGCCGTCCGGCGCTGCTCGTGCTCGACGACCCGCTGTCCGCCCTGGACGTGCACACCGAGGCGCTCGTCGAGGCGGCCCTGCGCCGGGTGCTGCGGGACACCACCGCGCTGGTCGTGGCGCACCGGCCGTCCACCGTCGCGCTGGCAGACCGGGTCGCGCTGCTGGAGGACGGGCGGATCGGCGCGGTGGGCCGCCACTCCGAGTTGCTCGCCGCCGTGCCCGCGTACCGTGCCCTGCTCTCGGCGGACCCGCCCTGTCACCCGCCGACGGGTGATCCGACACCGGGTGGCCGGGGCCTGGTGCGGTCGTGACGGGGGGTGACGGTGGCACCGGCGTGCCGCCGTCGCCCGTGCCGTCGCCCCGGCGACCGTCCGGCCTGGAGAGCTGGCGTGGCATCGCCACCGACCCGGACGCCGACCGGAGCCGGGCCGAGGACACCGACCCGGCGGCGGTCACCCGGCTGCGCGCCCGCGGCCGGGTGCTGCTGCGCGACCTGCTGCGCCCGCACCGGGGACGACTCACCGTGGCCGTCGCGCTGCTGCTCAGCCAGAACGCCGCCGGCATGGCCGGGCCCTACCTGGTGATGCTGGGTATCGACCGGGCCATCGAGCCGCTGCGGGCCGGCGACAACCGGCCGCTGGCCGCCGTCGCCGGCGCGTTCGTCGTGGCGACCGCCGTGGAGTACGCGGCACGGCGCGGCTTCCTCGCGATCTCCGCACGGATCGGCCAGGCCGTCCTGCTCGACCTCCGGCAGCGGGTGTACGGCCAGTTCCTGCGCCTGTCGGTGACGTTCCACGAGCGGTACACCTCGGGGCGGATGGTGTCCCGGCTGACCAGCGACCTGGACTCGATCGGCGAGTTGGTCGGCGGCGGCATCGACAGCCTGGTGCTCGCCGCCCTGTCGATCCTGTCGGTGGCCGCGATCCTGCTCTGGCTGGACCTGCCGCTGGCCGCCGTGACGCTGCTGGCCTTTCCGTTCCTGTACTGGCTGTCACGCTGGTTCGCCCGCGCCTCGGCCGCCGCGTACCGGCGGACCCGGGAGACGATCGCGCTGGTCATCGTCCACGTCGTCGAGTCGCTGCGGGGCATCCGGGCGGTGCAGGCGTTCCGCCGCGAGCCCCGCAACCAGCGGATCTTCACGGCGGTCAGCGACGACTACCGGCAGGCCAGCCTGCACGCGTTCCGGCTGATCGCCACGTACTCCCCCGGGATCAAACTGATCGGCAACGTCACCGTCGCGGTGGTGCTCTGCTACGGCGGCTGGCGGGTGCTGGGCGGGCACGCCGAGATCGGGGTGCTCGCCGCCTTCCTGCTCTACCTGCGGCGGTTCTTCGAGCCGATGCAGGAGCTCAGCCAGTTCTACAACTCCCTGCAGTCGGCCACGGCCGCTCTGGAGAAGCTCGCCGGGGTGCTCGACGAACGGCCCGCGGTGCCCGAGCCGGCCCGGCCGGTGCCGCTGCCGGCCGGTCCCGGTCGCGGTGCGGTCACCTTCCGGTCGGTCACCTTCGGGTACCGCCCCGACGCACCGATCCTGGCCGGGCTGGACCTGGCCGTGCCGGCCGGCCAGACGGTCGCGTTGATCGGGCCGACCGGCGCCGGCAAGTCGACCGTCGCGAAGCTGCTCGCCCGCTTCCACGATCCGCTCGACGGCGCCGTGCTGCTGGACGGCGTGGACCTGCGGGACGTCGCCGACGCCGACCTGCGCCGTGCCCTCGTGCTGGTCACCCAGGAGACCCACCTGTTCGGCGGGACGGTCGCCGAGAACATCCGGTTCGGCCGCCCGGACGCCGACGACGCCGCCGTGGAGGCGGCCGCGCGGGCGATCGGCGCGCACGACTTCGTCGCCGCGCTGCCCGAGGGGTACGCGACGCAGGTGCACCGGCGCGGCGGCCGGCTCTCCGCCGGCCAGCGGCAGCTCGTCGCGTTCGCGCGCGCGTTTCTGGCCGACCCGGCGGTGCTGATCCTCGACGAGGCGACCTCGTCGCTCGACGTGCCCAGCGAACGGGCGGTGCAGCACGCGCTCGGCACCATCCTGCGGGAGCGCACCGCGCTCGTCATCGCCCACCGGTTGTCGACGGTGGAGATCGCGGATCGGGTGCTGGTGCTGGAGGCGGGCCGGATCGTCGAGGACGGCCCCCCGGCCGAGCTGATCGCCGCGGAGGGCCGGTACGCGGCCCTGCACCGGCGGTGGCGCGACTCGCTGGCGTGACGGACGGGCCCGCCGGGCCGCGACGCCGCACCGGGACCGTCGCGAGCGGCCCGGAGCCGCACCTGCGCTCCGGGCCGCCCCGTCGGGTGTGCCGTGACCGGCGACCGGTCAGTTGGGAACAGCGCTGAGCAGGGCCTGCGTCCAGCCCCGTTCGTCGATGTCCTTGCCGTAGGTGAGGTCGGCGCCGCTGCCGTCGAACGGATCACGGTCGATGTACTGGCCCAGCGAACCGTCGTCGGCCCGGCCCAGGTAGTAACCGTCGCCGCCGGAGACCAGGGCGTTGACACTGCTCCAGCGGTCCGGCCGGAGTGAGTACCGCTTGACCCCGTCGGGTGCCGCGCCCGTCACGTTGTAGGAGATGAGTTCCCCCTGGGTGGAGATTCCGAGCAGCCACCTCGGCCCGGTGGCGGTGAACGTGGTGAGCGTCCATCCGCGACCGATCTCCTGCCGGCTGCCGATCTGCGCCTCGCCCGGCTTGGGCCGGCTCACCACGTAACGGCTGAGCACGCCGTCGGCGATTCCGTAGAGGTAGGCGCCGTCGAAGGCGAGCAGATCGTGCGTCCAGCCGGTTTCCACGGGTTCGGCCGTACGCGTGAAGGCGAGTGACGTGCTGTTGGTGATGACGTCGATGCGGTAGAGGTGACCCGCGGTGGAGGTGACCAGGATCGTGTTGTGGTTCAACGCCGTCATCGCCTTCGGGACGATCCCGATCTTGGCGGTGGACACGACGGTGTGGGTGCGTTCTCCCCGTACCGGGTCGACGACCGCGTAGTACAGCTCGCCGGTGGGCATGACACCGTAGACGCCGACCTTGTCGATCTGCTGGCCAGCCCCGCAGTTGCGGCTCCTGACCACCCGGGCCGCGCTGCTCCCGTCGTCGGTGATGCCGGACGGGACCCCGTTGAAGTAGGCCTCCGACTTGGCGCCGTCCCGCAGCTGCTCGTAGTGCAGGTGCGGATTGGGACTCGTGTTGGCGCCGGTGGCGCCCACCCGGCCCAGCAGCTGCCCCTGCGCGACCGTCTGGCCGACACTCACCACCGGGGTGGACTGCATGTGCAGGTAGAGCGTCTGCCAGCCGTTACCGTGATCGATCCGTACGTAGTTCCCGCCGCCGGTGTCGTAGCCGGAGCGCACCACCTGGCCCCCGTACGACGCGAGGATCGGCCGCCCGAGCGACTGGCCGCTGACCGCGAACATGTCGATGTCGTAGTCGTCGTGCCCGTTGTAGGTGGTCAGCCTCCACTCCTCGCCGCAGGGGAACGGCAGCTGGAACAGCGGCCGCGGCCCGGCCAGCACACCGATCCCACCGGTCGGCGCCTCGTCCGTGAGGCCGTCCGAAGCCGAGGCCGGCCCGGTCACCGCCAGCGCACCGGCCAGCATCGAAATGAGCCCTGCTAAAAGGGCGGAAGACTTTCTTCTCATTGGTCCCCCGTGCTCAACGACAACGCGGCATCTGCGCGCTGCAACGAATGTGTCCAGATGCGTCCGCCTCGATTGTTCGAATGCGACCACATCCATGGCGAAGCACCGTGCAAACCGGTTCGCCGGCCTGGACGGCCCGTCGAAGGATACGAATGCGTTCGGGACCGGAGCAAGGAACGGGACACCGTTTGGCCGGATGCGGCCATCAATAATCGATCGCCGCGGGAAACATTGACAGCCGGCTCTCGGGCCCCGACGATGAGGCGATCCCCGAGCCGGGTCCGACACCGGTCGGGGGATGTCACGACGTCACGGGGGTGACCTTGTCGGAAACCTACGGCGTGCCCACCACGCTGCAGATCGCCATCCTGCGGTCGAAGGCCTCGGGCAAGTCTGACATCGCTGCGGCTCGCGAATTGCACATCAGCGAGCGCACGCTACGACGCAACCTCGGCGAGTTGGCCCAGTGCCTCGGCGTCGCCGGCCGCTTGGCCCTCGGCATCGAGGTCGGTCGGCGCGGCTGGCTTGCCGGCCACTCCCCGCACCCGATGCGGGACCTCCTGGTGCCCGCCCGCGGCGGCCCTGCGCCGGCCCCACACGACACCGGGTAATTCGCGCGGGGGACCACCAGGGCCCACCTATCATCGACCGATGACCGATACGGCGAGGACGGCCCGCGCCGGCGTCCCCGAGCGTCCGAGTCTGGACGGGCTCGAGGAGACCTGGGCGCGCCGCTGGCAGGAGGAGGGCACGTACGCGTTCGACCGCACCAGGCAGCGGGCGGATGTGTACGCGATCGACACACCTCCGCCGACCGTATCCGGCGAGCTGCACATGGGGCACGTCTTCTCGTACACGCACACCGACCTGGTGGCCCGCTTCCAACGGATGCGCGGCCGCACGGTCTTCTACCCGATGGGCTGGGACGACAACGGCCTGCCGACCGAGCGGCGGGTGCAGAACGTGTACGGGGTGCGCTGCGACCCGGAGCTGCCGTACGACCCCGCGTGGGTGCCGCCGGACGCGCCGGTCGGCGACGCCGCCCGCAAGGACCCGACGCCGATCTCCCGGCGCAACTTCATCGAGCTGTGCGAGCGGCTGACCGTCGCCGACGAGCAGGTGTTCGAGGCGCTGTGGCGGCGGCTCGGGCTGTCCGTCGACTGGTCGCTGACGTACACGACGATCGGCCGGGTCGCGCGGGCGACCAGCCAGCGGGCGTTCCTGCGCAACCTGGCGCGCGGCGAGGCCTACCAGGCGGAGGCGCCGACGCTGTGGGACGTCGGCTTCGCCACCGCCGTCGCCCAGGCGGAGCTGGAGGACCGCGAGCGGCCCGGCGCCTACCACCGGCTGCGCTTCCACTCCCCCGGCGGGCGGGAGGTGCTGATCGACACCACCCGGCCCGAGCTGCTGCCGGCGTGCGTGGCGCTGGTCTGCCACCCGGACGACGAGCGGTACGCCGACCTGGTCGGCACGGCTGTCCGTACCCCGGTCTTCGGGGTCGAGGTGCCGGTGCGCGCGCACCCGCTGGCGGACCCGGCCAAGGGCACCGGCATCGCGATGGTCTGCACGTTCGGCGACCTCACCGACGTGACCTGGTGGCGGGAGCTGCGGCTGGCCACCCGCGTGGTGATCGGCCGGGACGGGCGGCTGCTGCCGGAGCCGCCGGCGGGTGTGCCGGCGGAGCCGTACGCCGCGCTGGCCGGGCAGGCCGTGAACGGCGCCCGCCGGACGATCGTGCAGCTGCTGGCCGACGCGGGCGACCTGGTCGGCGAGCCGCGCGCGATCACGCACCCGGTCAAGTTCTACGAGCGCGGCGACCGGCCGCTGGAGATCGTGTCGACGCGGCAGTGGTACCTGCGCAACGGCGGGCGGGACGCCGGCCTGCGCGACGAGCTGCTGGCCCGGGGGCGGGAGCTGCGCTGGGTGCCGGAACACATGCGGCACCGCTACGAGCACTGGGTGGGCGGCCTGACCGGTGACTGGCTGGTCAGCCGGCAGCGCTTCTTCGGCGTGCCGGTGCCGGTGTGGTACCGGCTCGACGACACTGGCGAGCCGGACTGGGCCAACCCTCTCACACCCGAGGAGTCCGCACTGCCGGTCGACCCGTCCACCGACGCGCCGCCCGGCTACGACGGGTCCCGGCGCGGGGTGCCCGGTGGCTTCGTCGGCGATCCGGACGTGCTCGACACCTGGGCCACCTCGTCGCTGACCCCGCAGATCGTCGGCGGCTGGGAGACCGACCCGGACCTGTTCGACCGGGTGTTCCCGATGGACCTGCGCCCGCAGGGCCAGGAGATCATCCGGACCTGGCTGTTCGCCACGGTGGTCCGCTCCCACCTGGAGCACGGCGTGCTGCCCTGGCGGGACGCCGAGCTGTCCGGTTGGATCCTCGACCCGGACCGCAAGAAGATGTCCAAGTCCAAGGGGAACGTGGTCACCCCGATGGCGCTGCTCGAGCAGCACGGCTCGGACGCGGTGCGGTACTGGGCTGCCAACGGCCGGCCGGGCACCGACCTGGCCTTCGACCCCGCGCAGATCAAGGTGGGCCGGCGGCTCGCCACCAAGCTGCTCAACGCGTCGAAGTTCGTCCTGGGGTTGGGCGCCGCCGACGCCCTGCGCGCCCCGGCGGCCGAGCCGCTGGACCGGTCAATGCTCGCCGGGCTGTCCGGCGTCGTCGCGGCGGCGACGGCGGCGTTCGACGCGTACGACCACACGGTCGCGTTGCAGGCGGCCGAGGCGTTCTTCTGGCGGTTCTGCGACGACTACATCGAGCTGGTGAAGGAGCGCGCCTACGGCACCGGCGCGGGGGCGGACTCGGCGCGGGCGGCGCTGGCGACGGCGCTGTCGGTGCAGCTGCGGCTCTTCGCCCCGGTGCTGCCGTACGCGACCGAGGAGGTGTGGTCCTGGTGGCGGTACGGCTCGGTGCACCGGGCGCCCTGGCCGACCACGCACGAGGTGGGGCGCGCGATCGGCGGTGCGGGTGAGGAGGATCTGCTGGGGCTCGCCGGGGAGGCGCTCAGCCAGGTGCGCCGCGCCAAGTCGGAACGGAAGCTGTCGATGAAGGCGGAGGTGCCGCTGGCCGAGGCGCTCGGCCCGGCCGCGCTGCTCGACCGGCTCGCGGTGGTCGCCGACGACCTGCGGGCGGCGGGGCGGATCGGCAAACTCGACCTGCTCCCCGACCGCACCCCGGAGCTGGTCATCGCCTGCGCGTTCTGAGCCGGCGCCGCGCGCTCCTGCACCGGCGTGAGCCGCGCTCTTTCCCGGAAAGAGTGGCCGAGAACGCCGCCGAGGGCACTCTTTCCGCGAAAGAGTGCCCTCGGGTGCGGTGGTGCGGGGTGGGTCAGCTGGTTTCGCCGGCCACCGAGAACGAGCGGAGGCGGTCGATCGCCAGGACGGTGAAGCCCACCGCGATCAGCGCCGTCATCACGCTCGCCACCGGCACCGACACGTCGGCGGCGAGCAGCTCCGTCGGGGCGAACCGGTCGGCGAGCGCGATCACGTACTGCTGGATCGAGAGCACCTTCGTGCCGCTCACGAAGTTGCCGAGCAGCCCTTCCCAGATCAGCACGTACACCAACCCGAGCAGCACCGGACGGCGGGTGACCAGGCTGAGGGCGACGAACAGGGCGCAGTACGCCAGCGCCCCGATCGAGGCGGCGGCGGCGAGCGCCAGACCCAGGCGTACCGAGTCGGCCAGCACGCCCGCCACGTAGAGCGGCACGGCGACGGTCACCGCGGTGACGCCGGCCGCCACCAGCAGCTTCGGCAGGATGATCTGCCAGCGCGGCAGCGGCTTGGTCAGGATGTGCACCACCGTGCCGTCGTCGATCTCAGCGCCGAGTACCCCGGTGCCGACGATCAGTGCGATCACCGGCAGCACCACCGCCAGCCCGAGACCGACCAGCACCGGCGGCCCCCACCCGCCCGGGTCGACGCCGAGGGAACGGGACAGCACGGCCAGCAGCACCAGCAGCACCGGCAGCGGGAACAGCAGCAGGAAGCGGCGCCGCCCGAACAGCCCCCGCGCGGTGATCCAGGAAACGGTCGACATGCTCAGCCTCTTTCGTTCGTGACTGCGGGGCTCACTCGCTGCGCTCGTTTACTCCTCGCACTCACCGTCAGGCCTCCACCAGGTAGGAGAACACACTCTCCAGGGACTCGTCCTCGGGCACGAGCTGCCGGACCCGGATGCCGCGGGCCAGGGCCACCTTGGGCAGCACGCGGGTGAAGGCACCGTAGTCGCCGGCCCGTACGGTCAGTCCCGTGCGGCCCAGCTCCACCCCGGTCACCGACGGCTCGGCCATCAGCGCCACGGCGAGGGCTCGGTCGTCGGTGGACCGGACGGCGAAGACGTGCGGCCGGTTGGTCATCAGCCGGCGGATCGTCCGGAAGTCACCGGAGGCGGCGAGACGGCCGGCGACCATCACCTGCACGGTCCCGGAGACCTGCTCGACCTCCTCCAGGATGTGCGAGCTGAACAGGATGGTCCGGCCGGCGGCGCCGAGCCGGTGCAGCAGCTCCATCATGTGCAGTCGCTGCCGCGGGTCCATCCCGTTGAACGGCTCGTCGAGCAGCAGCACCTGCGGGTCGTGGACCAGCGCGGCCGCCACCCGCGCGCGCTGCCGCATGCCCTTGGAGTACGTCCCGATCCGGCGCGACTGCGCGCTCTCCAGCTCGACCAGGGCGATCGCCCGGCGGGTCGCCTCCTCCGGGTCCGGCAGCCGGTGCATCTTGGCGCTGGCGAGCACGAACTCGTACGCGCTGAGGAACGTGTGCACCGCCTCCCGCTCGCTGACCAGACCCAGGCGGCGGTAGACCTCGGGGTTGCGCCAGGTCGGCGAGCCGTCCAAGGTGACCGTCCCGCGGGACGGCGCGAGGAAACCGGCCATCATGTGCAGCAGCGTCGTCTTGCCGGCGCCGTTGGGCCCGAGCAGCCCGGTGACCCCGGGCCCGAGGTCCATGCTGACGTCGTTGACGGCGACCACGTTGCCGTACCAGCGGGACACGCCCGCCAGCCGCAGCGTGCTCGTCGCCCGGTCGGAGGCCGGCATCGGCTCGGCACTGATCGCGGTCATCGGGCGGCCACCTTCCGGTACCGGGCCAGCAGCAGGGCGACGCAGGCGGTGACGAGCAGCACGGCGGCGAAGGCGTAGACCGGGCCGAACCGGCCGATCGGCATGCCGCCGCCCTGTTCCGCGGGGACCAGCAGGTCGCCGAGGGCCCAGGTGCCCAGACCGCTCACCAGGGTCGACGGCGAGGCGAGGAAGGCCAGCTCGTTGACCGCCCGCGAGGGCAGGATGGACAGGATGCCGACGATCGGCGTGGTCATCAGGAAGATCGCCACGATCCCGCCGGCGGCGAACGCCCGCTTGCCGGTGAGCGACGCGACCAGCAGGCCGATCGAGGCGAAGACCACCGCCCAGAGACCGGCGTAGAGCAGGCCCGGCAGCAGGTCGAGCAGCTCGTTCCAGACACCCCGCACCCCGTCGGAGGTGGTGAAGGCGGCGCCGAGGAACATCACCAGCTGCGGCCCGCCGAGCAGCAGCCACAGCGCGGTGACCAGCGCGAGCAGCTTGGCCAGCGGGTAGTCCGACCGGGGCAGCGGCCGGGAGAAGTACAGCGGCAGCACACCGCTGCGCAGGTCCCGGCTGACCAGCTCGGGGGCGGCCACCGCGACGAAGAAGATGACCAGCCAGCTCATGCTGTCGGCGAACTGCGCGTACGTCATCACGACCTCGCCGATCTGGCTGCGCACGGCCGTGACCCCGGCGGCCACCAGGGTCACGATGCCCACCACCAGCCAGGGGAAGATCTTCGCCTTGGCGCTGCGGCCGAAACCGAAGACCGTGCGGACCCCGTGCAGGTACAGGGCGCCGAACACGGCGCGCCGACCCAGCCGGGGACCGGTGTAACGCTGGTATCCGATGTCGTGGATGACACCGGCCGGCTCAGACATGGCTCGGCTCCCTCGTGGCGAACAGCTCGGCGACCCGGTGCCGGCGCTGGTCCAACCGGTGCAGCGGCAGGTCCAGCTCGGCGACCGCGCCGAGGATCAGGTCGTAGGTGGCGTCGTCGGCGAGCTCGACCAGCAGCAGGCGCCCGTCCCGACGGACCGGCAGCCGCAGCTCGGCCAACCGCCCGGCCAGTTCCTCGCTGCCCTCGCTCACCTCGACGGCGAGCACGTCGGTGGCCGACGTCATGGCGTCGATGCGGTCGGCGCGCAGGAGGCGCCCGCCGTCGATGGCGACCAGGGTGTCGCAGATCCGCTCGACTTCGCCGAGCAGGTGCGAGCAGACCAGCACGGAGATGCCGAACTCGGTGCCGATCCGGTGGATCAGGGCGAGCATGGCGTCCCGCCCGGCCGGGTCGAGGCCGTTGGTGGGCTCGTCGAGCAGCAGCAGATCCGGATCGTGCACCAGCGCCTGGGCCAGCTTGACCCGCTGCTTCATGCCGGTCGAGTAGCCGCCCACCGGCCGGTAGCGCTCCTCGTAGAGCCCGACGTGCCGCAGCGCCTCGCTGGCCCGCTCACGGGCCACCGTCCTGGGCAGGCCGCTCATCCGGCCGAGGTGGGTGACCAGCTCGGCCGCGGAGAGATCGGGTGGGAGGGCGTCGTGTTCGGGCATGTAGCCGACCCGGGCGCGCACCTGGTCGGACTGGGTGATGGGGTCCAGGCCGAGGACCCGGACCCGCCCGCCGCTGGGCGGCAGCAGGCCGAGCAGGATCTTGATCAGCGTCGACTTGCCGGCGCCGTTCGCACCGACGAGGCCGATGATGCCGGGCTCGACCGCGACGGTCAGGTCGGCCAGCGCGGTGACCCCACCCCCGTACGTCTTGGTCAGCGACTCGGTCGCGATGAGTGTCACGCCGCACAGCCTAGGCACTCAGGGCTACCACCGGGACCGCAACCGACCCCGGCGATCCCCTGATCCCCGGCGGCACCTCCCCTAGGTGCCGTACCCGGGGGAAACTCTCCGTGACGCAACTGCAACCGAAACCGTTAGTCGAACGTCTCTAATGTGGAGCCGCCGCCGTCTCCGACGGCGGGACCGGATCGATCACGCGGGGGATTCATGATCGTCGCAGCGGAGAGTCCCAGGGTGAGCGTCGTGGTGCCCACCCACAACTGCGAGGCGCACATCGACCAGCTGGTCGGGTCACTGGAACGCCAGTCGCTGCCGCCGGACGAGTTCGAGGTGATCTTCGTCGACGACGGCTCGACCGACGGCACCCCGCGACACCTCGACGACCTGGCCGCCGACCATCCGCACTTCCACGTCGTGCACCAGGACAACTCGGGATGGCCGTCCCGGCCGCGCAACGTCGGAACGGAGCGGGCCCGGGGCGAGTACGTCTTCTTCGCCGACGACGACGACTGGTTCGCCGACGAGGCGCTCGAACGGCTGCACACCTGCGCCCGGACGTACGACGCCGACATCGTGATCGGCCGGATGGCCGGGCACGGGCGCATCGTCCCCCGCGAGCTGTTCCGGCAGAACCGGTTCGACGCCACGCTGGCCAACGCGCCGCTGATCGACAGCCTGACCTGCCACAAGCTGTTCCGCCGCGCGTTCCTCGACAAGCACGGGCTGCGGTTCCCGGAAGGGCCGCCCCGCCGGTTGGAGGACCACCGCATGGTGGTGCGGGCGTATCTGCTCTCCCGGCGGACCTGCGTACTCGCCGACTACACCTGTTACCACCACCAGCGCCGCACGGACGCCGGGAACGTGACCGCCACCCGGCTCGACCCGGCGGAGTACTACGCCGGCCTGCGCGCGGCGCTCGACATCGTCGACGCGCACGTCCCGCCCGGTGCGCTGCGTGACCGGCTGCACCGGCGGTGGCTGCGCAACGAGATGGTGGAGCGGCTGCGTGGACGCCGCCTGACCGAAGCTCCCGAGGACTGGCTCGAACAGGTCGCCGCGGAGATCCGGCAGATCATCCGGGACCGTTTCGCCCCGGGCGTCGCCGCCGGCCTGCCACCGTTGCAGCGGGCCGTCGCGGCCCTCGCCGAGCAGGGCCGCACCGCCGACCTGCGCCGGTTGGCCGAGTGGGAGGCGGGGGTGCGGGCGCACACCGCGGTGGGGCGGTGGACGGCCACCGGGTCGACCCTCACGGTCGTCTTCCGGGCCGAACTGCGGGCCGGAGAGGAGCCGCTGCGGTTCGCTCCCGGCGGGGACCTGCCGGTGCTGCCGGTGGCCGGCGTCGAGCCACCGCCCGGCGCCACCACGGCCGGTCGGGCGAAGGTGGATCTCGTGGCCCGCAACGCGCGGACCCAGGAGGAGCTGTTCCTGCCCGCCACCGTCGACACCGAGCGGATCGAGGACGGGGAGGTGCTGCGGATCCGGCACCGGGTGACCGCCACGGTCGACCTCGCCGGGCTGAACGACGGCCGGACCCGCGGCACCTGGCAGCTCAAGGCCCGGGTGACGGGGGCGGGATGGACCCGGGACACCGGGCTGCCGTTGCTCGTGCACTACGCGGAGGACGGCGCGCCGCCCCGGGTGGAGGACCAGCGGACCTTCTGGTCGCGGCTGCGCCGGGCGGTGGCGCGCCGGTCCGTCCGCCGGTCCTCCCCGCGCCGGTGACGATTCCCGTGGGCCGACCCGCCGGCACCCGGACCGGGAGGGAGTGGCGCTCTCGACCGATCGCCGGTCGGCTGCGAAACTGTGGGCCGGTCGGTGAGTGGGGGTTCGATGAGCAACGGGTGGGTGCTGCCCGACGAGGTGCTGCGCGACGCGCCGGCGTACACGCCGCGCCCCGGTGAGCTGGCCGACCTGGAGTTGCTGCTGACCGGGGCGTACACCCCGCTGGCCGGCTTCATGACCCGCGCCGACCTGGTGTCGGTGAGCCGGCGTGGCCGCCTCGCCGACGGTGCGCCCTGGCCGGTCCCGGTGACCCTCCAGGTGCCGGCGGCGCTCGCCCAGGGGCTGGACGCGCGGGATCCGGCGCGCCGCACGCTGGTGCTGACCGACGGCGAGGGCGCCCCCGTGGCGGCGCTGGAGGTGACCGACACCTGGCCGGTCCGCGACGGGGTGGCCGGCGTCGGCGGGCCGGTACGCAGGCTCGGCGACGGTGGTCACGGGCCGTTCCAGCGGTTGCGCCGCAGCCCCGAGGAGGTACGCGCGCTGCTGCCGCCCGGCCGGGTGCTCGGGGTGATCGCCGACCGTCCGCTGCACCGGCCGCAGCTCGCGCAGATCGCGCACGCCTCCCGCACCCTCGGCGCCCACCTGCTGGTCCTGATCCCGGTGGGCGAGGACGGTGCCGGGCTGCCGCAGGAGGCGCTGGTACGCAGCATCTTCGCCGCCCGCGACCGGATGCCCCCGGCGACCCTGGTCGCCGTGCCGCTGTCCCGCCGGCGGGAGGAGATCAGCGACGCGCTGCTGCGGGCCCGGGTGTCGGCGGCCTACGGCGTGACCCACCTGCTCTCCACCGGCGAGATGCTCTCCGGGGCCGGGCTGCGGGTGCTGGTCCCCCGCGAGCTCGCGTACGACAACCGGGACGGTCAGTGGCGCTGGCGGGAGGACATCCCGCCGCGCAACCGCCGGCTGGCGCTGACCCAGGCCGAGATCGACGACCTGCTGGACCGGGGCTTCCCCCTGCCGGAGTGGCACACGCCGCCGGCGGTGGCGAAGGAGCTGGTCCGGGCCCGCCCGCCCCGGCGCTTCCGCGGTCTGGTGATCTTCCTGACCGGCCTGTCCGGCTCCGGCAAGTCGACGATCGCGCGCGGGCTGGCGGACGCCCTGCGTGAGCAGGGCGAGCGGACGGTCACCCTGCTCGACGGGGACGTGGTGCGCCGGGAACTGTCGGCGGGGCTGGGCTTCAGCAAGGCCGACCGGGACGCGAACGTCCGCCGGATCGGTTGGGTGGCCGCCGAGATCGCCCGGCACCGGGGGGTGGCGATCTGCTGCCCGATCGCCCCGTACGCGCAGGCCCGGGCCACCGCCCGGGAGATGGCGCTGTCCGCCGGCGCCGGTTTCCTGCTGGTCCACGTCGCCACCCCGCTGGAGGTCTGCGAGCAGCGGGACCGCAAGGGCCTGTACGCGCGGGCCCGCGCGGGTCTGCTCACCGGGATGACCGGCGTCGACGACCCGTACGAGGAGCCGACCGACGCCGACCTGGTGATCGACACGACCGACCTGGGGGTCGACGAGGCGGTGCAGGGGGTTCTGCACCATCTGACCGAGACCGGCTGGGTCGAGCCGCGCCACCCCACGGTCTAGCGCCGCACCCGCCCTTTCGTGGGCGCGGTACGCGCGCTAGTGTTCATTCTTGTTGGAACACGTTCGACCGCGTGAGAGTGCGCGGCGACCAGCACGGAGGTGCGGCGCATGCTGGCGCAGCAGCGGCAGGCGGCCATCATCGAGCGGGTCCGGGCGGCCGGCGGCGTACGCGTGACCGAGTTGGCCGCCGAGTTCGGCGTGTCGGACATGACCATCCGGCGCGACCTGGATTTCCTGCACGAGCGCGGCCTGCTCGCCAAGGTCCACGGCGGCGCCACGATCACCGGCCCCGGATCCACCGACGAGCCCGGATTCCGGGCCAAGTCGGTCCGGCAACTCCCCGAGAAGGCCGCCATCGCGATCCGGGCCGCGGAGCTGGTCCGCCCCGGGGCGGCGATCGCCCTCTCCGCCGGCACCACCACCGCCGAACTGGCCCGCCGGCTGACCGACGTGCCCGGCCTCACCGTGGTGACCAACTCCCTCCCGGTGGCCGAGATCCTGCACGCCGGCGGGCGGCCGGACCAGACCGTCGTGCTCACCGGCGGTGTCCGTACGCCCTCCGACGCGCTGGTCGGGCCGCTCGCCGTCGCCGCGATCCGCGCGCTGCACCTGGACCTGCTGTTCCTGGGCGTCCACGGCATCGGCGAACGGGCCGGCTTCACCACGCCCAACCTGATGGAGGCGGAGACCGACCGGGCGCTGGTGGCCGCGTCCGACCGCCTGGTGGTGCTCGCCGACCACACCAAGTGGGGCACCGTCGGTCTCTCCTCGATCGTGGAGCTGTCCGCCGCCGACGTCCTGGTCACCGACGACGGGCTGCCCGACGACGCCCGGCGGGTACTCGACGAGAAGGTCGGCGAGCTGGTCGTGGTCGACGGTGCGGGCCGGTCCACGGCGGCGAGCGGAGAGGTGACGCGGTGAAGCGCAGCGCGATGGAGCTGGCCGACGGCCGTGAGCTGATCTACTTCGACGAGCGCGACGACGCCGTCCGTGACCAGCCGGACCGCCGGGAGCTGCCGGCGCCCCCACCGGCGTCGCAACTCCGGCACGACCCGCTGACCGACGAGTGGGTGGCGGTGGCCGTACACCGGCAGACCCGGACCTTCCTGCCGCCGCCCGACCAGTGCCCGCTCTGCCCGTCCACCACCGGCCGGCTGAGCGAGATCCCCGCACCCGGCTACGACGTGGTGGTCTTCGAGAACCGTTTCCCCTCGCTGAGCGGCCGGATCGCCGAGGAGCCGGCGGAGATCACGCCGTTCACCCCGGTCCGGCCCGGCCAGGGGCGGTGCGAGGTGGTCTGCTTCACCGACGACCACAACGCCTCGTTCGCGAGCCTCACCCCCCGCCGGGTGCGCACCGTGCTGGACGCGCTCGCCGACCGGACCGCCGTCCTCGGCGACCTGCCGGGCGTGGAGCAGGTGTTTCCGTTCGAGAACCGGGGCGTGGAGATCGGGGTGACGCTGCACCACCCGCACGGGCAGATCTACGCGTACCCCTTCGTGACCCCGCGGACGCGGGCGCTGCTGGCCGCCGCCCGGCGGCACGCCGAACGCACCGGCGGGCGCAACCTGTACGCGGACGTGCTGGCCGCCGAGCGGGCCGCCGGCGAGCGGGTGGTCGCCGGCAACGAGCACTGGACGGCGTACGTGCCGGCGGCGGCGCGCTGGCCGTTCGAGGTGCACGTGGCCCCGCACCGGCCGGTGCCGGACATCCCGGCGCTCAGCGACGCCGAGCGGGACGCGTTCGGGCCGCTCTACCTCGACCTGCTGCGCCGCTTCGACGGGCTGTTCGACCTGCCGATGCCGTACATCGCGGCCTGGCACCAGGCCCCGGTCCGCGTCGACCGCGAGCTCGGGCACCTGCATCTGCATCTGTTCAGCATCCGGCGGGCCAAGGACAAGCTGAAGTACCTGGCCGGATCGGAGTCCGGGATGGGCGTCTTCATCAACGACATCGCCCCGGAACGCGCCGCCCAACTGCTCCGCGCGGCCTGAGCTGCCCCGGGCCCGGCGGCCCGGCGGCCCGCTCGATACCGGGACAGGGCGGGGGCCGGGACAGGCGCGGGAGCGCAGGACAGGGCGAGGGCCGGGACAGGGCGCGGGGGGCCCGGGACAGGGCCCCCCGCGGGGAAGGGACGGCTGGCTGCGTACGACAGCCGGGAAGGCTGGCTGATCGGCACGCGCTGTCGCGAGGCGACGCGGTCAACCTTCCTGGACGCGACTGGCATCTCGTCCACCCAGGTCAACGAGGCGCGCCGGACGACGTCACGCCTCCCGGCGTGTCGCCTGTCCGACACGCCGGCCGTGCGCCGCGTACGTCAGCGAGAAGGGCTCCTCCGCGACGCCGGGCGTTGCGGAGGAGCCCTTCTCGTGTCGCGTCAGGCGAGCCGGCGGGCCAGGTTCTCGTCCAGCGCGTTCATGAACTCGTCGGTGGTCAGCCACGGGGCGTCCCGCGAGATGAGCAGCGCGAGGTCCTTGGTCATCTGGCCGCCCTCGACGGTGTCCACGATGACCTTCTCCAGCGTGTTCGCGAACT
>JAEYGD010000516.1 GCA_023402505.1 Actinomycetes bacterium
GCACGGGCGGCCGGCCCCGGTGCCGCGGCCCGGGCGGCGGCCTTCGGCGGCCGGCTTCCCGAACTGGCCGGCCCGCTCACCCTCGCGCAGAGCATCAACGCCGCCCTCGCCGACGGCCTGCTCGACCATCCGCAGATGGCCGTGTTCGGCGAGGACGTCGGTGTCAAGGGCGGGGTGTACGGGGTGACGAAGGGCCTGCGGGAGCGGTTCGGCGCCGCCCGCGTGTTCGACACCCTGCTCGACGAGACGTCGATCCTCGGGCTCGGGCTGGGCGCCGGGCTGGCCGGGCTGCTGCCGGTGCCGGAGATCCAGTACCTCGCGTACCTGCACAACGCCGAGGACCAGTTGCGGGGCGAGGCCGCCACCATGCAGTTCTTCTCCCGGGGCGCCTACCGGAACCCGATGGTGGTCCGGATCGCCGGGCTCGCGTACCAGGAGGGGTTCGGCGGGCACTTCCACAACGACAACTCGGTGGCCGTACTCCGGGACGTCCCCGGCCTGGTGGTCGCGGTGCCGGCGCGGCCGGACGACGCCGCGCCCCTGCTGCGGACCTGCCTGGCCAGCGCGGCGGTCGACGGTAGCGTCTGCGTCCTCGTGGAGCCGATCGCGCTCTACCACACCCGGGACCTGCACACCGACGGTGACGGGGAGTGGGCCGCCGAGTACGCGGGGCCGGGCGACTGGTCCAGCGCGCACGTGCCGATCGGCCGGGCCCGCGGCTACGGCGTCGGCTCGGCCGAGGACATCACGATCATCACCTTCGGTAACGGGGTGCGGCTGTCGCTGCGTGCCGCCGAGACGCTCGCCGCGGAGGGGGTCGGCACCCGCGTCGTGGACCTGCGCTGGCTGGCGCCGCTGCCCGTGGCCGACCTCATCCGGGAGGCCACGGCGACCGGCCGGGTGCTGGTCGTGGACGAGACGCGGCGGTCCGGCGGGGTCGGCGAGGGGATCATCGCGGCCCTGGTCGACGCCGGGTATGTCGGCGCGGCGCGCAGGGTGGCGGCAGTTGACTCGTTTGTACCATTAGGTCCGGCTGCCCGGCAGGTGCTGGTCTCCGAGGATGCCATTACCCAGGGTGCCCGCGCGCTCCTGGCACGGTAAATTCCGTTCCACCCGGTGCGCCACTTGCGCGGCGAGCCGCAAGTGTGTGGACTTGGCCCACGGTGTCGCACGACGCCGCGAGCAGGGATGAGATGAGGAGGCACGCGACAGTGAGCGCGACCGCTGGTCAGGCCGCCGACGGGGTACGCAGCCTGGCGGACCGGTTCGGGATCGAGCCGGGGATGGTCGTCATGGAGATGGGGTACGACGACGACGTCGACCAGGATCTCCGGGACGCCCTGACCGACCGCTGTGGGGATCTGGTCGACGAGGACACCGACGAAGTGGTCGACGCGGTGCTGGTGTGGTACCGGGACGGCGACGGCGACCTGTTCGAGCTGCTCGTCGACGCCCTCGGTCCGCTCGCGGACAACGGTGTCGTGTGGCTGCTCACGCCGAAGGCCGGGCGCGAGGGGCACGTGGAGCCCAGCGAGATCGCCGAGTCGGCGCCGACCGCCGGCCTCCAGCAAACCTCCACGATCAACGCCGGGCGGGACTGGAGCGGCGCCCGGCTGGTGCTGCGCCGCGGGTCGAAGAGCAAGAAGTAGGTCCCGCACGGCAGCGGGCCGCCGTGTGGCAGGCTGTCGTGACGTCGACCCGACCCGAGGAGTTCACCCATGCCCACCGAGGTTGGCGCCAAGGCGCCGGTGCCCGTCGAGGTTGGCGCCAAGGCGCCGGACTTCGTGCTCAAGGACCAGAACAACCAGGAGGTCCGGCTCTCCGACTTCCGTGGTCGGCGCACCGTGCTGCTGGTCTTCTACCCCCTCGCCTTCACCGGCACCTGCCAGGGCGAGCTGTGCGAGGTGCGGGACAACCTGAACGAGTACGTCAACGACGACGTCCAGGTGCTCACGGTCAGCGTCGACTCGGTGTACGCCCACAAGATCTGGGCCGACCGGGAGGGCTTCCAGTTCCCGCTGCTGGCTGACTTCTGGCCGCACGGCGCCGTCGCCCAGGCGTACGGGGTCTTCAACGACGTCGCCGGCATCGCCAACCGTGGCACGTTCGTCATCGACCGGGCGGGCGTGGTCCGCTTCGCCGAGATGAACATGCCGGGCGAGCCCCGTGACCAGCAGGGCTGGCGCAAGGCGCTGGCCGAGGCGGCCACCGCCTGACACCCGGCCGACCGGGTCCGACCGTGCGACGTGGCCGGCGACCGGCAGGGTAAGCTTGCCAACTCCGGCCCGCCGTACGGGCGTCCGGGCGCGTAGCTCAGCGGGAGAGCACTCGCCTTACAAGCGAGGGGTCGCAGGTTCGAAACCTGCCGCGCCCACCACACACCACCGGTCCAGCTAGGAAGCCTGGGAAACGCGCAGGTCGGCCAGCCAGACGTCGGCCAGGTCGCTGACCGGGACGTCGAGGGCCCGGCTGAGGCGTACCACGGTGCCGAACGCCGGGGCGGGCAGGCGGCCGGCCTCGATCTTGCGCAGCGTCTCGGGGGAGATGCCGGCTGCCAGGGCCACCTCGACGAGGCCGCGGCCGGCCCGGGCGGCCCGGAGCGCGGCTCCGAGGCGCTGGCCCGCGGCGATCTGCTCGGCCGTGAGTGGTTGGCGAACCATGGCAGCAGGATAGCCCACCGGAGTACCCCGACCGGGCGTGGTATAAAAATACCGCCTACGGGAAGGGAGGCTGTCGTGATCGAGCTGAAGTCCGCCGAGGAGATCGACCGGATGGCGGTGACCGGGCAGTTCGTCGGGGAACTGCTCGCCGAGCTGAGCGGCGTCGCCGCGGTCGGCGTCAACCTGATGGACCTCGAACACCACGCCCGCCGCCGGATCTCCGAACGCGGCGCCGAATCCTGCTACTGGGACTACGCCCCGTCGTTCGGCCGCGGCCCGTTCCGCAACGTGCTGTGCCTGTCGGTCAACGACGCGGTGCTGCACGGGCTGCCGCACGACTACGTCCTGCGAGACGGCGACCTGCTCAGCATCGACATGGCGGTCGCCATCGACGGCTGGGTCGCCGACTCCGCCCTCTCCGTCGTCGTCGGCACCCCCGACCCGGCCGACCTGAGGCTGATCGAGGCCACCGAGGTCGCGCTGGCGGCCGGTGTCGCCGCCGCCCAGCCCGGCGGTCGCCTCGGCGACGTCTCGGCCGCCATCGGTGAGGTCGCCCGTTCCTACGGCTACGGCGTCAACGGCGAGTTCGGCGGCCACGGCATCGGGCGCACCATGCACGAGGCCCCGCACGTCGCCAACGACGGCCGCGCCGGCCGTGGCCTGAAACTCGTCCCCGGCCTCACCATCGCCGTCGAACCCTGGTTCTGCCGGTCCACCGACCGGATCAGGTTCGACGGCGACGGCTGGACGATCCGCTCCGCCGACGGCTCCCGCACCGCCCACTCCGAACACACGGTCGCCGTCACCGAGTCCGGACCCCGGGTCCTGACCCACCGCCCCGCGTCCGGAGCCGCCCCGACCGACCCGGGCCGAGAGCCCGCCGCCGCCTCCTGACCCACCACCCGCGCGGTCGCCGTGGTCACCGGGACGCCCGCCGCACCCGCCGGTCGTCCCACCACAGGGCGATCGTCTCCCGGCAGCGGTACGCCGCGACCGCCCCCAGCACGGCCACGACCAGAGCGGTCCAGCCCCAGAACCGGGCACCGACCCCGCGCGGCGGAGCCGCCTCCCGGGTCCGGCCGGCCCGGACCACGTCGTCGGCCACGTCGATGGAGACCACCTGCGCCGGGGCGGTCAGCAGCGTGGCCGGCGCGGCGGCACCCGCCGTCAACGACAGCACCCGGACGCTGCCGATCATCCCGTACGACTCGCGGTCGTCGTTGGGCCAGGGCCGGGTCATGGCCGGCGAGCCGGCCGGGTGGGGCAGGTACGCCACGACCCACGCGGCCCCGGACGCCGTCCACCCCAGCAGTTGGACGCCCACCACGCCCTCGACCCCGGGCATCCCGACTTCGCCCAGGTCCTGCCCGGTGGCGGGGTCGACGCGGCGCAGCGTCCACGTCTGGTCGGTCTTGCGGGCGACGGTGAGCGACCGGCCGTCGGGAGTCCAGGCGCCCTTGCCCGCGAGGTGGGTGTCCGGGGCCAGCGGGAACGTGGCCAGCCGCCGGCCGTTGCCGGCAGCGACCGTCACCACGCCGCCCGCCTGCCAGGCCAGCCGGTCGCCGGAGGGCGCGAAGGCCACCACCGAACCGGGAACCAGGCTGTCGGGCACCTCGGCGAGCCGGACCGGCGGGCCGCCGTCGACCCGGAGCAGGCTGAGCGTCCGCCGGTAGCTGCTGCGTTGCGGATCGGTCGGGACCGTGTCCCGCACGACCAGCGACCGGCCGTCCGGGGACCATCCGGCGGGTTCGCTGGTGACCGTGTCCGGCAGGTCGCTGCGCAGCTCCCGGGTCACCCCGGTGACCAGGTCGACGATCTCCACGCCGCGCCCGGGGCGCTGCGTCGTGTGCGCGACCTGCCGGCCGTCGGGGGAGAGCACCACGTCGCCGCCGGCGGTCATCTCCCAGCCACTGCGCAGGATCCGGTAGGTGTCCGAGTCGGCGTCCACGATCGTGACGATGCTGGCCTCGTCGTCGTACGTCAGCCGGCCCGCCTCCCCGGTGAACAGCACCGCCGCCGGCCCGGTCCGGGGCCGGTCGGTGGCGTGCCGGCTGCCGATCGGCGGCAGGCCCACCCGGTCCGGCAGCGCCCCGGCCGACGC
>JAEYGD010000529.1 GCA_023402505.1 Actinomycetes bacterium
CGGGGAGGCTGGACGGTCTGGCGACTGCCCGACGAGGAGATCCGCTGAAGCCAGCATGCCGTTGACCCCGCTGTCACCCGCAGGGCGGGAGAATGCCAGGGGGTCAGGTACCGGTTGGGGGCAACGCTAATCTCGCCGCGCAGTCGGGGTAGCCACTGGAATTCAGGCGTGTAAAGATCACGCCGTGTTCACCCCGTCAACATCCCCCCTGTCGCCGTCGTGTTGTTCTTTGTGCTTTGCGGCATCGCTTTCATAGCTCTAGGCATCGGAATAATCGTCACGCGGCGTGTCCACTGGCTACTTCAGGACGGCTTCCTCGGCCTCTTCAAGAGCCAGACGTCGCCACCCCAACCGACTCGTACAGGCGGCTTCCACGCCCTGATCGGTGGCACCATCGCCCTGGGAGCGTCAGCGTGGTTCCCATCGGTGCCGCATCCGGTCGCAGTAGCGCTGAACGCAGCGGCATTTATCACCTTGACGGCCGCTGTGGCCTGCAAGATCTTTGTGGACCGCTAGCAGTCAAGTCGGCTAGATCGACAACTCCCATGCTGGCAGTCTGGGAGCCACGCGTGGGAGCCACCGGGGCGGACTGGACCGGACGGTACGGGACCGATCGAGTTGCCGAGCGCTTGAGGACCAGGACCAGGCGGACGGCATCGGACGCCTTGACATGGTCTTGGGAATCTACGGATCAGAAGGTGGCTGTACAGCCATCTGTACAGCCAAGCCCACCGACGGATACGGCCCGGTGTCGACGGTAGGCGACACGGCGAGAAGGTCAGCGGCAGTGACCGACGCCGGCCGACAGCAGTCTTGATCTTTGCAAGGCAGGGCTCCGGCCGAGGCAGCTCAGTCCAACAGGCCCGGCACGCGCTCCTGGAGCCTCGCCATCACCCGCGATAGCCCCGTGTTCAGGTCGTCGCCGTCCCACCGCACGAATTCCCCGTCCAGCGGCTCGCCCGACACCAGCACCGTCCAGCGGCCCCGCTGACGTTCGCCGTCCATCTTGACCATGGCGACCAGGCCACGATCCCCGAGCTGGACCAGCAACTCCGTCAGGCACTCATCCCACCCCATGGCCGGCTATTCGATCACGAACGCTCAGGGACGTGCAGTCCGCATCTGGTCCGCAAGAGGTCGGCGGACGGTAGGGGAGTGGTGTGAGATGTCGAGAGGTGTTTCCGCTGCTAGACCGCGAGCTGCCCAGGCCGGCGGGACGGTCGGTTTGATCTCATAATTCACCGGTCAAGGGACCGGAACAGCCGTACCGCCTCGCATGTCCCGCGATGCTGCAAGGCAAGATCTTTGCGTAGGTTCTGTTCGTCGTACTCCTGGTCGCACATCACGGTGATTACCGGCACCCATTCGCCGCCATCGCCAGTGCTGTAGGGCGCCCACGAGGAGCCAACTTCCACAGGTCGGTGCACGGCCTCGTTCCGGCGCTTGATTGCGTCGTAGATCAAGTCCAGGCCGGCGGACCAGTGCGAGCGCCTGTGCGCATCGAGCCTCTGTCGTATGGAGAGGAGGAGCTGCCCGGCTGGCCGGGCGACGTTTTGCCCAGGATCAAGACGAACGAGGATCATCCCGAGAACGGCCTCCGTCTCGGCCGCCTGTGCCATGATCAAGCCTCGCAGCCGGTGTACCTCAGCGGCATGGTCGTCGTCGTGCGGATCGTTGCCGTCCTCCGGGTACAGCTCGTTCCACACGCTCCGCCATGACACTGCCGTTTCACGGGACGCACGGCCGGCCGCTTCTGTCACAAGCCGAGTATCTGCCCCGCACAACCATGCGTACAGCTCGGCCTGCTGACAGGCGTCGTGATCTTTGCCGCGCAGGGGAGCGGCGTGCCCGTTGGCACGGGAGCCGGGCCAACGGCGGTCAGCTCCTGGGCGTGGCTGCCGGCATGGGGACGCAGGCCAAGCCAGGTCACTGCCAAACGACCTCCGCCCGTGTCCACACTTCCTAACCCGTATGGCTGTGCAGCCATCCGTACAGCCAAGCCGGTCGACGGGTATGAGTGACGAGCGACCGGATCAAATGCACTGCTCACATAATCGTCATTTTGATGACTCCGACTCGGAGTTCTTGCGGCTCGGACGCCGGAATGGGGCGGGGGACCGGCGGGGTTGCGTGAGGCGGGCTGGCCAGCCGTCAACGATCGCCCTGTCGCTCAGCCGAGTAGTCCTCCCGGCGGGCGTCATCGCGGTAGCACCGGCTCAGCCCGTCGAGCAGCGCTCCTGAACGAGGCCAACGGCCGCGTACACGGTCCGCCGCAGCGCTGTACTGGCCGGCGAGCCCGCGCTCCTGTGCCCCGCCGTCGTAGACACCGCGGCCTGTGACGCCCCGCTGGTTTAACTTTGCGACAGCGAGGCGCTGGTCGAGGTCGGTGTCTCCGAGGATTTCGAGAACGTCACGGACGGACTCGCTGGGCCATGTGCCGTCGTCGTCGGTGGCGGTGCCAGACAGCGCATAACCCAGGACTTGCGGCAGCACGCGAGCGCGGCCGCAAGCGGTCAGCTTTTCGCGTACCGATTCCACCCATCGCAGCATCTCCTCGGTGGTCGGCGATTGCCCATCGACAGTCCCCGGGAGCGGTGTGCGCCATTCGCTTAGAACGGTCCAAGCGGCGCTGGACGCCCGTGACGACGCCGTGTTGTCCGTCGCCCCTTCGTCGGCTGACTCGCCGTCGCCTGACGCCGCGCTGGTATCTGGGTCCGGTCGGTATATCAAGGACACGAGGTCGACGAAGCGGGCGGGATTGCGGGCAAGCTCTCGGTGCAGGGCGTTCAGCCTGCGGCTGTGGTCGAGAAGTGGCTGGTAGAACCACTCTAGGTTTGCGAGCAGCGTGTCGTCCGTGCCTGCTTGCTCGAGACGGTCGAGCAGGCGTCCGACCGCGTACTCCGGCGACCGTGCGCGCGAGATGTCTTCGGTCGCCGCGAGGGCTGGCGTCATCAGCGCCTGGATGGCTAGGTCGAGGTCGGCGCCGAAGTCGGCGTCGCTGAGCAAGTCGATCGCCGTCCACGCCCGGCCGCGCTCGAGCAGGCGCCGCGCGACGGTCGGGATCAGTTCGTCCGGAACTCCCCACGGTTGCATGTCGCGCCAGAACTCGTCTTGCGTGTCCGGCTCCAGGCCGTCCACGAGCATCAGCAGAGCCTCGTCGATCGCCGCGGCCCGGCACAGGGCTGCGGCCTGCGCGGGCCTGGCGGCTGCCGTGGCAGCGAGCCAGCCTGCGTCCTCCCGCTGCCGGTGCGCGGCCAGTCCGGCGGCCATCGCGTGTAGGGGCTGCGATGAGCGCGCGAGGTGATCGAGGACCGCTGAGTCGTGGTCGGTCGTAACTGACGCTAGGGCGTCGCCGACGGCTGCCGGAAGCTTTGACGCCTCGGCCAGGCGAAGGACCCCCGGGAGCCCGTCGTTGAGGCAACGTCGGACCGCTTCGGCCCTCGCGGACGCGAGCGCCTCCGGATCGGGGTCCCTGCGGTCGAGGTTGAGCCCGCGCCGAAAAGGCAGCCACGAGAACAGCTCGGCATCGTCGGGCTGGCTCCCCGGCAGGGCGTGGGCATCCAGGAACACCTCGAGGGGCTGGAGGGCTTGATCGGGCAGCGCCCAGCCCGCGTCCGGGTGCCGGCGGTGCATTGCGACCCTCTCCGCGAGGCTGGCGAGGACGGTGCGACGGCCCTCCTCCTGCAGATCGGGCCATGCGGTCTCGGCTGCGTTGAGTAGCGCGAGCCTGCCGGGCTCCCGGAACCGGTCGACGAGAGCGAAGGCGGCGGCGAGCCGGTCCGGGTCGGCCCCGGCATCATCGACGATACGTTCGGCCAGGGCATCCAGTGCGTCGACGATGTCGTTGACGGTAGCGTGCGGCGGCCGCGACCAGTCCCGGAACTTCGGGCCGCTGACCAGAATCATCCCTCCTTCGGCGTGGCTGACGAGGTCGAGCGCGAGCCGCCAAGCCGCCATCGGCGCGACGGTCCGGACAGCGTCGAGCGCAGCGATACGCGCCGCCGCATCGCCCGTGCCCTGCGGGATGCGCAGGTGCAGCGCGGCAGCCAGAGAGGCGCTGGGCCGGTTGGCAAGCCGCCCGCCCGGGTCCCGGTCGGCGAGGCGACCGAGCACGACAGCTACCCGAGACAGCAACGCAGGGGACCAGGCGAGGCACTCCAGCGCCCACAGCAGCGGGGAGTGGGCGCTTCGGCTGCCTAGCCCGAAGTCGTCGGGCGTCTCGGCGAACAGCGACATCACCGGCGGGTCGGTTCCATCGAGGGAGCGCTCGACGCTGGCGAGGAAGATCTCGGGCGACGCCTCAGCCAGCAGCGGCAGCAGATCAGCGACTGCGTGCCAGCGCGCGGCGTCGGCGTCGGCGTCGGCGTCGTGGAGCAAATCGCGGACCAGCCGGGACGCGCGCTGCTGACCGGTGAGACCGCCGGGAAGTTCACGGTCGCCGACAACCGCGCCGAGGATCGCCGCGGTCGTGGCCATCCCGCGGCGCAGCGTGCTGGAGTGCCGTCGGCGCGGCACGCCGGTCTCGCTGAGCCAGGCAGCGATGCGCTCTCGTGCGGTTAACCCTGACGCGGGGTCGCTCTCGCCCAGCACGCCCGGCGCCAGCGACTGGAACGCATCGAGATCCTCGGCCGTCAGCGCATGGTTTAGGGCGTCCCATGCGTCCACCGGATCCGCGAACTCCCACCGGCGGTCGCTCAAGAGCAGCGGTGCGTCCTCGCCTGACGTCAGTGTGCTCAGGTCCCGGGCGGTCGCCCGCCAGCCGCGGTCGGTCAAGGTCTGCAGCGCTTCGAGGTCGCCCTGAACGTCGTCGGTCCAGGCGCCGGCGAGCAGCAGTGGAGCGAGCAGGTTCGCCGTGGTGTCCGAGGCCCAGGGCGGCTGGCGGAGCCAGCCTGGCCGGCCGAGGTATCGACGCAGCGATGTCAAGCTCCGTCTCGCCGCTCGTCCGTACTTGTCGGCACGGTCATGGTCGAGGCCGGCGGCGATCCATGCCTCCCTTGCGAGGTGCCGGTGCAGCCGTGGGAGCCGGTCGTCGGCGGGCCGGCCGGCGCGGGGCAGCACGACGTGGTGGCCGGCGCGGAGGGCGTCGCCGATCTCAGGATCGGCGAACACCGGCACGAGCACCGTTCGGCTCTCGTGAGCGGCCACTCGCCGCCATGCCCGCACGTCCTCCACGACCAGGGTCCGTTCGAGGAGCGCTTCGAGCTCAGCCGGCGCGCCGGTGGCGCGCGCGAGCCCCGTTGCGGCGTCGCCCTCCTCTGCGGCGGACGATCCGAGGGGCTCGGTCGGCTCGGAATCCGCAACGGCCCCGACCGGTTCCTCCGACCCGTCGGGCGCGTCCACCGGCGGATCTTGGGACGTCTGGCGCGGTATCGTGGTCGCGTCCTGCGGCGGCTCCGCCAACAGACTGGCCGCAACGAAGGCCACGGACTCGTCCCGGCTCGCCGAAGCCACCACCTGCTCGCCCGGCTCGGCCCGGAGGCGGTCCCGAAGGCGGCGAACGTGGTCGTCGCGGCCCGCCAGTAGCAGCGCTGCCGGGATGGCCGGCTGGGTGCGCTCGGCCCAGTTCCGGTACCAGTCGCGAAGACCGATCACGCCGTGCGGGTCCCGCCCGAGTTGCTCGGACGCCAGCCACCGGTGCACTCCGGGGCACAGCGCGAGCCACGCGGCAAGGTCCTCCGCGTCAAGCACCCGGATACCCGCCCAGCCATCGTCGTCTTCCGTGCGGCGATCGACCCAATCCTGCGAGCCGGGCCACCGTCGGCTCGTCACGAACACGAAGACGATGCCTGCGCGCTCGTCCCGGGTCGACCCGTCGACCCGCTTTCGGTAGTCGCGCTGCGCCTTGTCCTGGGGTTCGCGGCCCGTGCCCAGCTCCCACACCGAGCGGCCCGGCGGCAGGAACGGCGGCGCCCCGGATGAGCTCGTAACCTCGCCATCAAGGCCGGGCAGCCCGACGGCTTCGGCGGCGGGCATGCGGAGTGTTGCAGGAGCGGCCACCGCGAGGATGAGGCGCCGGACCAGCGTCGGCAGGTGCTCGCGCGAGTCGTTGCGCTCCGACCACTGTTCTAGATCGGTCGCGGTCAGCAACTCGGTCATCGGACCTCCCGTACCGTCTCGAGATTGGGCGAGCCCCTGGTGGCGTCTCGGGATTTGGGGACCCGAACGCCGGCAGCACGAACCAGAGCACATCGATGAGGCCGAGGCTGCGGGTCACCGGGCAGTCGTAGCACCCGCGTGTGACAATCCGGGCGGCGCTCGCCTTCCTCGCACTACGGCATCCAGACGGCCCGTTGTCGCCGTCGCGGCGCTGTGCCCGCGTCACGACTGCTCCCGACACGTCGCCACGTTGGTGGCTAACGCTGACCGCGGCGTATCCGCTCATGCCGCTCGGGGTGGGCTGGCGTTCATCGCCGCTGGTCACGCACCGTGACGTATGGCTGCCGTTCCTGCTTCCGCTTCCAGTGTCGTACCGACCGATTGGCTCGTTTGCGTGCAACCGCGCCCACGGATTCGCCGCCGGCACGCCCGTACTGGGCCATCTGCCGGTGCTGAGGCGGCCAGGCCCGCCGGGCCGCCGGGACAACCCAGCCGCGAGGCGGCTGCCGGCTGGCGTCCGGGTGTAGGGCCTCATCCGGCGGCGGGGGACGCGACCTCCCGCAGCCGGATGATGTCGAGCCCCGGGATGTCCTCCACGGCGTCCACGATCCGGCCCGGCAGGCCGCTCCCATCGGGGAAGGGCAGCAGTACGAGGACGCAGCCGATCGGCAGCTCGTGCCACAAGTCGTCCAGGACAGGAGTGGCCACCACGTATTGCCCCGGCGCGAGGCCAGCCAGCACGTCCCGCCTGTCCGCTGCGGATAGCGTCGCGTCGATGATGGGGACTGGCGCCGATGCCGGCCCGGCGAGCTGGTCGGCGGTATAGACGGCGTCGGCGGGCGTGGGTGCGACGACGAGACAGGGTCGGGACAGCGACGCGACTCCGGCGAGCGTTCGGCGCAGGACGTCCCGTCGACCGTCGTCGGGCGGCACGTTCTCAATCCGATCGAGGACCGCCCATACTCGGGTGGACAGGTGCTCGTCGGCATCCGTGGCACGCGCCAGCAACCGGGCGTGCAACGACGGCAAGCTGTCGCTCCACGGCTGGGGGGGCTTGACGCCGAGGTTCCGGAGCAGTACTCGAGCCTCCGTGCGGAGTTCCAGTTCCTCGCGGCTCACCTCGACGGGCACCACATGCACGGTCGGGTGGCCGCGATCCTGCAAGACCTCCGTGCCGACGGCCAGCAGCACCGGCCACTGTGCCCAATGCTGCCCTTCGCCTTCGGAGACCAGGGCCACCACCTGTCGAGCCTGGTCACCGAGCTGGACCGGCAGCGAGGCGGCCGGGTCGTCCAATATCAGCAGGTCGGGGCGCACGCTTGCCAGTGCCCGCCGGCTCGGTCCGCTCTGCCGACGGCTGAAGGTCGTCACGATCGCGCCGTCCCGCGGGCGGTCGAGGCTCTCCAGCAGTTCCAGCGCGTCGGAGGCGCCGGCTAGCAGTCGCACCACCACGCCCCGGTCCGCGAGCCGGGCAGCCCACTGGCGGGCCTCTGCGACGGTCCGCGTCACCACCATCACAAGCGACGTCGGGGCGACGTCGGCCACGTGCTGGAGGACAGCGGTGCGGATGCCAGCGCCGGGAGGTGCGAGGACCACACCGGCCCGCGGGCACGACGGGTCCCGGAGCCTTTCCAACAGGTCTCGCTGATGCGCGTACAAGTACCTCACCGGCCGCCGCCGCTCATGATGGCGCGGCGCCGGACCCAGGTCACGGCCTCGGACAAGCTCTGCACCTCCTCGGGCAAGATGTCGCCACGGAAGTGGAACACCTTGTTCCTGATCTCGCGGACTGGTTCCAGGGTGACCTTCACGATCCCCCGGTTCCGCCCGAAGCGGTGCCGAAAGAACCGGCCGAAGTTGGCGTCGTGTAGCAGCACTGTGGTGAGCTGGGACCAGGTCAGGTTCTCCAGGCGGGGCTCCGCGACCTCGACATCCGCGGGCAGCGCTGCGGTGATCGACGCTGCCAGGTCGTCGGCGGCGCAGCAAGAGCGCATCAGGTCGCGTACGCCAAGCTCGATGTCCCGCAGCAGCAGGAACGGCTGGGTACGCCGCCACAGGAACCGGTTGAGATCGGCGGGTGTTACGACTGCGAGCAGCCGCTCCTCGTCGCCGACCAGGACCGCGTTGTCGGTGGCCAGCGGCTCGAGCACTTTCTCCATCCGCTCCGACGACGCCACGAAGGGCAGATCCTCAACCAGATCGTCCACCGGCGCAGCCAGCGGGTTCTGCCCCGGGACATACGGGAGGCCCCGGGCGAGTGACCGATGGCTGAATACCCCGACCACGTGGCCGTGCGAGGCCCGGACGGGCAGCTGGTCCACGTTGTGCGAGCGCATCAGGCGCAAGGCCTCGGCGACCGGCGTTCCCACCGGGACGTCAAGGATCTCCTGATCGTCGGGGACGAGCTCGCGAACCCGGACGAACCTGATGTCCATCCTAGGCGCCGCCGGTGAGCCGATCACCCGGCGATGGTGCCAGCATGACCGGCGGCTCGTCCACCGGGGCCTGGAACGCCCCCGATCAGGGTCCATGGACGACCGCGGCGGCTCCGTTGGTCGAGGTGACGGACTGGCCTTTGCCGACATCGACTTCGCCAGCCGCTCGGCACCGCCCTGCTCTTGTTTTGTGCGGCCGGGGGGCACCGCACCCCAGCGATGCCCCCGGTTGTACCGGCCCGGAACCTACTCGGCCAGGACTTCCTGCCAGCATGACCGGCAGACTGAGGCGTCGCCAGGACGAGCCATGATGGGCCGGGAGCAGCGCTGACAGTGATCATTGGATGCGGACCCGCAGGCGAAGCAGAGCCCTCTCCGGCCCGCAGCCACGGGCTCGAAGGCGTCCCAGACCACCGCTGTCTCCCCGCACTCCAGACAGTCCTCTGCTGGCCGGCGCTCGCCGTTGGTGATCGACTCGTACCAGTTCAGGCCCAGCACCCGGCTCGCGTACTCTTCCGCGGCGTCAACGCCCGAGGCCCAGACCGCCCTGCAGGAGGTGCAGGTGGGCTCGACGTCCGAGATCAGGTTCCCGCGACTGCACCTGGGGCACCGCGCCTTTGGGAACATCTTGGCACGGCCGATCTCATCGAAGTGCCGGGCGGCCTCAGAACGCTTCTCGCCGGTCTCCGCCATCCGAGCGCGGATCCTCCGGTCGCGGTCTCGCCGGCGGCTGCTGGGTTTTTTACCCTCATTCATTTCGGTCTCCAACGGAGCCCCATGCACTCCGCGAAGTGAGAAATGAACGCGAAGAGGTGAACGCTGCGTCAGCATGGACGGCTTGTCCTCGTCGCTCGGCGTGACGGCATGGGCATCGTCCGGGCTCGGAGAGCGGCAGGCGTTCCTACCACGATCAATTGTACACCGATGCCACGATGCCATCGCGAGGTGACGCCGCGCGACGCGGATCGCCGAGATCGACGGGCTGCCGAACATGCACCAAAGGCACCGGGCAGGCCACCTCGGTGCCCGACATCACAAGCCGACTCGTGAGGCAACCTCGCCGCACCCGATCCGGCCACCGTCGCCAGCACCGGCAGCTGACCCGGCTCTCCCACGGCGCTGGTTGAACACCCCGTCGACCAGCGCCGCCCATCCTGGGTTACGGCCTGAGTCGTGCACTCCTAGCGCCAGCCTCGGCATCTGCTTCCATGCCGGCGGCGCCTGGCCGACGTGTTGGGCGGCGGCCTGGGCCGTCAGCCGGGCGACCGAGCGGATGAACCGCACGCAGGCCTTCGCGTCGTCGAGCCGCACTCCCGGCGGCGCCTTTTGGGTTGTGGCTGTGGCAGTCGTGTCGCGCGCTGCGGTGAGAACCTTGAGTTGCCGGCGCCCGAGGCGCCTGAGCGGGGGAGGTAAACCGTCGCCGCCGCACCGGCTCTGGCATCCAATGACATGGGAAGACCCTGGTGTCGGCGACGCCGCGTTGTGTTGTGTCCCCTGGACGCGTGCGGCGACGATGGTGAGTTCAGCCACGGGACGAGGGGAACAGCAGTGCCTCGACAGCTACCAAGGGTTCGTACGGCTCCAGCGCGCCGCCGTAGACCGGCGCGAGGCAACCGGACGAAGATCACCGACTGGGCGCAAGCCATCGCAGCGGTCGCGGCGGTACTCGCGTTGTGGATCGCAGTTCAGGCTTACCGGGATCAGATCCGGGTCACCGAGGCGCAGATCCGGTCGACCGACGCACAGCTGGAATCGACGCGTCTGGAGCGTGAGCGGTACGAGAAGCGATTCGCTTCCCGCGTGGCGATTTGGAAACTCGTCCGTCGCGCGGACGATCCGCTGGCCATAGCTCCACCGATGGTGTTGCAGAACCGTTCGCCAGCGCCGATCCGGGAGATCGCGTTCGTCTTCGAGGTCAGCGGCACCAAGGACGCTCCAGCGCACCGGAGACCTTTCTTGTCGCGGGTCGACGTTCCGCCGTGTTCGATCTACACCTTCACTTTCGACGGCCCCTACGGGAGAGATCGGATCATCGACTCCGGTGATCTTGACGTGGATCTCTGGTTCACCGATCCGGCTGGCAGATGGGTTTTCGGCAGTAGGGGAGTTGAGCCCTACACCGATCAACTGCTCGAACTGGTGCCGCCGCGCGGGGCTGTGGAGCCGAAGTTCCGCTACTCCGCCTTCGTTGAGAAGAGTGAGTCAGCCGCTGACTGCGGCGAGGGCGGCTGACCCGCCACCATGGTTGCTGCCCCGCCGTAATCAGCGCAGGCGTCCTGTCCCATCGCGCCCACCGCGGCGGACAGGATCCGCAGGTCCCGCTTCTCGTCACCTTTGCCGTGTAGGCGGACGGTGCCGGTGCGGGCGGTGAGGCCAGGTCGTCAAGGTCGTGGCGGGCGCTCGTGCCGCCCGGGCTCGGTGTAGAGCAGCACGGGGACCATCGCAGCGGTCGGCGGCCCGCTCGACCGCCCCCTGCTCCTTCCGTGTGAGCGCGTCAGGGCTCGCCGGGGGCGCGGAACCCGGGCCCGATCGACCTTCAGTCGCAGGCCGGCACCCACCTCATAGAGGAGGTCAACGGCGGCGAGAGCCTGGTTGACGGTGGACGGGCTGGCCTTGGTGGCGATGAAGTGCCGGCGCCAGGCGGTGACGGCCGCCTCGGCGCCGACCTGGTCGACGAACACGTCGGGGTGCGTGCTGGCGTGCTCGGCGAGACAGAGCGCGTAGGCGCCGGCGCGGGCCCGTAGGCCTTGGTGGTGTTGGCGGCCAGGGCGCACCGGTCGAGGTGCCGGTGCAGCGCCGCGGGGGCACCCTCGACCGCCGCTGCCGGGTCGGCGGGTCGCAGCGGAATGACCTTCGCGGTCGCAGTCCGGGCCACTGTCACCTGGCTGTGGGGGGCGGGCAGGCTCTAGTGGAGTGGCACTCCCGCTGCGGCGGCCCGCCGCCCAGCCCCCGATGTCGTGTCATCGAGACGGGGCTGGAGACGGCGGCGTCACACCCGCCGGCAGTCGAGCTCCAGTCGTCACTCGTGCTTGAGCCAGCTGCTGTGAAGTCACGCCGACCGCGTCGGTCAGGTCTGCGTCGCTGAGGTTCGCGTCGTGCAGGTTCGCGCCGCCCAGGTCCGCGCCGTGCAGGTTCGCGCCGCCCAGGTCCGCGCGGCTCAGGTACGCGCGGTGCAGGTCCGTGCCGTGCAGGTCGGCGCCGCCCAGGTCCGCGCCGCCCAGATCCGCGCCGTCGTCCAGGGTCCGCGCCGTGCAGGTTCGCGCCGGTCAGGTTCGCGCCGCTCAGGTTCGCGCCGTGCAAGTCCGCGCCGCCCCGGTCCGCGTAGCGCAGGTCCGCGTAGTCGAGGCCGAGCAGGGTGCCAGAGAGGCTGAGGGGGTGCAAATGCGGATGGGGTCGATTGGCCAGGACAGTGACGGCGGCGCGGACGTGGGCTGGCGATGAGGTCATCGTCTTAGGTGGTGTTGCGGGGCGCGGGGCGTGGGTGGGCACGAAGGCGCACAGCACCTGGACAACCGCGGACTCGTCCTCCGGGGAGTCGATCATCAGTCGTTGCAGGCCGTAGATGCCCGGCGCACGAAGCGAACGAGGTGCCTCCACCGGTGGGCCTCGAACGCGGTGTCGATGGTTGGCTGATCCAGAGCCTAGTGGCAGCGTGTTCGCACAATGTCCCCATGGACATCACTGCCTGGGTCGGGCTGGCCTCCGTCGTGGTCGCCGTCGCCGCAGCGGGCACGGCGATCTACCAAGCCGTCTTCAACCGGCGCCAGGCAGCCCGCGCCAGGCGCGAGAAGGCCAACGCTGACCTCCAGGCTGCGGCGCACAGGTTCTCCGAGGCATTTGGCGAGTGGCTCACACACATGCACCTGCTGTACACGAGGCAGTTGAGTAGCGGTTCGGCGGAGCCCGGGGACGACAAGCTGTACTTCAAGCTCACCCGGCAGGTACTCACGGCCGGAGCTGAGCTGAAGCCTCTCCTCCCCGAGCGGCTTCAGCGCAAGCTGAAGTGGCTGCTGTTCGGCGTTCGACACCATGATGCCCGCGTTGGACGATCCGTCTTCTGGGCAGACGGGCTCAACGGACGCAGCGATCTCACGTGGACCCAGCAGCAAAAACTGCGAGCGCGCAAGGACGAAGCCCTCCGCTACTTCGCCGACGATGAGGAACGGCTGCGCAAAGCGAACCTCGATCTGGCCCTCGCGATCGCCACTCGGGCCGGCGCCCGCCGTCGCTGACCGGCTTACGCCAGCTAGGCAACAGATGGCATGCTTCGGCCGCATGAGGAAGATGGCCGCCCTGGTTGTACCCGTGCTCGCACTGCTCGTCGGCTGCGAGGTTCCGGAAGCCGAAACTACGGACGCGGGAACGGAGAAGGCGGAGGCGCCGAAGACAATCACGGTCGAGAACAACCCCGGCTTTGCAGCGCTTCTGGCGGGCCCGCCGCATGGGAAGACGGTCGAAGCGGCCGTTGAGAGGTTCCAGGCGAAGACAGTCGAGTTCGACGGGTTCGTTTCTGACATCTACATCAACCCGCGCGAGCACAACGGCGCATCAACCATCGACGTGATGGCGGGCGATGCGTCGGACGAGAAGCACACCGGCCCCGTCTTCCAATTGAGTTGGTACGGCCACGAGGACCCGATGGAGAAGTTGGCGAAGGGCACCAACGTGCATGTGAAGGCCGTGGCCGGAGCCATGTACGAGTTCGAGCCGTTCCAGTACTACCTGATTGACGAGGACCCGAACGACTCGGAGTCCCCGCTCACCGCGAGGTGAGGTCCGTAGACGGCAAGAGGCCCGACCCCCGAAGGGACCGGGCCTCGATGCTTCTCGCTAGGCATCGGGCTGATCGAGGGCCTCGAGGGCGTCCTGCAGCATTCGGCGGAACACGTCGCGGTAGGTCACGGCGTACCCCGTCGGGGCGATGCCCTGGGCCTTGCCCCGGTGTCGCCAGGAGGTGACGGCGCCTCGGGCTCGACCTGCGCGCCCTCGCCGACCGTGAGATCCATGCCGCCCGGGGCGGCGACCCCAGAATCGCGGCGATGTGCGTGCTGAAATGATCAACGCCGAGTTGGCCCCCTGAACCTAGGCATCCAAATTTCACACCGCTGCTCAGCAGGGGTTGCCACTGAAATCTTCAGTGGCAACCGACAGATACGCACGCGCCCGGCCGGACATGACTGTCTACGACGTGCCGCTGCTGCTCGGCGACGAAGGCGACCATTTCGGCGACCCACCGTGAACGGACCGAGCGCTGCAAACCGTGCCGCCGTCAACCACCGGACCTGGGACTCAGCCTGAAGGATCCGCCTTGTCAGGGGTTCGATTGCGATGCCCAGAGTAGGACGTCGCGCCAGTCCGCGCGGGCGGCCTGGCTGTATTGGCGGACGAGCCGCCAGTCGCCCTTGGACAGGTCGAGGATGGCGTGGAGGACCTGCTCGCACGGTGGCGTCAGGGGTAACTCCTCGGGTGACGGCAGGAGGTGACGGACAGACTGCGCGTACTCGTCGGAGCCGGCGGCAAGGCGCTGCTCAATCGACTCGGGCAACGGGCTCATGCTGGTGAACCCTGCCAGACATCACCTCGTCGGCTGCTAGCACGTCTGGTTGCGACAGCAGCGCCGACGCCAGGCGGGCATACCGCCCCTCCCGGGCGACAATCCCGGTACCTGCAAACGGACGTTGGGACCGGCGCCCTCGATTCGCCGGTCTGGGCCTCGCCCTGTTATCCACTGCTCGACCGGCGGCGGATTCGTCAGACCCGGTTGAACCGGTAGAGGACGCAGCTGTCGGGATCGCCGACGTACCAGTAGAGCCAGGGATCGGTGCGGCTGCCGGAGATGTTGAGGTCGGTGCCGTAGCCGCCCTTGTAGCCAGGCGGGGATTCGAAAATTAAGTCGATGTCACCGAACGGGTTGTCCGCTGGTTCAAGGAACCACTTTCCGGAGCCGGACAACGGTGGGCGAGACTCAAAGCCGTCGGAGTTGTCCAGACCACTGGCGGTGAGTGTGCCGTCCGGACGCAACTCCAACCGGCCGCCGTCGTCCGTCGCGTACGAGCCGGCCACGTCAGCCGCAGTGATGCCTGCAGGGCGTTCGGTGCCGCAGCCGAAGTAGCTCACCGGACCGAGGACGACCCAGAAGCCGGTGCAGGCAATGACCAGGGCTCCGCAGGCGCCGAGAACGGCGACGATCACTCCGACGGAGACGGCGGCGGCCGTCCGGCCTGTGTGCACCCGCGCAGGATACGACAGGGCCGATGCCGGCCCATTTCAACGGTCTGGGGCTTCAGCGACCTGCTTGTCAGCCCGGCACCCGTGGCGCCATGCCCCATCGGTCATGCCGGTATTTGCCCGCCGGGTCGCGCATGTTGCCCTTATCCGTCGTCGTCGGCTCCGTCGTAGCGGTACACCGGCGGGCCGTCCTCTACGCGGTCACGGACGTACCGATGCTCGACCGGCGGACGGGGATGGTCCTCCGCGCCGATGTAGAAGCCGGTCTGCAGGAGCAGCACCATCTGGGGCAGCTCTCCCGCCTCACCGACCTCAACCGGCGCGAGGCGGCCGTCTGCCGGGCCGCCCAGGAACCAGGCCTCCACGGCGGGCATCAGCGCCTGCCCACCGTGTCGCCGATCACGGACCTCACCGCCGCGACCGCCCTGATGAGGCTCCCGACCGCGGTGACCGCACCACCCGCTCGGGCGCGGTCATCCCGCGCCGTCAATCTGCCCGCCCGACGTGACCGGCGTTTGTCGCGCCTGTTCATGCTTGTGTCCTCTCGCCGCCTGCGGGCGCTGAAGTGACGCCCTCGAGTACCTCAGCAGCAACCACGGCGGACGCGCTGCCCCGTAGGGGCCAACTGTGGATAACTCGGCGGCCTATGGACGGCGCAGGCGCTCTGTACCTGTGGCATGAGCACGGCCGGCTTTGGAGGCGAGCAGGCCCGGGCGTGACCGCATCTGGAGCGGCACCGGTGGGTTCACCGGCTTCCTTGGTCTTGTGGCATGCGGGGATCAGTATTGATCTATCAGCATGTTGTGGGGAGGGATTCCATGGAGCCGTGAACGTTGGCGCAGGTGGACCAGTGGCTGAATTGGATCCACCAGCACCAGGACGAGTTCGACTACCGGTACATCTACTTCGCGTATCTCGCGGCGCGTGTCCCCGAGCCGCTGGGCGGCGAGATCACCACGTCGGTCGCCCCCGACGGCAGTTGTCTGCTTCAGGCCGGAAGCCATGATCGCGGGCTTCGGTTGGCGGACGAGCGCGAGCGGGCCTTGTTCATCGAGCATGTCGAGCGGCGGTACTGCCGGGACCGGTATCCGAACATGCAGGAGTGGGAGACGGCCCAGCACAAGGGCTTCCTCGAGGAGCGAGCCCAGTGGCGGCGACTCGGCTAACGGGATCTCGCCGGCCCACGATCATCGAGGGCCGTCCACCTCTCCGCCCGACCACGGTCGGTAATGTGTGATGACGATACGGTGATCGTCGTGTTTGACTGGGATCTATGCGGTCGGGGGAGACGCGGCTGGCGATCGACTGGGGTGCTGCCAGCACGACGGCGGTGCTGGCGTGGCCTGACGGGACCTGGCAGCCGCTGAGGTTCGGTGCGGAACCGGCGTTGTCCAGCGCGGTGTTCCTGTCCGAGGACGGCAGCGTAGTCACGGGGCAGCCGGCCTGGCAGGCCGCCGTCACCCGGCCGGAGCGGTTCATCCCGGCGCCGCGCCGCTCGATCGAGCAACAGCTACCAATGGCCGGCGGCGCGGTAGAGGAACTGTATCTGGTCGCAGCGACGCTGCGGCAGGTCGCCGAGCATGCCCGGGATGTCGCCGGCGGCGAGATAGCCGATGTGCGGCTGGTCGTGCCGGCAGGGTGGGGGCCGAGGCGGCGCACCTGGTTCCGGCACGCGGCGCATCGGGCGGGCTTGCCGCAGCCTCGCCTGGTGGAGGCGCCGGTGGCCGTAGCGAACCATCTCCTCGCGACGGGCGTGCAGCTGCCGGTCGGCTCGTATGTCGTGGTATGCGACGTGGGTGCCGGCGCGGAGGTGAGTGTGCTGCGGCGCGGGCCGGCCGGGTTCGAAGTTCTCTCCACCCTGGCCGACCCGATCGCGGGCGGATCCGCGGTCGACGACGCGTTGACCGGCGCGCTCACCGGCGGCGACGTGAGCGGGTCGGTGTCGGATGGCTCGTGGTGGGCGCTGCTGGCCAGCGTCCGCGCCGCTAAGCACGCCCTCGCCGAGCATCCGGCAGTGACCGTGCCGCTGCCGGACGGGCCGGCAGTGGTGGTGAACGGGACGCTGCTGGAGCAGGCCACGCAGCCGGTCGCGGAGCGCATCGCCCACCTGACCATGGAGGCGATCGCCGCGGCGGACCTGCAGCCAGCCGATGTCACCGGCCTCTACCTGGTGGGCGGCATGGCCGCCATGCCCGCAGTGGAGAAGGCCCTAACCGAAGGCGTCGGGATGGCGCCGACGATACTCCCCGATCCGGCGCTGGCCGCCGCCCGCGGCGCAGCGGACGCCGGTGCCGCAGGCGCCGAGGCCGAGACGGCGCCGGTGGAGTCACCGGTGCCGCCGGTGCGGCGAGCGGTGGCCATCGCCGTGCCGGGCTTCGCCTCGCTGGGCCTGGTGACGCAGTTCCTGCTCACCCCGGAGTGGAACGGCGGGTTCCTGCACCGGTGGGCGCTGCTGAACTGGGGCGAGCTCGCGATGGCCGCCGTGTTCGCGCTGGTCGCCGCCCTCGCTGCGGGCACCGTGATCGCCTCCGCGCTCGCCGCCCGCACCAGCGGAGAACCGATGTCCCCGGGTGGGCAGGTCGGCACCGGCATCCTCGCGTCGGCGTCGCTGGGCGTGGCGGTGGCCGGCCTGTACGCGGTGGTCGGCAGCGTCTACATCGGCCAAGAGGTGGCACCCTTCCTGCGCTGGACGCTGCTGCCGATCGCACCCGTGGTCGTGATAGCCGCGGCGATGGCGGTGGTCGCCGCCCGCCAGTGGCGCACCCCCCACGGCGGCTGGTCTCAACTGCTGGCGTTCCCGGCCCTCTCCGTGGTGACCGCCGCTGTCGGCATGGCACTCATCCAGTACTCACTGACGGCAGCCCGATGGCCCGAGCTCGTGCTGTGGATCGACGCCGCCGGCCGTCTCGGCGGCCTGCTCCTCGGCATCGGCGTGGTGACAGCGGTCGTGTCCACCCCGCTGCTGCGGCTGATCCTCGCCGCCCCACTCGCAGTGATCACCGCGGCGATCGTCAGCCGCCCCGCATCCGGCATCCTCGGCGTCATCTACGCCGCCGCGGTTGCGGTGTGGTGGATCCGCCAGGTGTGGACACGCATCATTCACCCCGCCCGACCGCCGGTGCGCACACCATGACCACTACCGCGCCCGCATGTCATGGGGGTGGGTGAGATGCGCTGGCCACGCCGGGTGGCCTCCACACTGCTCCTCGCGCTGCTCCTGCTCCTCCCGCCGATAGTGCTAACGAGAGTCGTCGGTCGGCTGGCGGACGACTGGCCGGGCATACGGCAGTGGGTCGAGCAGCCACTGACCGAGCACACCTTGACCGTCGCGGTGACCGCGACGGCATGGGTGATCTGGTTGATGCTCGCCGTCACGGTCACCGCCCGGGCCGCCGCCCGAGCCCGGGCAGCAGCAGGGTGGCTACGCAAACTGCCGCTGCCCACCCCGCTACAGGCCACCGCCACCGGAGTCGCCGGCGCCGCCGCCCTCAGCGCCGGCGCGCACACCGCCGTGACCGGCACCGCAGCCGAAGATCCGCTGCCCGCGACCGCCCCAACCCTCGACCACCAAGCCGACACCGACACCGCCCACCCGCCCAACGCCGGCGACGCGAACGGGGTCGAGGTGTCAGGCGGCTGGCTGCCACGAGAGACCGCCGAGCAGGTCGCCGCCGCAGCCGGACTCGTGTGGCTGCGCCGCCGACGCGCCTACCAACCCCACCCACCAGACGGAACACGAGACGACGCCGACCTGGCACCGTTGCCCGCCACCGTCACCGCCGTCCAAACCGCCCTCACCGCCCCCACACCGCCGGCCACCGGCACCGCACACCACCAGCCCGCGGCATCGATCGCGTCGCTTCCCCCGGGCCGGATAGCCCTGACAGGCCCGGGTGCCCTCGACGCGGCCAGAGGCATGCTGATCACCACCGTCCTCACCCGGCTGCGCCACCCCGCACCGGCAGCACCCCTCGTGATCACCCGCACCGCGGCGATCATGCTCCTCAGCGCGGACATCTCCGCACAGGAACTGCCCGGCGTGCGGGTCGTCGACAACGCCGAGGCGCTCATCGCGTCATCGCCCGCAGCCGAGGACGGTCCCACGCGAGAGGAGACCGACCGCTCAGCCGCGTCCGACCGGCCGGTGCTGATCCTCGAGTCCTCACCGCAGTCTGGACCGGTCGCGGCGGCGCTGACGGCCGGCACCGGCACCGCCATCATCCTGAGCGCCGCCACCGCCGACGCGATTTTGCACGTGGACGCCGCCGGCCACACGTTCGACCCGCGTCACTCCGACCGGCCAGGGCTGCGGCTGTGCGTGCTCGACCCGGCGGCCGCCACCGACCTGCTCACCGTGATCACCCAAGCGCACCCACCTGACACGCACCCCAGCGCCGCTCCACGGCCCGCCACCGTAGCGGCACCCGAGCGACCGCTCATTCCCCGCCAGACAACCGGGACCCATCGAATCCACCCACCGCCGCATGCCACCACTGGCCGGCTCGACCTGCGGGTTCTCGGCGAACCAACACTGCTCGCCGACGGAACGCCCGTGCCGATCCGACGCAACGCCGCTCTGCAGGTGCTGGTCTTCCTCGCTGTGCACCCGGACGGCGCCACCACCGGGCAGCTCGTCGAGGCGATCTGGCCCGGCCTGCCCGCCCACCGGCTCACCGGCCGCCTCTACACCACACTCAGCGACCTCCGAGCAACCCTGCGAGCCGCGGGCAGACTCGCCGTCCTCGACCACACCGACAACCGCTACCGCCTAAACCCCGCACACCTGGATGTCGACCTCTGGCGACTGCGCACCCTGACCGCGCACGCCGCCACCGCCCTCACCAACCCGGCCGCCGCGTGGCAGGCGGTCGTCGACGCCTACACCGGCGACCTCGCCGCCGGCCACCCCTGGCCATGGCTCGACCCCGCCCGGGAGACCACCCGCCGTCACATCCTGGACGCCCACGCCGCCCTGGCCGCCGCCGAGCCGAACCCGCGACGCGCCCTCGAACTCCTCCAGGCCGGCATCCGCATCGACCCCTACAACCAAGCCCTGCACCAGCGGGCGATCCGAATCCTCACCGCCCTCGGCGACCACGACAACGCCACCGAACTGGCCGACACCTACGCCCAGCGCCTCACCGCCGCGGAACTCGCACCCGCCGACGCCCACCATCCCGGACTGCAGAACGGCGTGGAGCCGATGCACGGCCGGTAGCTGTGCGTACTCGGTCTCCGCCCCTTTACCACCGCACCTATCGACGTCGGCTCAACCCGCACAGCCAAGGTCAGCGGTGGTCCGTAGCCAGCGATGCGGCATCCGCCGGCCGCTGCATCCGCTTCTTCGATGAGCAGATACCTCGGAATCGCGTCGGCGTGTCATGATCGGCCGCGATGAGCAGCCGTGAGCACTCCGACGACGCTCTCGGCGAGGCACGCAAGCACCACCTCAGTCAGGTGAACAGTGTGCTTCGTCGTCCCGGCATGTACGGCAGGGACGAGATGGCCGAACGGCTTCTGCTGGAAGCGATGGCCGCCGTGGACGGGAGCCTGCCGCAGTGGCGGGCTGAGTGCGACCGACTACGCGAACGCGGCGCCTTCGCCGCGACGGGCGTCATGGGCGCCTACAGCACCCTCCTGCCCGCTGACGGCCTGCGGGATGCCACGGCCTCCGTCTACGCCGAGATCGCTCATCATCTCGGCTGGCTGAAGCTGGACCGGGCGTTGTCGGCGACGGAGTTTGAGCAGTTGAGCGACGACATCGGCGGGTGGGTGACGCAGGACCGCACGCTGCCCGAGGTCATCGAGACGTTCGGGCCCCCGTCGCTGTGGATCGGCGGAACCAGCCGGTTCTACCCCAAAACCCTTGCCTACACCACCGCCGATCGCGGCGACGACCTGATCTGCGTCCACCTGTGGAATGCCGCCGCGAGCACCGCACCCGAGACGAGTATGCGGGGCGTCCACCCCGAACCGATGGTGCTCGCCGTACGTCACCGGCCAGGCAACTTTCCCGGCTCGTTTTCGTTCACGCCCGAGGGCCTGCACCGCAGGCCCACCGCCGACCAGCGCAGCTCGCTCATGCCAACCGTCTGGATCTTTCATGGTGACCGCGCCCGACACGCCTCCGGCGTGTTCGACACGCTGGAGGCCGGACTTGCCTGGGCAGCCGAGCACCACGTGACCGGCATCCTGGCCGAGTACCCCCACGGCGGCGCCTACGACGTCGCAGTCAACGAAGGCCGCTTCACACCGTCGAAAGCGCACCACGGCACCGCCGACCACGTCGCCGCCTTCAGTTCGGGGCTACGTCATATCCACCTGACCGCCGGACGCCCAGACCAATAGAACGTCCGCTACTGCCGCCGACCGCCCGTACGGCGCAGCCCTGTCGTGCCGCCAGTCGTGCCGACGACCAGACAGTCGGTCAGAACGGCGATCTGGTCTCCTGCCGTTTGACGTCTGTCACTAGGGCGTCGAGGTCTCGTTCGGCGAACTGCCGGTGATGCCACTCCTCGTTGAGGACGATCAGCATGCACTCTCGGACCGGGAAACTTTCCGACGGTGGCCAGCCGGCCCCCTCGACCGGCTCGGTTCGAGCCGCGAGGGACTCGTCGGTCAGGCGGTCGATCAACGTGCGCACGGACGCCATCCGGTCGCGGCGCAGCGCCAGAACCTCGTCAAGCGATGGGCGCACCTCGCGGTTTCGCGGGATTCCCGGGGTGCCAGGCATCTCGTCCCAGGGCAGGTCGAGTGGATCCCGCGGTGAGGCATCGCCGAGGATCGCCCGCCGCACCCAGGCGTCAGTGGCGAACACCAGATGCCGCAGGGTTTTGACGAACGACCACTCGCCGTTCACGGACTGGTGCAGGAGCCCGACCTCGAGCCCGCGAGCCCGCTCGGCGGTGCTGTCCCAGAGCCGTTCGACGATGTCCCACGCTTGCCGGAAGCCGGCGGGATCAGTGGGGCCCATCCTGGCCCGGTCAGGTCGCGCCGGTCGAGTTCCGCGTTGACGAGGGGCGCTACGTCGACCCGTTGATCAGAACGTTCTGGATCTCGCCGTCGATCCGAACGTCGGCCAACTCGACGCCACGCATGACGACGCCGCTCAATTTGACACCGCGGAATCGGGCGCGGAAGAGGTCGGCGGCGCGGAACTCGGAACCTGTCAGGTCCACGCGCATGAAGCGCGAGCCGCTCAGGTTGTCCCCCTCGAAGTCAGCCATGGCCGGGCCTTAGCCGCGCACATCGACCAGCGGCCACCGTCGGCCAGCGTGCCGGCACGCGGACGGAGTCGCAGCGCCGCAGGTGCTGCGGCCCAGCTCCGAGCTCAGCCGGGTCCAGGTTCACTCCTCGACGAGCCCTTCGCATGGACATCCGGATCTGGCTCCCCTCTATGTCAAGAGCGGGCGCCGGCGCGTGTCCTACGCTGGGTTCTGGCGGGTCCGGGAAGTGACTTCTCCGAAGAGTTGACCGTGGGGATTGGGTCAGCCGCGCTGGATTGCAGAGACGCTCCCCGTTGTCCTCCCGGGCCCGTCCCGACCCGCGTGGCGTCGTTGATCATCTGTCGGTAGACCAGGTCGGACAGCCGTCGTTTCAGGCAGCGCATGGCTTCCATTGAGCTCTTGCCGGCGGCCAGCTTGCGCCGGTAGTAGCGCCGTCCCTCGGTGTCGTGGCGCAGCTGCACCACGGCCATGATGTGCAGGACTCGGTTGATGCGCCGGTTACCGGCGCGGGAGAGCCGGTGGCGGGTGTGGTCGCCGGAGGAGGCGTCCAGCGGGGCGGTGCCATTCCAGGACGCGAAATGTCCGCGGCTGGCGAAGCGGGCGATGTCGGTGATGTCGCCGATTACCCGGGCGGCGCCGGAGGGGCCGATGCCGTGCAGCTGCTGCAGGCTGCTGCCGGTGGCCTTGACCAGCTCGCTGAGTTGCCGGTCGGCGTCTTTGATCTTCTTGTCGATGACCGCGAGTTCGGTGATCAGTTCGGAGGCCAGCTGGCGTCGGGTGCGTCCGACGATGTCGCGGGGGCGGACCGTGTTGAGCAGGGCGCGGGCCTGCGGGGCGGACAGGTACTTCTTCGCCCCGCCGGGTACCAGTTCCAGCAGCAGGGTGTGCAGGCGGCTGATCGTCTCGGTGCGGGCCTGACCCAACGTGTCCCGGCGGTCGGCCAGCAGCCGCAGCGCCACCGTGGCGTCGTCGACGCACACCTGCCGCAGCCCGGTGGTCCGCAGGGCGGCCACGGCAACGCTGTGCGCGTCGACGGGATCGGTCTTGCGGCCTTGGCCGGTGGCGAACACTCTCGCCCGGGCGGACAGTTTCGCTGGCACGTCCAGCACCGTTTCACCGTCGGCGACCAGCCGTTGGGCGATGTGGCGGCCGATGCCGTTGCTGCCCTCCACCGCCCAGACCCGCTGTCCGAACCGCCGGCCCAGCGCCAGCATCGTGCGGTAGCCCTCGGAGTCGGTCCCGAACCGGCCCTGCGCCAGCACGTTCTCCGCCTGGTCGATGACCTCGATGGTCGCCGATCGCTTGTGCGGATCCATTCCGATGATGACTGCTCCCACGCCGTCCTCCTCCACCAGACCGAGTCGATGTCGGCGAGGAGGGCAACGCTTCTTTGAGCTGGGCAGACCCCTCTTGAGCCTCTCCCCGCCACGGTGACCGGCGGACGCACGCCAAATGAGAGCCACACCAGAAACTACGGCGGGCAGCCGATGAGAGAGCGACCCCGCCGGTCACCTCGACCTAGCCTGGCCGGGCTGCGGTCGTGGCACCAGTAGATAAGAAGCCGATGAGTGCGTCGCGAGGTCGTTCAGTAGATCATCAACAGCGACCACCGAGGCGGGGCCGCAGAGTCGCGCTGACCGGCGACGACCGGATGGCAGCCAGGATCAGATCGGCAGGTGCTCGACTACCACCCTGCGGTCGCTCGGCATCACCGAATGTCCGTCGGTGACCTGATCACGGCGTCCCGCGACCATGTCGGTATCGTCAGCGCATTCCATGTCAGTGGCTGAGCTACTCCTCCAGGTCATCCTTGGAAATCCAGCCCTCCTCGAGCGCCCGAACCACAAGAGCCGCTTTCGTCGGTACCGGCCGCCCGACATTGGCGCACTTGGCGCGCGCCCGTTGGATGTATTTCTCCAGTGTCTTCACCGAGATGTGCATGCGGGCAGCGGCCATGGCCTTCGATGAGGAAACGCACCAGTTGCGCAGAGCTTCGATCTCCTGCGGGGAGAGCTTCGCCCGCTTCGGGTCCACCACGATGGCACCGCTGAGCGAGGGCGGGGTGTAGGGCAGGCCCTCCGCAGCCGCCCGTACAGCGGCGATCAAATGCTCCTCGCCCTCCAGCTTGGTCACATAGGCAAGCGCGCCCCGGTCGATGCACTCGGCGGCGGTCGCGCCATCAGCATGCTGGGTATACACGACGACCTGCCGCCCGGACTCGGCGAGCCGGGAGACGGCGCTGAACTGGCGGTTTCCCTCGACCTCTAGGTCGAGAATGACAACGTCGGCGTCGGCGCCGGGTCCGGTCCAGGCATCGGCCACCCGGTCGCCGGCGTCGACCAGCTCGATGGGCGGGTTGGCCTGCATGCACCACAGGCGGATGCCGTCTCGCACGACCGGGTGGTCCTCGATCAGTACGACAGTCAAAAGCCGGTCGCCCATTGCGCTTCCACCCAGGTCGTGTCGTTCTCTGAGACCACGATGACATGCACTGTCGAATCGCCAGCAGGGGTCGATGCCATGATGCCGCAGTCGGCTACCGCGTTCACCGACAGGAGGCCCGGGATGCCCACCACCCGGATCCGGGCCCAGGATGACGCGGAGGTAACTGCTGGGAGAACCGCGTCGGTGAGCGCCCGGCAGACGGACAGCGGCGGCTTCGGCCAGCTGCCCAGCGGGTCCAGGTCGACGGCCACTCCCCGGCGTTCGGCGACGTCGATCGCTTCCCGCAGCAGGTGCACCAGCGGTTCCTCGATGGTGTCGGTCTCGGCGAAGAGCCGACGCATCCGTGCAGCCTCGATCGCGCAGGCCCGCTGCACCTTCTCGTCGGCGGGATCGAGGGTACCGTCAGCCAGGCCTCGCAGCAGCGGCCCCGCGGACTCGTCGAGGGTGGCAAACCGTTCCTGGCGGTTCTCGTGGATCCGCGCCCCGATCTCCTCCGCCGTGCGGTTCTCCTCTGCCTCGTAGGTGGCGCGTGCCGCGGTCCGGGCTACCCCGCGCAGCGCCAGCGCGGCGATACCGCTGGCCAGGGGGTACCCGATGGTGCCCAGGGACCCGGCGACGAAGTTGAGCAGCACGTCGCGGGTGCCTGCCCCGGTTAGCACGATCGCGGCGAGCGTCACCGTCTCGTGAATGGCGAGGAACGCCGCCAGGTAGCGCAGCGGCCGGTCGAGCAGCAGGATCACGCCCGTCCAGCCCAGCGCGCCGAAGATCCAGTCGGCGGAAGTGACCGCGGCTCCGGCGGGCAGGAACCAGCGGGACAGCAGGTCCGCGGCCAGGACTACGGCCAGGGCCGCCCAGCGCAGGCGTGACCAGGGGCGGCGGCGGGACACCAGGACGATCTCGGCGAGAACTACGGCGCTCAACACCGCGTACGCGAGAAGTTGAGGCCACAGTGGGTGGTAGCGATCGAGGTTGCGGGCGAAGCTCAGTGGCAGGATCAGAATGACCGCGGCGATGGTGACCACTGCGATCCGGAGGCCATGCTGCAACCGCTGGGTGATCTCGGCGAGGTGTTCCTGGTCAGGCATTGACCCACCTCAGCTTAACCGTGGTGCCGCAGTGTGCCGCCGAGTCGATGACGGCGATCCCGCCGATCTCCGCCATCCGGCCGACGATCGAGTCCCGGACACCTCGCCGGGTGGCCGGCACCCGACCCGGGTCGAACCCGCGGCCCGAGTCCCGGATCTCGACGGTCACCGTGTCACCGTCCTCGGCGACGTACACCTCGGCGCGGCCTGCCCCGGAGTGCCGTCCGACGTTGGTCAGCGCCTCCACAGCCGCGCCGGCCATGGCTCGGGCCGTGCTCGTCGGTACGAGCAGCTGCACCGCTCCGGTCCGGGTGACCGGGAAGGGCACGTCCGCGCAGGCGGCAGCGAGCAGGCCACACAAATCGGTCCGAGGGGGCGCCCGGTCCTCGCTGTGTGCTCGCAGCATCTCCAGATCGCGGGCCGCCTGCTCGGGGATCTTCGGACTGATCTCGCCTAGGCCGACCATCAGCAGTGTGGTGGCCGCGCTGTCGTGCAGGTCCCGGTTGGAAGCCTGCTCGTCGGCGCGAACCATCGCCGCGATCCGGTGCTGCCGACGGACCGTCTCCGCCTCGGCGATCTTCCGGTCAGCCAGCTCGCCGCCGCGGTGAACCAGGGTCCAAAGCAGCCGGGCGAGGCCCGCCACGACCACGGCCCAGCAGGCGGTGATCAGACCGTCGGCCCCCGAGCCGTCTGGGCGGCCGGCGACCGTCCCGGTGACCATGCCGGCGATGACGAGCAGCGCGGCGAGGCCGCCGAAGAACCACCGCTCGTAGTACTGGTAAGCCACGCAAGCGAACGTGCTGAACGGCACCACCCACGACTTTCCGCTGCTCAGCCAGCCGGGCGAGACGAGCCAGGGGGTGGCGAGGGCGAGCGTGGCCAGCGCGCAGCTATCCACGGCGGTCACCCAGCGTGGCGGGCCATGGTAGACACGCCACGCGTAAGAGACGCTCCACGCCGAGAGCAGCACCCAGGCCGCGGCGCAGGCGTACCGCATCTCTGTGGAGTCGGCTGCGGCCACCGCGACGGTCGCGGCGATCGGCAGCGTGACCACCCGGATCATGGCGGCGTATTTCCTGCCGCCTTCGCGGAGTGTTCGGACGGCATCGCCAGAGCCCGGCTGCCCGCCTCCCGGCTCCACGGATTCAGAAGAAGGACCTTCGTGGACGTATAGCATCCGCGACCACCCCGTCGTCAACAGCTACAGTGAGGCCACTGTATCGACGCTGGTCACAGCCGTTTGACGGGTGAACACCTGACAACGGCAGGTCCGTTCGCGCCCCACACTCGACTCAGCCGCTCCAACAAGGAGTGGACCTCGCTCGGCTTCCGAGGGCGTAATGCCGCGCCCTCTGTTGTGCCGTCGAGGAATCGGTGAACGGGAGGATTCTATGAACGACACGTCTCGGCAGGCCGCGGTCCCCGGCCACCGCGACCCGCGCGGCGGAGCACTTACGGCGTGGCGCCGCCTGGCTGGGTTGGTCGCGGCTGGTGCCTTGGCCGCGATCGTGACGCCCGCCTCGTCCGCCCAGGCCGTCACCGCAGTGCAGCGCGCCGAGCAAGTGCGCTACGCCAAGGAGACCATGCAGCTGGGCAACCGGCAGTTCGCCGAGCGCAAGGAGAACTTCCTCGCCGCAGGTTGTGACTCCACCGCCGAGTGCACGAAGCCGGTTCCGTACCACCAATTCGACTGGGACACCGACAGCTGCAGCGGGCCGGTCCCGACGGGCTGGCGCAACCTGTTCCACCCGGCCTGCCAGCAGCACGACTTCGGCTACCGCAACTTTGGAAAGGGCCTGGCGCTCGGGCGCGACGAGGGCACCCGCCGGTGGATCGACGACCGGTTCCGGGTGGAGATGAAGTCCATCTGCAACTACCGCTTCAGCGACTGGACGCAATACGCGAACCTCCAAGCCTGCTTCAAGGAGGCCGACACGATGTACAGCGCCGTCCGGCTCCTCAGCAACTGGAGCACGCCCCTCGTTCAGCAGGCCACCGAGACCGCGCACGCCCACCCGCCGACGCCCACGGCGACCTTCGCAGAGACCACCGGCAGCGAGACGCACACCTGGACGAATCCGCAGAATGCGGGCGGCACGCCGGGGCCGATGATTCCGGCTGGCACGACCGTGCAGATCGCATGCCGCGTCGACGGCTTCCGGGTCGCCAACGGCAACACCGCCTGGTACCGGATCGCGTCGAGCCCGTGGAACAACACCTACTGGGCGTCCGCGGACGTCTTCTACAACAACGGGAACACCTCCGGCAGCCTGCGCGGCACACCGTACTTCGACAACCACGTCCCGTCCTGCTGAACCTGCACCCACCTCGGGAGAAGCGATGACCACCTCCACCGGCGGCGGCCAGCCACACGGGAACGGACAAACGCTGGGCAACGTGCTGGGCGTCGCCGGCGTGGTGCTGGCCGTCGCGGTCATGCTGTTCCGGCCGGCGCTACCCTACGAGATCAACAACTCCCTCGGAATGGCACTCCTGCTCTCCTCGTCCGTCGCGCTGATCTGGCTGATCGTTCTCGGGGCGCGGTGGCGACAACAGCACCTGCGGCCGCGGGGCTTCCGGCGGGTCGCCGCGCTCACCACGATCATCGGGTTGCTGTTCACGATGACCGCCATGCAGGTCGAGGAGACCGGCGTCCGCACCGCGCACTGCGAGTTCGGCGTGCACGGCCTCGGCTACGGCATGGTCTGGGCCAAGGTCGAGCCCGGCGAGCCCGGCAAGAGATACCAGCTCACTGTGCTGTGGGGCGGCTGGGTCGGCCGCCCGGCGCCGGTCGTGCTGAACCAGACGACGTACTTCACCTTCCTTAAGCGCGACGTCTATAGCCCTGACGCCACCGACATAATCACCGACCACGACGCCAAGATCAACTGCGGAGACGGACGCCCACCATCCGACGAGGACCAAATCCACCTCGTCGGCGCCAACTGGACCCGCGGCAAGCCCCCGGCGGTCACGAAACGCTGAGACCGCGGGTGGCCAGGCAGCGACTGTTCCTTCCACGGGCGGGTCACGGCGGCACGGCTGCTCCGGGAAGTGGTGCCAAGTGGCGGGTGTGCGAGGAAATTCGAAACCGGTGCCGGATACGGGGCGCGGGGGTCACCTGCGGCGGTACGACTAAGGTCATCGATGCGGTCGGGGCAGGACGTGGCAGGCAGCCCTGAGCAGGGTCAGCCCTGTTGGAGGGCGGTGACGGCGACGTCCGGCGATGTGATCGATCGCCCGCACCGGGTCAGCGACCGTGACGGTGGTGGTGTCGGTGAAGGTGTGCCCGGGCGCCGCCGATGCTGGACCAGGTGGCGTGGGCGGCGGCGGCAACGTCGTCACGGTCACCCCCCGCCGCAACTGGATGGAAGCGCATCCCTTGTGTCGATACTTTTCCAAACAGCTCCCGCGGGATGCTGGCCCCCTGGATCCGCCTTTCCCTTGGCGGAACTAGTCATATGCCCTGCCGAGGCTCGGCCGCGGTCGCTGGCGAAGCGGTGCACGCGATATCGATTCCAAGCGGACTGGCACCACGACGCTCTTCTCGATCGACCGGCTGATTCGGCACCCTAGTTGCCAGCTGCCGACCGAGGACCCGGGGTCGTGCGGGACTAGCCGGCGCCGGCGCCGGCAGCGATCGGAAGCAGCCTGGCCGCTACTTCCTCGTAGTCGCCAAGGCCACTGGTGGTCCGCAACACGCCGCGAGTCCGGTAGTAAGCGCGCAACGGCTCGACCCGCTCCTGGTAGTCCTCCTGGTAGTGCGAGTACAACAGCAGCAGCTCCTGGCGTCGCTCGGCCTGCTTAGGGTCCAGTTCTATCTGGCGTTCTACCCGGCGGCGGACCGTGGGGCCGAGCTCGTTCTCCGTCAAGACGAGCTCGATCACCGTGTCGGGTACATGGCCGCTCTGCGCCAACAGCTCCGCCTGACCGATCCTGCGCGGGTAGTTGAGCAGCAGCCAGCCGCCATCAACGTCGGCTAGGGCGTCAGAGATGGCCTTCGTGATCAGCCCATCTGGGACGAGGTGCCCGGCTTGCATATGCCGGTTCATTTGTTCGCCTAGCGGCGTCCGCAGTTGCACGTGCTCACGGCAGACATTGCCGGGGCTGATGACCTGCAGGCCTGTCGCTTTTGCCAGAAACGCCGCAGGGGAGGACAGGTCGACTAGCGGCCCACCGATGAGGGCAAGGTTCGGCATGCGTGCTCCCATGCGCGAGTAGCCGGCGAAGGGCAAAGCTAGCAGCACGCGTAAAGCATCAGGTGGGAGCAGGTGTAACCATCAGCCGGGATGCGACACGTGTAGGCCGCTCGATACTGCCGGATTGACCTCTTTAAGGATCAAGGCGGCCCGCAAGCGGGCCGCGCCGGCCGGGCCCCGGCCTGCTGGCGATCTCCGGCCGGCATCGGCCGGGCCGGCCGGGAGACGAGGGCATCCAAGGCAGGCTCACAACCTTCCGGCTCCCAACTTCTTGCGGGCGAGCGCCTGGTAGGTACTCACCGGCTCGGAGAGCCCAGCCCTGGCCTCACGCCAATCGGTCCTCGACCACTGCTTCTCGCGGGCCCTGCCTTCTAGGCGGACCAGTTCCCGGTCCAAGCGTGTGGCAGCATCCACGATCTCGCGGTCCTCAAGGAGCCGCACCTGGGCGAAGCATGCGCTAAGACGGTCTTCCAGATCCCGAGCGTCCGCCAGAATTTGCTCCTTCTTTGCGAGAGGTGCCCGCGCCAAGGGCCCGAGGTACAGAACGAACGCATGGGTAGCAGCGAAGAAAGCCGCGAGCCGCTGGGCTCTGTCAGCTCGTTGCTGACGGCGACGTTCGAGCGAGTACTGAAGCCCAACGACCGCCATGGCCACCACTGCCGAAATCGAGGAAGCAACGAGAGCGGTTCCGGAGCCGGTCATCGTGCCAGGTTAGGACAACAGAACCTCGGGGCTCCGCCCCGAACCCCGACCCTCCTCCGAGATCAGCCGCGGATCACCTCGCCGGGCACCACCAGGGCTACCAGCCTCCCCGGACGGGGCAAGGTCGTTCGGCTGGTGACGCGCTCCACCTTGTCCCGTCCGGGGAGGCTGGACGGTCTGGCGACTGCCCGACGAGGAGATCCGCTTATCGCAGCATGTCCGGGTGACCCGTTTCCTGATCAACGGCTACCCGAAGCGGCCAGCCGAAGCTCACGATGTGGTAAGGTTTCTCACCCTCCGGAGTGGCGACCTGCCGAACGGTCACGTCATGCACACCGGGTAGTTCGCGCTGATCATTAAGCTCTGCGAGGCGACGGGCTAGGAACTGCGTCGCTATCTGGACCGCCTCGGCAGCGTCAAGCATGGGAAGACCCTACGGCGAAGAGGCCTAATCGGGCCATCGCGGGACTCTCCGGCGGCCATCGACGCCGGTCGGAGCGTCCCCGTCAGTCAGTGGGAGGCTCGTACGAGAAGTCGACCTCGAAGGCGCCGTCACGCTGGACGGCCATGGTGAACCCGTACCAGGGGTCGCTGCCGTCTTCGATCATCGCTTGCCGCAGGTCGATCAGCAGGTCGGTGATTTCGTCGACGGCCTCGTCGGAGTTGTCGTCCCACGCGAAGTAGAACGCTTTGCCGTCGGGGCCCCGAAGTTCCAGGGACGCGTTGGCGTAGTCGACGTCGGTTTCGCCGTTGGCGATGATGGTTTCCGCGTTGTCGGGCAGGACCGACAGAAGGATCTGCCCGATGCTATTCGGTGATCAAAAAGGCGGTCCGTGGCTCGGCACCCCTGGGCCAGAGGCGCTTCGGCGCTGGCCCAGGTCCCCCGACCCGGCACAACGTGCCCATGATCGCTGAATTCTCGTCTGGGCCTGCCTGGTTCGGCTCAACTCGGGAGGCGCTAACCCGTCGCCGAGCGGCACGCGGCCGCGTTCCGCCGTGGTGTGTGACAGCCATGGGGCGTTGACCTGGGGTTGTGAGGTCCCGTGAGGTGATGTGAGGTGCTGTCAGTCCTCTGACCGCCGCCAGCGACGTCGCCCGCCCATACCGTCGATTCGCCACCCGCAAGAACGGCAGCGGATGCCGGGGCGGGGGAGACGGGAGGTAGGCGATGAGATCTCGCGGATCATCGGTGGCCGCCATACTCAGCTACGGGATCCTCATCGCCGCTGTGCCGGCCGCGCTGGTTCACCACGTCGGACTGCCGGCTGTGGACGTACCGTCCACCGACGCGGTGCGAGCGATCATCCGGCAACCTGTGAACAGGGGGTTCATCCTTGCCCTCGCTCATGCCGGGGCGTGGGGGATCTGGGCGCTGTTGGCCGCCACCGCTGCCGTGCGCGGATACCACCGGCTCGCCCGCGCGTTGCGGTGGCTACCGACGGTGCGCCTGCCCGGCCCGCTGCAGCACCTGGCCGCGCTGATGCTCGGCGCCACCGCCGTCAGCGCCGCCGCCGGCGCCGCGCCCGCCCACGCCGCACCCGACGCCACCAGCGGCGACAGCACACACCACCCGCCGTTGCTGTCCATCGATCGGAGCACACCGACCCAATCAGCTGCCCGTGCCGGGGACGCTCCCGCCACCTACACCGTTGCCCGCGGGGACACCCTGTCCGCAATCGCCCAGCGCTGCCTCGGCGACGACGACCGCTGGCCGGAAATCTTTGCCCTCAACCGCGGCACCCACTTTCCCGACGTGGGCGGGACGCTGCGTGACCCTGACCTGATCTACCCCGGCTGGACTCTCGACTTGCCCGCCGACGCCACCGCGCCGGCGAAACGGCCGCCCCGGCCCACCCCGCCGGCACCGCCTCCCACCGCGCAGCCCTTACCCGGATCGACGCCGTCGCCCGCCAACACCGCGTCGCAGGATGCCGGACCAGCAGCCACCATGACGCCCCGCCTTCCCGGCGCTGGCGCGCCCACTGCCAGCCAGGCGCGCCCTGGCACCGCGGCCCCGCCAGCCACCACCACCGATGGTCCGGACAGCGCCACCGGCAGGCCGTCCCGCCCCGGCGTGTCCCTGCCCAGCGGAAGCTGGGTCGACGTCGGCCTCGCAATGGCCGTCGCCGCAGCCGTGGCGCTGGTCTGGGCGCACCGGCAACGCCGACACGCGCCCCGCCGAGCCTCGACCGCGTCCCGGATGGACGACTCGGACCTTGCGCCGATGCCGCGCGTGGTCGGACAGATCCGCCGCGGCCTGCGCCGCACCGCCGCCACAGGCGACACGGCACGTCACGACGAGCACGACACCGTTCACCTCGGCGACCAGCCCGAATCCGCCGACCCCGACCTCGATCCCGCCGACCGTGTCTCCGACGGCGCTCCCACTCCCGCCCCCTGTCCCGATAGTGCAGGCGACAGTGCCGCCGGACTGCCGGTGGCGCCGGCCATCGGACACCCCACGCCCGCGGTGTGGCCGCCGGCCGGGCTGGGCCTTGCCGGGCCCGGCGCGCACGCCGCCGCCCGCGGCTTCCTCACCGCCGCCCTCGCCACCAGCGACGAGGACCACCCCGACGCCCGCACCCAGGTGGTCATACCGTCCGCGACCGCGGCGACCCTGCTCGGCGCCGGGGTCTTCGTGCCGCGCACACCGAGGCTGACCGTCACCGCCAGCCTCGACGACGCCGTACGCGTCCTCGAAGAACAGGCGATGCACCGCACCCGCCTGCTCCACCACCACGACGCCGACACCATCACCGACCTGCGCGCCACCAACCCGCACACCGAACCCGTCGCGCCGGTCCTGCTGCTGGCCGACGCCGTCGACCACCACGACCGCGCCCGCGTCGCCGCCGCTCTCGCCCAAGGCCGCCGCCTGGACATCCACGGCGTGCTCCTCGGCCCGTGGCCGCCCGGCGACACCGTCACCGTCGCCGACGACGGCACCACCACCCCCGCCGACAGCGCTCCCCGTTCCGGCTCCCACCCAGCCGACATCGGCCGGCTCACCGTCCTGCACGCCGCCGAGACCGTCGACCTGCTCACCACACTCGCCGAGTCCCACACCGGCCAGCCGCCGGACCTGGCCCGCATCGAGTCCGTCGTGTCGGCACCGAGCGCGCCCGGGCCGTCCGTCGGGCGGCCACCACGGGTGGTGACGCCGCCGCCCACCGGTCCGTCACGGGCTGAGACGGCCAACCCGCCGGCCACGCCCAACTCGACCACCTCGGGCATGGGCGACAACGCCGACCGCAGCCACCGCGACAAGGACACCGACCCCGGTGCCATTGACACCGCAGCCGGCCGGCACCACATCCACGGTGCCAAGCCCGATGCCACCGCTGACGCCTCGGACACCGGCGACACACCCGACAGCGATGCGCACCGACACCCGGGCCGGGTGGAGGTGACCGTGCTCGGCGCGCCCGGCATCGTCGACGGCGCGACACCGCCCCCGCTGCGCAAGAAGTCCGTGGAGGTGCTGGTGTATCTCGCTGTGCACGACGGCGCCGCCACTGTGGAGGCGATCCTCGACGATCTGCTGCCCGACGCCCCGGCCAGCAAAGCTCCCGGGCGGCTGTACACCTACGTGTCGGACCTGCGGGCCGCCATGCGCCGCACCGGCGGCCCGGGCAGCTACCTCACCCACCCCCACCGCCGCTACGCCCTCAACCCGGAGACCGTCGACGTTGATCTGTGGCGCATGCGGGCCGCGATCCGCGACGCCAACCAGGCCACCGACCCCCAGCACCGCATTGCCGCGCTGCGCCGCGCCGTGAACACCTACCGCGGCCACCTCGCGGAGGGCGCCGACTACGAGTGGATCGAGCCGTACCGCGAAGCGGTCCGCCAAGAGGCACTCGACGCGTACCTGGCGCTCGCCGATGCCCTCGCCGGCAACCCGGCCGAGCAGCTCACCGTCCTGGACGCGGCGATCCGCCACAACCCGTACACCGAGCAGCTGTACCAACAGGCCATGCGCGCCCGGGCCGCGCTCGGGCAGGCCGACCCGATCCGCGCCCTACGGCGCGCGCTGACCCGCGCCCTCGGCGACATCGACGCCGAACCCAGCGACGACACCATCACCCTCGCCGACGACCTCGTGGCCCAGATACAACACGCCCGACACCGCCCACAGCTGCGGCCCACGCCCGACAACGGAGCCGCGGCATGACCACCACACCGCTGCCCGCTCCCACCGGCACCGACCACCTGACCACGCGCAGCCGTACCGAAGCCACCCGGCTGAGGCGGCTGCGGTGGGCGGTCCGCGCCGGGCTCACCCTCGGCGTCACCGCCTCGATCGCCGCGAACGTCTTACACGCCCGACCCAACCTGATCAGCCAGATCATCGCCGCCTGGCCGCCGCTGGCGCTGCTGCTCACCGTGGAGCTGATCTCGCGGGTGCCCAGCCACCGCAGGTCCCTGGCGATCCTGCGATTGCTGGCGACCGCCGTCATCGCCGGCATCGCCGCCTGGGTCAGCTACTGGCACATGGCCGGCGTCGCCGCCCGCTACGGCGAGACCGCCGCCGGCGCCGCCTACCTCCTGCCGATCTCCGTCGACGGGCTCGTCGTGGTCGCCAGCATCAGCCTGGTCGAGATCACCGGACACCTCCGCGCCACCGCCCCCGCCAGCGCTTCACGACCCGCCGTGCCCGCCGACCACGACCAGCCGACCGTGGCAACGCCGACGTCCGGCTCAGCCTCCGCCACCCAACATCAGGCCACCATCCTTACCGAACCGCTGTCTGCCGCCGAACCGTCCGCCGTGCCGTCACCCGCTATCGCCGCCACGGCACCCGCGCAACCGGCTTCCCCCACGTCTGGGGCACGCGGTGTCCGCGTACGCGCAGCCGCACGGCCCGCCGGCGCGCCCGAGCCGCCCAGCGACGATCGTCGCAGCGTGCCCGCGAAGCGCGACCTGCTTGACGACAACCGTCGCGACCAGCAGTCCGATGATGAATCAGCAGCGGCGGCGCCGGCCGGCGCCCGCGACGGGCACGCCGCGACACGCTCCGACACGTCGGCGGCAGTCGCCTACTGGTACCGGCACGACCCGTCGATGCATCCGGCCGAGATCGCCGCGAAGATCGGCCGGTCCGAACGCACTGTCCGACGGTACTGGCCACCCTCCCCGCAGCGCACACCCCACGGGCACCACGCGAGCCGCCGCGCCGACCCGCTGCGCGCCTCGTGAAGCCGCTGCTCGCCTCCGGTGCCCGCTATCTGGCGATGAGAGGGCTGGAGATAGGCGAATCGCGGGAACACCACGGGTGGGTCCGACAGCGCACGCCCCGGCTCGCGGGACGGACCACGTCAACGCTGCATCTCCGGGGCTCGGCGATGCGCGCCTCGCCGCGCAGCTGCGCGAGTGGATCGCTATCAAGCCGCGCCTCGTGTACAGCTGGCGCCAGAGCTGAGAAGCAGACCCACGCTCGCCTCGGCCGACGCGCCCTCGTCCGGACGGCAACGCACTGCGGCCGGCAGCGCCGACTCGACGACAGGTACGAAAGTGCGTTGCCCTTGATTCAGGCGGTCGGTTGCGTCACCACGGCACGGGTGGGCAGTCGAATCGACGCTGTGCCCGACAACAGGGGGGCGGTTGACCGTCCGCGGCGGTCGCGTCGGGCTTACAGGATGTACAGGAGATCGTGGGTCGCGGCGAAGGAGGCGTTGCCGCGTGGTGGTGTCCGTCCGAGCAACTGTTCCGCCGCGCGGTTGCGGCGTTCGCTGCCGAGACCGACGCGAACATGCGCCAGGGTGGCGTGGCCGGTAAACGGGGTGAACGCCTCGACCGGTAGTGACGACTGGGTGACCTGGAGATCGTGGAGGTTGGGTGCGGCGGCGATCCCGTGAAGGGCGTTGGGCTGGCGTAGTCGCCGCATTCCATCGAGGTCGACGCGCAGCAGCGCGGTGCTGGGGCTGAAGCTGGGAAGCTGGTCGCTGGTCAGGGCCTCCAGGATCAGCCATTGCAGCGCGGGTAGACGCGTCACCGGTTCCAGGTTGGTGAGCCGGCGGACGTTGCGCAGCGCCAGGTAGCGCAGGGTGGGGAACTGGGTGAGCCATCCGGCGTCGGTCAGGGAGCCGAGGGTCAGTGACAGCGACTGCAGGTACGGCAGTGTGACAACCGGAAGGACCTGATCGACCGGGATTCTCCACAGCGCGAGACCCTGCAGATGTGGATTGCTGTCGAGAAGGTTCGGCAAACCGCGGCGATGTGAGGCGACCCTGAGTTCCCGCAGGTTCCGAAACGCGGTGGCCGGGGTGAGGTCAAGAGGCTTGCGGGTCTCGCCGAGGTCGAGGAACTCGACGTCGGCACCCAACTGGTGCAGCGGGGTGAGATCGGTCAGGTGAAACAAGTCGGCCACGCTGAGCCGGCGAAGGTGCGGAAACCACCGCAGGAACCGCAGCGTGGCCAACTCGGTATCCGACCCGTACGCCCGTAGCGTGACGGACGGATGCTCCGCCAGGATCGCGGCGAGAGTGCGGTAATCCGCCTCGGACAGCGGCACCTGGAACTGAACCCGCCCAACCGTGCCGAGCACGGCCCGAAGCCGCGGCACGTCGACCGGACTCGACACCTCCACCAGAGCACTCACAGCCACCGATCTTCCCGGCTGCGCTTCCCGCCCTCCAACTTCCTGCGCGCCACGATCTGCTATCCGATCGTCTGGCGCACCTCAGATCGCCACGACATGCCGCGCGCCGTGCGGCGAAGCCGCGAGGCCTACGTGCAGCAGATGGTCAGATTCATTCCCGCTGATCAGGGATGACCAGGAAATCGGTGACGTAGCTGGTCACTTCGCCGCTGGCGGCATAACCGATGAAGGTTGGGTAGAAGCCATCGCCCCAACCGGAGCTAACCGTGATCACGTTCGCTCCGCTGGGCTCGTCGGTGATGGCATCAATGGCGGCGGGTGCAGGAGCCGCCTGTGCCGGGATGTAGACCTCATCCAGTTGGTCGAACTCCCAGCGGGCGAGCCCTCGCACCGCCACCATGTCTGCCAGCGTGCCGACACCCGCGTCAACGGGATAGCCGAAGAACGCGTCCGCTCCCAGTTCGGTGGGTTCCTGTCCGTCGGTCAGCGCCAGCTCCCAGCGCACGGTGGGCTGATCAGTGATGACGAGTTGAAGAGCAGCGGTGCGATCCTGCGGCTCGCTCCCGCTTTGGTTGACCGTCGCGATCCATGCGCGCAGCTGATAGCGACCTGGCGCAACGGGAACGGTGAAGGGCGCCGCTGAATCCGCGTCCACCAACGGATCGCACGCGACAACCTGACCGGTTGGCAACGCCACCACGCCAACGCAACGAGCCTCGACGACGTACTCGATGCCGTCGCAGATGGTCCGAGCGCGGTCGGCCAACATCGTGGTCAGGTCGGGCAGATACGGCATTCACCCCTCCAGCGCTATCCGCACACAGGCACGTAGGAACTGATCAGCGATCATGGTGCCAGTCCACTGGAGCCTTCGCTCCGACGCTACGGCGTGGGACCTGGGCCACGGGCTCAGGCGCGCCGAGCGTGCCTGCGGCGGCGGGTCGGGACAGGCCGACAGAACGTGCGGCGCGGCGCGGGGTGCGGCTCGCCCAGCTCGTCGGCCACCCACGCGCAGAGGTCGTTGATGAGGTCGGCGGGCCAGCGGGGCGGCGTCGTGTCGTCTTCTTCGTGGGCGCTCATAGGGCCTGAGATTACGTGCCCGGGCTTCTTGGAAACGGGTCTGCGGTGACACCCGACATGACCCCGAGGTCCAGCGGCTCGCCGAGGAGGTGGGGTAGGGAATGACGCGCGGTTGCGGATAGACGGGCTTGCGGGCGGGAGCTGGTGGCGCACGAGGCCCTATCTAGGCCTTTTCCGGTTACTACCCGCGACGAGGGCCTGGGCGGTGCGATGACGGGCATGTAGACCCCGGAAGGGCCCCCGACCGGCGCGGGCGCCAGTCGGGGGGCGCTTCGTTGGTCTGGCGCTAGTAGGCCAAGCCAGCCTTAGCGCAGGCGGTAGTCAGGTCGAATGAGGCGGCAATCGCGTGGGCCTCCATTGCGGCCTCGTCATCAGCGCCCTTGGCCGCCACGGCGAGCTTGACCCGCTCGTCCAGCATGGCGCCGGCCAGGCGGATCTCCTCCACGGTGGACTCTTGCGCCTCTTGGGCGACAACAGCCAGCGTGTCGAGGCTGTCCCCGCTGGCACCCTGGGCTTCGGTGTTCTTCTGGCAGGCTCGTTGGGCGAATCCGTCGACGCCGGGCGCTCCGCTGGGCGAGGGGGCGGCGCTGGTGGGAGGCGGTGCCGCGCTAGTCGGTGCGGTGCTCGGTTCACTACCCCTGGAGCATCCGGCGACGGCCAGCAACACGACGGCGGGCAGGAGGAGGGTGCGGATCATCGGCGCACCGTACCGGCGAGGCCGAGGCCGAAGTGTCGGTGGGCCGGCACGTGTGGCGCGGTACACGGCGGGGCGATCGAACAGGCGCCAGGGTGCGACCAACGATATGCATTGGCGTGCATGAGCCACGCGGACTCGTCGCCGGCGAGCGTGTAGCGCGTCCAGGCAACGAGGGCGCGGCGCTCCTCGGGCGTGCGGGCGCGGTTGCGCGCTACGTCGTAGACGGCCCGGCGTAGCTCCCAGGCCAGACCGTCGCGGCCGTCCCACGCGTACGCCTCGCGGAGACGGCCGGCCAGGCGGCCGACTCGGTGAGGGTCGTCGGTCGGGTAGAGCGCGGGCCAGAGCGGGACGACGCGGAAACCGAGTGCGCGGGGTGACCGGCAGCGCGACCGGGCCAGCGGTGACCGGCGGGCTAGTCGTTGACCAGCGGGTGCCGAAAGGCGTCCAGCGGGCCGGTGACGGGACGGTCGTGCTGGGCCGTATTCAGGATCTCCGCCCAGGCGTCGACCATGGGGCGGCCCTCCGCGGCGAAGCGCCGGAGGATGTCCTCCACGATCTCGCGCACGATCCCGGCCTCTTCGCTGAGGCCCGGCCGGGGAAGCCAGCCAATCGACTCCCAGTCCTTCCGGGTGAGGTGGCCGACAACCTCGCCAGCGCAGCGGATCGTGAAAATCTCGCCCTCGCCTCGGTAATCGTGCGACGGGTAGGTGGGCGGGGCGTAGGACAGGGACGCGGGCGACGGACGCCAAGGCATGAGGGCCTCCTCGGGTAGCGGGGTAGACGGGCTTGGCGGGGCCGGCGGCCGTGGTGGACACCGGCCCCGCTGGGCAGGTTAGGCGGCGGCCACGGCCGTCGCGGTAGTCATCTTCCCGTGGAGGGCCGACATGTAGCGACGGGCCGTCCGGGGCGCTCGGCCGATCGCCTCGGCCACGCCCTCCGGCCGTGGCCGAACTAGGGTGAACACGTCGAGTCCTCGTAGCGGCGATGAGATCGCTGACGCGCGAGTCACGGGTGGAGGCCTCGCGGCGGTGTCGTGTGGGGGTGGGATGGCTGCGGCGGGTCGACCTCGACGAACCCGAAAAGGCGCTCGATGAGTTGCAGTGCCTGGGTGCGGTATCGGTCGGCGAAGCCGCGGCAGATGGCCGGTTTGACCTCGGGGTCCTTGTAGTGCGGGAGTGTGTCATGGCAGATGATGAAGGACTCCCGCGATCGGGCTTCGGCGACGAGGTCGCGCAACCGTCCGGGCGCCAGGTGCATACGGTTGCCGGGGGCGAAGATGCAGGTGTCGCACTGCCGCGACAGCAGCCGCGACTTGCCGAAGTCGGGGTCGCCGACGCTAAGGACGTGATGGGACACCTTGGCGTCGGGCGCGGGATCCATGAATGCTCCTCCTGTTGACGTTGGGGCGGCGCGGCGGCGGTCACGGTTTGCCTCACGGGCAGTGCAGGTTGGCGCATTGGGCCCGTCCGGTCGGGGATAGGCGGCGGCGACATTGGTGGCGGATCAGCCACGGCAGCACGTCGGTGACGCCAGCGGGTATCGGACGGAGGTGCACCATCCGCGGCTGGTCCTTTCCCCTTACGCGGGCGGTGGGTGGCCGCCGCCCCGGCCAGCGATGTGGGGATGTCGCTGTCGGGTCCGCCGGAGCGGCGGCCGGGTGCAGTCACGCTCGACTTCTCGGATAGATCAAGTCGCCGCCACTTAGGCCCGCCAGGAGCCGGTCGTGACCACCTGCGGGCTGGGTCGGCCGCTTGGTGTCATCGGAGATCTGGGGGTTCGTCAGCGGCGGTGTCCAGGTCGCCGGGGGTGGCGTCGTCGCGGGTGGCGGCATCCAGTCGATGTTGCTGTCGCGACCGCCGCCGGCCAGGGCGGTGTCGATGAGGTCTTCGGCGGTGTCGAAGGCATCCTCGTGGCCGGTGGCGGTCACCTCTACCTTCACGGGGAGGATGAGGCGGACCTGCCAGCGGCGGGGGAGTCCGGGCAGGTCGACGTTGTGCAGGATGCGATCGGCGACGTCCGGATCGATGTCGTGTTCGCCGGCGGCGTCGCGCAGCGCCTGCCACATCTGCCGGCGCAGGCGGGTAACGGAGGTCGTTTCGGTCGAGGGCGGGGCGGGTGGGGTGG